>NZ_JBFODE010000062.1:0-77796 GCF_040908155.1 Aeromonas sp. R6-2 | reverse complement strand
GTTGGCGGGGCCTTCTCTATGGGGAGCCGGAGATCAATAGTAGGAGTGATCGCCACGCTGGTGCTCGGTGGCATCCTTGACGCCCTTGAGCTCGTTCGGGAACTTCTCCAGCAGTTGCTTCTCGATCCCCTCTTTGAGGGTGTAATCGACCATGGAGCAGCCGTTGCAACCACCGCCAAACTGCAGGATGGCGTAACCGTCTTCGGTCAGCTCGGTCAGGGTCACCTTACCGCCGTGACCGGCCAGCATGGGGTTCACCTCGGAGAGCAGCACGTATTCGATGCGCTCGATCAGGGGAGCGTCGTCACCCACCTTGCGCATCTTGGCGTTGGGTGCCTTGAGCGTCAGCTGGGAGCCCATCTGATCGGTGACGAAGTCGATGCTCGCCTCCTCCAGAAAGGGGGCACTCAGCGGGTCGATCAGGGTCTCGAAGCCGTCGAAGGGAAGGTGCTGATCATCCGGATCCACGGCATCGGGCGGGCAGTAAGAGACACCGCATTCGGCGTTGGGCGTACCGGGATTGACGACAAACACCCGGATGTTGGTGCCTTCCGGCTGTTTCTCCAGCAGCTTGCGAAAATGAGCCTGGGCGGCCTCGGAAATGGTGATCATCACTGTCCTCGTAAACCTGAGCAAATGGCTAGGGTATTGATGATACTCCTGTTGCCAGGCGATGGGTAGCACACCCGTCACGCTTCAGCCAAGATGCCGCAGGGTGCGACACAGGGCCCACACCTCCACCCGCTCCACCCCGCTTTCCCGCAACAGACGCGCCAACCGCCCCGCCGTCGCCCCTGTGGTTACCACATCGTCGATCAGCGCAACGTGACGATAGTGATGGCTCCCCACCCGAAAGGCATGGCGCAGATTGCGTCGCCGCGCCCCGGCACCGAGGCGACTCTGCTGAGGGGTTGCCCGCGCCCGTCTCAGCAAGCTCCTATCGAGTGGAATTCCGGTATGGCGGGCCACCTCACACGCCAGCAGCTCGGCCTGGTTAAACCCCCTGGTGATGCGCCGCCACCAGTGCAGCGGTACGGGTAGCAGCACCTCGGGCGGGTCGGTCAGATCCAGGTGATCGGCCAGCAGCCGTCCCAGTACATCGGCCAGCATCACCTGCCTGGCATACT
The DNA here is from genome assembly GCF_040908155.1 of Aeromonas sp. R6-2. Taxonomy (NCBI): domain Bacteria; kingdom Pseudomonadati; phylum Pseudomonadota; class Gammaproteobacteria; order Aeromonadales; family Aeromonadaceae; genus Aeromonas; species Aeromonas sp. R6-2. Next base: position 76,669 of record NZ_JBFODE010000062.1, on the reverse strand, counting down.
TGAAGCGCGGAATTAACACAGGCCAGGGGGCCAGATAGTCACCGATCACCTGCAGCCGAGCCCAGGGAGGAGGCCGACGCTGACACCGGCCACACCACAACTGATCCGGGGGGAGAGTATCGGGCAAGGGGGCGGCGCAACCGTGGCAGCGTCTCATATCCTGGTGCAGGGCTCGCCGGCAGACATCGCAAAGCAGCGGGATCTCACTCGGCTGCAGACAGAGCAAGCAGTGACCACTCCAGTCGGCCCGACCACCCAGCAGCCCCCTTGCTTTCGTCACCCAGCCCTTTACCATGCCTGACCACCATGACAACAACAGGACCTGAGTGTAGATGAGCATCACGGTAGAGCTGACGGGGAAGGGGCCGGACCTGGTCCTGCTTCATGGTTGGGGCATGAATAGTGCGGTTTGGCATGGTGTTGCCCCCCTTCTGGCCAACCACTATCGATTGCATCTGGTCGATCTTCCCGGATTTGGCGCCTCTGCACTGCCCGATGGGGTCGACTATAGCCTCGAATGGCTGGCAGAGGAGGTGGTGAAGGTTCTGCCCGAGCGCACCATCTTGCTGGGCTGGTCGCTGGGCGGACTGGTGGCCAGTCAAATCGCCCTCACCCACCCGCAGCGGGTACAGCAGCTCATCACGGTCGCCAGCTCGCCCTGCTTCCTGGCCCGTGAAGGGTGGCCCGGCATAGCGCCCAAGGTGCTGGACGGTTTCCAACAGATGCTCAAGGGAGACTTTAACCAGACCATAGAGCGCTTCCTGGCCATTCAGGCCATGGGCAGCGAGCACGCCCGGGATGATATCCGCCAACTGCGCCGCTGGCTGGCCGAGCGGCCGGCCCCCTCCCCTGTGGCGCTGGCCGAGGGACTCCGTCTACTGGCCGAGGTCGATCTGCGCGCAGCCATGGACAACTGGCAGGGATCCTGGCTGCGTCTCTACGGCCGTCTCGACTCTTTGGTGCCCCGCGCGGTCGTGCCTCTGCTCGACGCCCGCTTCCCGCACAGCTCGAGCCTGGTCTTCGAAAAGGCCTCCCATGCGCCCTTTATCTCCCATCCGGAGGAGTTTTGTCGCCGGCTCGGCGCCATGATCGACTAAAAAAACGGCACATCACTTCAATTTCTTTCGCTACTGGTGAATAATTGAACTACCCGTTGTGTGAGGATGTGTGATGCGTATTGATTCAGCCATGACGAATGGCACGATCGGCTTTCAGCGGGCCGAAAAAACCGTGGCCGACGCCTCAGCCTCTCTCGCCAGCCTCAGCACCCCCTCGGGTGACAAGGTCAACGTTCCCGAAGAGTTGGTGAATCTCAAGGTGGGCGAGTTGCAGGCTGGCGCCAATGCCAGGGTCATCAAGAGTGCCAACGAGATGATGGGGACGCTGATCGACATTCGAGTATGACATGAACGTTAATGTCGGCCTCCCCAACTTCATTCCCAACCATCTGTACCCCCAGACGGAATCTGCACGCGCCGATAACCGCAAGGCCGACTATATCCCCCAGCCCAAAGCCTCCAGTTCCTATCCTGAGGGAGAGGAGATCGGGAGCCGTCAGCAGAGAGAAAACCCCAAGCCGGCCACCCAGAATCCTGAGAGCCAGGGACGTGAGGTTCGTGCCGGGTCTCAACCACAAGCCGGGCTTGAGCAGGTCGATCCCGACGGCCGCCAGGGTGGCCAACAGGGGCAGGGTCAACCGCAACGGGATCAATCCCGGCAGCAATTCACCCCCGAACAGCAAAGAGAGATAGAGCAGCTCAAGGATCGTGACCAGGAGGTGCATAACCACGAGCAGGCACACCAGCGACTCGGTGGCCAGTACGCGGGAGCCCCAAGCTATGAGTACACCACGGGACCGGATGCCCAGCGCTATGCACAGGGTGGTGAAGTCTCAATTGACACGACAGAGATTCCTCACGACCCCTCGGCCACCATCCGTAAGATGCAGGCCGTACAGGCCGCCGCGCTGGCCCCGACCGATCCTTCTGCACAGGATTATGCCGTTGCGCGCGCCGCCGCACGCAAGGAGATGAAGGCCAGCCAACAGCTCTACCAGCGCACCATCTCCGGACGAGGCGGTCCACTCGATAACATCATGACCCAACGCAATCGGGTTATCGCCCAGCACTACCAGAGTGCCGTCACTCCGCTGCACACTGGTGGTCTCAATCTCTCGGTCTGAACGGCAACCCCGTCTCTCCTGATCTATCTTTTGAGTTACTGATTGAACACAGAGCGAGAACCATTATGACCTTCGATGAAGTCACCCCTGAGCATTTCACCACCTTCTCACGCGTGCCCCCTCCTCACCTGCAGATGGAACAGCTGTTGATGCAACTGGGTGGAGGTGGAACCGAGGGGACTGCCTTCAAGAAGAAGGTACTGCTCGCCGCCGGCTGGAGTCACACGGGTGTTGTCTCGTTTGGCAAGTATCCCCAAGAAGCCTGTAATGCCTTCAATCGGTTACGCCTGGTGCTTGCCGAGACGGAGCAACCGGAAGAGATTCTGGAGAGGTTGAAAATATAGTTACAAATCAGATAATTAAGGTTATTTGATGATATTTTCATGGCTGGACGACACTTTTTTCTCGGTACAGTGGAACTTATTCTCAAACCCGCGGCCTAACCAGATAGTTGAGGAAGTGCTAGTAAGTCACCTTTTGATACAGCCCCGATGTCAATCGGGGCTTTTTTTATAGCCATGATAAATAAGGAAAATATTTTCAGTCACAGTTCCTGAAAGTAACTTACATAAATTACTTTCACTTTTTGTCCAGTTGCTGTACAGTTAGCGGCGTAGGGTACAGAGGTAAGATGTTCTATCTTTCAGACCTTTTATTTCACGTAATTGAATGTGGCTGAATAGCGGCCCCGCAGAGTCTCTGTGGGGCGTTTTTTTGCCCAAAAACTAGAGCAAATACTTTAAAAACTGGTTCGACCTGTTATACTTCTCCTGCTTCTTGAAGAACACCCATCGTCTCGTTCTCAAGATTTAGCTTCTTCCTATTTTTTACGCTGATTCTGGCGGCCGGAGCGCGATTCGCGGTTCCGGCCCTATTTTTATCGGGCTATCAACGTAATTTAATTACACGAATGTAATAAATCACAGATGAAACTGAAAGTCAGCGAACGTGGCGTGAAAACGTTATCTCAACGAAGACAATTAATTCTCTCTGATAAATAAGAATTTCACAGCAGGTTCATCTAAATAATCGACCAACTCACCCTATTCAGCCTGGGGTGCAATCCAGGCGTTTCGAAAGTCGAACCATCCTAGCGCCGTCATTCGAACCCCATTAACGCCACTGCGATTATCAAGCTCCAGCCAATGATGAAACAGGGGCATAAACAGTGCCCGGCGCTGTAACCGCGCCACCTCCTCCCGCACTCCCATCTCGTGCAGCCCATCGCGCCAGAGCGTCAATCCCTGCCAAAAGGAAGACTCGTCATGCCATACGGCTCGCAGCAGAGGCAACTCCTGTAACCAGGCATAGACGGCATAATCGCTCGCCTGTTCCAGGTTGACCGTCCCCAACCAGATATCGACGCCCTCCCAATCTCCCCGTGCCCAGGTATGGTAATCCACCTCTCTCACGACCAGTTCAATCCCCTCTTGCTCCAGCCGCGAACCCATGACGGCGGCCAGAGCCGCAAACTCCAGATGCTGACTGAAATAGGCCAATACCAGACGATGGGGGAGAGCGGCGTTCAATGGTGCTGACGAAAGCGGAACATCACGCCAGCGAGGCAGTAACCCCCGCGCAGGAGCCAACACCTCATGCAGCTCAGCGGGCAAGCCACCGAGCAAGCGAACCGGATTCAGGCAATGTGCCAACCAGCTTCTCAGGCCCTCATCGGCCATGCGCGGTGAGCGCTGATCTGCCAGCATGAAATAGCAACCCGCCTCCAGCGCAGAGGCCGCTCTGGCCTGACCAGAATCCCTATGCTCAACCGCCAGTTGCAACTGGCAGGTAAGGCGCTCTGCGAGAGGGGGTAGCATCCAGATATCGACCTCGTCGAGCAGGGCTCGCAATCCGAAGTAGTCATCGAATGCCGCCAGACGCAGGCGCTGGCTATCATTGGTCACCACCCGATAGGGACCGCTCCCCACCGGATAGAGGGCCATATCGGCCCTCTCTTGCCAGTCTCCTGGCAGGATCAAGGCGGCAGGTTCACACAGCAGATGGGGTAACCAGGGATCCGGCGTCGAGAGCACTATGTCCACGACCCTTGGGGAGACGGCCTCCACTCGTTCCATATGAGCAAACAGTGGACGGCTCTTCAGGCGTCCCAGAGAGAGGCAGACATCTTCCGCCTGCAAGAGCCCGCCATGATGGAAGCGGACCATGGGACGCAGATAGAAGCGCCAGTGTAACGGTGAGAGCATGACCCAATGGTGGGCGAGGTCAGACTCAATTTCCCCATTTTCCTCATTTCGTCTCAGCAGACCGTTAAAGATCTGCCGAACCAGGTGGATCTCGGACCGACGCAGAGGCAGATGCGGCAATAGATTGGGCAGTGGTCGGTAGTAAGGGACCCGCAGGATCTGCTGGCCTTCCGAGGTCAAGGTGCCCGAGCCACCGGCCAGATAGGGGAGCAGTCGCTCGACCTGTCCATCGACCAACTGCAGCGCCTGCTCCAGCCTCCCCTGCGTGACCAATGCCTCTAATCGCCGACTCTGAAGCATCACCGGAGAGTCCAGCAGCGTCAGCCTGGCCCGTCGACCACGACCGGCCGATGCCTGCCAGGACAGCCACCCCTGCTCCTGCATCCGTTGCAGCAGCAGGCGGGCATTACGTGAGGTGCAACAGAGCAACTCGGCCACCTCCCCCAGGGTCAATTCGCTATCGAGAGAGGAGAGTTGGCGCACCAGGCGTTCAAAGTGCTGATAGAGGCGTTCACTGGGCATAAATAAGGAAACCAATCTTTTACTATTTTCAGTTTTACCTTCCTCATTTTACGCCAATATTGGGCTCAACCAAGAGGAGACACCCCATGACACTGACCAATCCCCTGCCGTTCTGGCGCCGCTACTTCTCCCGCATCGTTCACCAGAGCCCGAGCTGGCGACAGGATCCGCTGTCAACCCTGACACAACTGATGCAGTGGGACCTCCCCTATGTGGAAGACCGGGAATATCGTCGCCGTCTTTAGGATCTGTGATTTACAGTGAACCGCCACAGGCATAAAGTGGACGTCTATCCGTCTAAAGAACAAGGAACGTACCATGCAAGACGCCACCCTGGCCCTTCATCACGGCTTCACCAGCGATCCCGCGACCAAGGCCGTCGCCGTCCCCATCTACCAGACTGTTGCGTACGAGTTTGACAGCGCCCAACACGGGGCCGATCTCTTCGATCTGGCAGTCCCCGGCAATATCTATACCCGCATCATGAACCCCACCAACGATGTGCTGGAGCAACGGATGGCGGCGTTGGAAGGTGGTGTGGCAGCACTGGCCGTATCGGCAGGATCGGCCGCCATCACCTACGCCATCCAGGCCCTGGCACGGGCGGGGGATAACATAGTCTCCACCCCCCAGCTCTACGGGGGCACCTACACCCTGTTTGCCCACATGCTGCCCAGCCAGGGAATAGAGGTTCGCTTCGCCCGGGACGACAGCCCCGAAGCCATCGCAGCCCTCATCGACGGACACACCAAGGCAGTCTACTGCGAGAGCATCGGCAATCCGGCAGGCAACATTGTCGACATTGGGGCCCTGGCCCGGGTCGCTCATGCCGCCGGGGTCCCCCTGATCGTGGATAACACTGTGGCCTCTCCCGTCCTGTGCAAACCCATCACCCACGGCGCCGACATAGTGGTTCACAGCCTGACCAAGTATGTGGGCGGGCATGGCAACTCGCTGGGAGGCATCATTGTGGACGGAGGCACCTTCCCTTGGCATCAACACGCCACCCGTTTTCCGCAGCTGACCCGGCCCGAGCCCTCCTATCACGGAGTGATCTACACCGAGGCCTTTGGCGCGGCAGCCTTTATCGGCCGGGTGCGCACCGTCCCCCTGCGCAATACGGGAGCGGCCCTCTCCCCCTTCAATGCCTTTTTGATCCTGCAGGGGCTAGAGACCCTGACCCTTCGCATGGATCGCCATGTGGAGAATGCCATGGCAGTTGCCCTCCATCTGCAGCAACACCCGGCGGTAGAGTGGGTCAGCTACGCCGGCCTGCCCGACCACCCGCACCACGGACTGGCCAGCCGCTACATGGGAGGACGCCCCTCGGCGCTGCTCTCCTTCGGGCTCAAGGGGGGGTATGAGGCGGGGGTGCGCTTCTATGATGCTCTGCGCATCTTCAAGCGCCTGGTCAACATAGGGGATGCCAAGTCACTGGCCTGCCATCCGGCCTCGACCACCCATCGCCAACTGAGCGAGGCGGAGCAGTCCAAGGCCGGGGTAAGGCCAGAGATGATCCGCCTCTCGGTAGGCATAGAAGATATCGGCGATCTGCTGGCCGACCTGGACCAGGCGCTGCAGGCCTGATCTACTTGAGCCACTGCTGACGCAGGCGCTCGAGCGAGCCATCGAGACGCATGGCATCGAGCGCCTGCTGCAGGGCCGCCACCTTGGCCGGATCCGTCCCCCGACTGACGGCAAAGTAGTAATCATACTGGGCATCCTGCACAAACAGTCGGGTCAACTCTGACAGGGAGCTGCCGAGCTGCCGCATGTGAAAGGCGGCGCCCAGCTCCAGCGCAGTCACCAGCTCGACCCGTCCCCGCCGCAGCATACGAAACTTGTCGGTCTCATCGCTTACATTGACCAGCGACACAAACCCATCCAGAGAGAGTTGCTGGGCAGAGGCTGAGTTACGCACTGCCGCAATCCGCCAGCGGGTCGCTTCTGCCAGATTCTGGGGGGCAACATCGCTGCGACTGGCAAGGCGCCAGAACCAGATGGCCCTGGGGCCGATGGGGCCAACCCATTGAAATAACTTGTCGCGCTCGGCGGTCCGTGCCGCGGTGAAGAGAACGATATCCGGCTGGTAGAGGGCCGTCTGATAGGCTCTTGCCCAAGGGAGTAACTGCACCCCCTTCTCATCGAGTTGCAGACCACTGCGCTCCAGCAGCGCATGCAGGAGCTGGACCGAGAAGCCGGTCATCTCTCCCTTGTCATCACGCCAGTTATAGGGGGGCATATCCTCGGTGACCGCCTGCATGGCCTGCGCCAGATGCCACCAGCTACAGAGCAGCAGAACAACCAGCATCCTTGCCATCACACACCTCCATACATCATCAGGGATGAGTGTGGTCGAAAAGCTGGCGCTTTGCCTCAGAGGGCCTGGGCCAAAATACGAGCGACCCGCTCCGGATCCAGATCCCCGTGCTCCCCCAGTCGAATGAGGCCAAAGCGCTTGAGATTGGAGCAGACGGCGGCGATAGCAGGCTCACCGAGACCATAATCCCCCAGCCTGGTAGCCACCCCCATCTGCCGGAAGAAACCTTCGATACGCAGTATGCTCTCCTCGATCTGCAGGGCCGTGTCCTCTCTGCTCGACTGCCATACCCGCCGTCCCAGCTGGATCAATTTGTCCTGCTTGCTCCGGGCCTGTGCTCGCAGCAGCGAGGGCAACACCACCGCCAGACTCTGGGCATGGTCCAGACCGTAGAGCGCCGTCAGCTGATGGCCGATGGCATGGGTAGACCAGTCATGGGGAACCCCCCGCCCAATCAGGCCATTGAGGGCGAGAGAGGCGGCCCACATGATGTTGGCACGAACCTCGTAATTGTCGGGTTCACTCAGGGCTCGAGGCCCATTCTCAAGCAGAGCCAGCAAGAGCCCCTCGGCCAAACGATCCTGTACGTCCGCCTGCACCGGATAGGTGAGATACTGCTCGAGCACATGAACAAACGCATCCACGACCCCGTTGCCCACCTGACGCGGTGGCAGGGTGAAGGTGACCGAGGGGTCGAGAATGGCGAAGCCTGGCTGCAGCAGGGGATGACGAAAGGAGAGCTTGGCGTCACCACGGCTGATCACCGCCACCGGATTGCTCTCCGAGCCGGTGGCCGGCAACGTCAGCACACACCCCAGCGGTAAGGCTGCCTCTACCCTGGCCCCCTCCAACAGCGCCCAGGGACTCTGCCCTTCAAAACAGGCAGCGGCCGCCACGAATTTGGCGCCATCGATCACGGACCCACCACCGACGGCCAACAGATAGTCGATGCGCTCCCGACGCACCAACTCGACAGCCTGCATCAGGACATCGAACTCGGGATTGGCCGTGATACCACCAAACTCATGCCATTGATGGTGGCTCAGAGCCTGCTCGAGTTGCTCGTAGACACCATTGGTCTTGATGCTGCCACCTCCGTAGAGCACCAGCAGGCGAGCCGAGGTGGGTACCAGACCGCCCAGCGCGGCTATCTCGCCACGGCCAAAACAGATCTGGGTCGGATTGATATAGTGGAAATTGTTCATGGGCTATCCCCGCTGTGAACTCGGGGGCATTGTGCGCCCGAGGGCAAGCCAGGTCAAAGCGCGATAAACCGGTGGTTAGGCCTGCTCAGGCTCTCGGCCAATCAGACGCTCCAGGGCCCCCTTGAGCAACTCGTCGCGCTTCTCTTGCAGAGGCTTGAGCTGCGCAGCCCGCTCCTCGTCACTCATCCCGCTCTGTTTTTGCAGCGCCTGGATCTGCGTCTCCAGCTCATTAAACTGTTTGCGATCGAACCCCAGGGCGTGATCCACCAGTCGCTGTACGGGGTCCCCTCCCTGGGCGCCACCCGTCGGACGGCTCTTGCCCAGATGCTCATAGGTCAACACGCTCTGGGCCCGACCGGTAAGCACCTGGCTCGAGAGGCTGATCTGCTCCTCCCACCCTCCCTGACCCCGATCGGCCAGGGTTGCGGCGGCTCGCCCATGGCTGGCCGCTTGGGCCAATTGCCGGTTATACGCCTTGATCTCCATCCGACACTCCGTCATCAAATCGACACGAGTCCATCCAGAGCAAGGTTCGAGCCAATCATCCCGGAAACGATGGACCTCAATCCTGCCCCAACTCGCGACCGGTGAGGCGGCGCCAGAGAAAGACCAGCAGGTGCAGCAGCAACAAGCCCCATCCCGCCACACCGAAGAGGGCACCGGTCAGCGCGTTGACCGAGGTGTCGGCACCCAGCCAGTACCAGGCAAGAGCCCCGGCACATCCAACCAGTGCACACTGGATGGCACAGGCCCGGCAGCGGCCCAACTTCGCCTTGATGGCATCGCTCAGGCAGGCATCACAGCTCATAGGACAAGCACCCTTCTCTGTCCGTGATGGCGCGGCCCATAGTAATCCCGCAGCAGAGCGACCTGGTGAAAATCCAGGCTAGCGTAGAGACCCAGTCCCTCTTCGTTACGTTCACTCACTTCGAGGCGAATGCTGCGCCACCCCTGCTCACGGGCCCACTCGATGAGCCGCATCATCAACCATCGCCCCCACCCCTTCCGGCTCAGGCGCCAGTGCACCGCCAGGGTCTGCACCACCAACCGCTGCCAGCCCCTGTGCTCGAGCACGCAGAGATAGGCCATCAGCTCTCCCCGGGCATCGTGCAGCAGCCACACCTTCCCCCTGGCTCGCTCCAGCAGATAGCGCCAACGATCGCGCCCGAAGGCGATCTCGGGCGGGAACAGGTAGCGCTCGAGGCGAACGATGGCCGCCAGATCGCCGCCCTTCGCCTCACGCAGGCAGAGGCAGCCTGCCTCTTTCTCTCTCATCCTGACTCCTCCCCATCTTCGGGTGTCACTCTACCCCGATTCCCCCGACCTGTCCCATCGACAAACAGGGGCAGAACAGAGATAGTGAAGACTGGCTCATCACTACAATCCGGGAGAGCCCCCATGCCCGAACTACTCAATATCGCCCCCTTCTCCTGGCTTCATATTCTCGCCTGTCTGGCCTGTGGCACCCTGGTCGGGTTGGAGCGGCAACTGCGCGGCAAGCCGGTCGGTATCCGCACCTCTTCTCTCATCATACTCGGCAGCTACTGCTTTCTGGCGCTGGCCACTCACCTCAGCCCCCAACCAGCCGATCAGGCGCGCGTCCTCGGCCAACTGGTCACAGGGATCGGCTTCCTCGGTGCCGGTGTCATGATGACCCAGAATGGTCAGGTACTCGGCGTCACCTCGGCCGCGACGGTCTGGATGCTGGCAGCACTGGGGGCCATGATAGGCCTCGACATGCTGACCCAATCCATCGCCCTCACTCTGGTCACTCTATCCATTCTGGTGGGGGTCGACTGGATGGAGAGCAGTTTCAAGCAGTTACAACGGGGGGTACACCGCCGACTCGAGAGCTGGCGGCACAACGACAATCACCCCATGGAGAAGTGACCCAATAAAAAGGAGCCCGTTTGGGCTCCGCGATAAGGGGATCAGATCACCCTGGAGAATTGCTGCTGGCGGGCTCGGCTGCGCAGATAAACGTCGAAGCACATGCAGATGTTGCGGATCAGCAGATGACCGGTCGGGGCAACCCGAATGCCTTGCTCATCGATGAAGACCAGGCCATCGTCGACGAAGGTCTGGAGCAACTTGAGGTCTTCGGCAAAATAGTCGGCAAAGACCAGATCGTGCGCCTGCTCTATCTCGGAAAAATCGAGACGGAAGTTGCAGATCAATCCCTTGATCACGCCACGCCGGATCAGGTCATCCCGATTCAGGGCGCACCCCTTCCACTGGGCGTGGCCGAGGGCCTCCACCTGGGCGTAGTACTCCTTGAGCTCCTTCTGATTCTGGGAGTAGGCATCCCCCAGCATGCTGATGGAGGAGACACCAAGCCCCAGCAGATCACACTCCCCCTGAGTGGTATAACCCTGGAAGTTGCGATGCAGCTTGCCCTCACGCTGGGCTACCGCCAGCTCGTCGTCCGGTTTGGCGAAGTGATCCATGCCGATAAACTGGTAACCCTGACCGGTCAGAAACTCGATGGTCTCCTGCAGCATGGCCAGCTTCTCCCGCGGCGCCGGCATCTCCTCCTCTTTCAGCTTGCGCTGGGCGGCGAAACGGCTCGGCAGATGAGCATAGTTGAAGATGGAGAGACGGGCGGGATCGGTCTTGAGCACCTCCTCCAAGGTATGGCGGAAGCTCTCCCGGGTCTGCAGTGGCAGACCATAGATGAGATCCAGATTGGTAGAGCGGAACCCCAGCTCACGGGCACGCTCGAGCATGGCCCGGATAAAGTCGTTGTCCTGCTCCCGATTGACCGCGACCTGGACCGCCTTGTTGAAGTCCTGCACCCCCAGGCTGATACGGTTGAAGCCCACCTCACGCAGCACATCAAGCATGGAGAGCTCAATCTCGCGCGGGTCGACCTCGATACTGATCTCGGCCTGTTCGGCAAAAGAGAAGTGCTCCCGCAGCATGGCCATCAGGCGACGGGTCTGGGCCTCGGTCAGGTAGGTGGGTGTACCGCCACCCCAGTGCAATTGGGTTACACTGCGCCCCCCGAAGCGTGGCGCCAGGAAGCGGATTTCCCGCTCCAGATAGTCGAGATACTGATCGGCCTTGTGCTGATGGCGGGTGATCACCTTGTTGCAGCCGCAGTAATAGCAGAGCTTGTGGCAGAAGGGGATGTGCACGTAGAGGGAGAGAGGGCGCTGCGGATAGGCCACGGCGGCGACCGCAAACTGATCGAATCCGAAAGCCTCGTCAAACTCCAGGGCCGTCGGATAAGAGGTATAACGGGGGCCACTGTAGTTGTACTTCTCGATCAGGGCCTGGTCCCAGACTATCTTCTCTGCTTGCACATCACGCTCCTCATTGGGCGGCCATCACTCCGGCAGGGTGAATATGGCCAGTCTTGCCACATCCTCTTGGATCTGGTCGTTATAGTCGGCCTCATGCTTGACCCGTTCAAGGTCCTGACGCATCCGCTCACGCTTCTCGAGGGCACTGCGCGCCTCATGAGTGGCGAGATGGCGGATCTTTTCATACAGGCCGTAGAGGCCCGGGTACTGCTCGGGCAGCGGTTGGCTATGCACCATCTGCAGGGCATCGAGCAGGTTGGTGAGGCGAATCGCCCCCTCTGAGGGGTCACACTGCCCTTCTTGTACCGCCTTGGCAATGACCTGAACGCTCTCCAGAATACGCAGGTTACGCGCCCGGATCGCCTGCTGGCGTGTAAGCTGCTGAGCCCTCAACCTGAGCAGGAGGCTGGCGGCATAAGCCGCCACCCCGGCCAGGATGATGGCCCCGGCCACAGCCAGCCAAATCAGACTCACGGCTTGGACTCAGGCTTGAAATCGGCGTCGAGGAAGCGATCCCACAGCTCGTCATCAGTGGCGGGCTCTTCGGCTTCGTCCTCTTCATCCTCTTCGACCAGTCCCAGCTCTTCCATCAGTTGCTGGTGACGAGCCACCATCTGCTCGACCCAGGCCTGATCGGCCGGGCTCAACGCCTCACCCTCGTCGAGGCGATCGAGCAGCTCGTTGAGGCGATCGTCATTCTCGATAGCGGCCAGCTCCTGCTCGGGAGCCAACATCAGCGGCTTCTCTTCCTTCACCGGAGCGGCCTTGGGAGCCTGAGGCTTGGCCGCCTCGACCACCAACGCCACCGGCTTGCGGGAGCCGATACGCGGATCTTTCTGATCCTTCTTGCCAGACTTGCCGCCGCTCTGGGTACCCGAGTGACGGGAGCCTGCCTTCAGCCCCTTGCGCTTGGCTGCGCGCTTGCGCTCACGCCCGGCCAGGGCGCTCTCCTGAGACTCTTTCTTACCGCCACTCTTGGGCTTGCGAACAGGTTTGTTGGCCGACATTGATCTACTCCGGAATACAGTGGTGGAACCCGCCTTAAGATGTCCCGGCAGGGCATCTTAAAGGGACGTGGAGAGGGGGTACAGGAGAGGAGCGCGGGAATGGGATCCGGCACCGATTCTGTCTCGCTTTTCACGACAGGGCGCAGCTGAGGCGCCTCTCGGGCATATTGCCGCTATTTTGACACAAAACCCGCTGGCGGGTTAATCACGACAAAAGAAAAAAGGCAGCCTATGGCTGCCTTTCGATGTTCTGATGCCCGATGCACCATGTCCGTGCCTCAACAAACTGCGTGAGGTCTGTGGTCATCCTGACCTTATCGTCTCGTCATCCTGGATTTATTGTTGCGTGTGCTTGCTTTCTTTTAGACTCCTGCCGATTCGCCTCCTGCGAACGACACGAGAGATGGCCTCCTGCACACCCCCTCATCCTGAGGGTCACCACTCCCTGGTACTTCATTCCCTTGCTACGCTTCGGCACGCCGAAAGCGCTTCCATGAAGCGTAATTTAACTCAGTAAATCCCGGGCTCAACAGATAATTTGTCTTATTTAACAACTTAAAAACCACGAACATTGTTTAACTGAATGAAAAAAAAGAGATTATTTAAAAATTAAATGCAAAATTTCAGCCGTTGGCCGCCCCGTCTGTAGGCGATCTCTTACAAAAAGACGGAGCAATTCCCCCCGCGGCTCACAAGTCTCCATGGTGACCGTGGGCCCATTGACCAATGGTGATCGAGCCATCGGGCGCAAAGGCCTGCTCCTCAATCGCCTGGGTCGCCAGCTCTTCGATATCGAATCTCAACGACGAGAAGGCACGCAGGGCATCGTCTTCCGAACGCAAGACCAGCCCGGCCATTCGCTCCAACTGTCCCTTGCTGATGTAGCACTGGATCAGTGCCCCCATCATCTGGGCCGGGAAACAGATCCGTTGCTGTGCAGCCTGCCACTCCTGCAGGTCGGGAAACAAAATATCCTGGTTCATGGCTCTCTCCTTATCCCAACTGACGACGCAACTCGCGCAGCACCTGACGGGAACCGGGGCGAATGCCGCGCCAAAGGCTGAAGGCTTCGGCAGCCTGCTCCACCAACATGCCCAGACCATCGATGACCCGCACGGCACCCAATGCCCGTGCCCAGGCGTTGAAGGGGGTATCACCGGCCCCGTACATCATATCGTAGACCGTCAACTGCCCATGGATGAGGCCGGCAGCCAGCGGGGGTACCTCGCCGGCCAAACTGGCCGAGGTGGAGTTGATGATGAGATCGAACGGTCCCTCCAGCGCCTCGAAGGAGGCCGCCGAGACATTGCCCAGCTCACCAAACTCGGTGGCCAGCTGTTCGGCCTTGGCCTGGGTTCGATTGGCGATCACCAGGCTCTGCGGCTGCTCCGCCAACAGAGGAGCCAGAGCCCCCCGGGCCGCCCCTCCTGCCCCCAATAACAGGATGCGGGCACCGTTAAGCTCGACCTGCTGCTGCTTGAGGTCGGCCACCAGACCGGCGCCATCCGTGTTATCACCGAGCAACACCCCCTGCCCGGTCATCAGCAGAGTGTTGACTGCACCGGCGCGGCGAGCCCGCTCGGTCAGTTCGGACGCGATGGCGAAGGCCTGCTCCTTGAAGGGAACGGTCACGTTACACCCCTTGCCGCCGCGGGCAAAGAAGAGGTGCAAGGCATCGGCAAACCCATCGAGAGGAGGCTCACAGAGACCATACTCCATCGCCTGCTCGGTCTGCCGGGCAAAGAGGGTGTGAATGAAGGGTGACTTGCTGTGGCGAACCGGGTTGCCAACCACGAGATAGCGATCCATCGGAGAGCTCCTGTTACGGCGAATCATCCGATTTAACGGTTTTTTCCATCCGGCCACAAGCAGCAAGGCCCCATCATGGGGCCCTGCATGTCACCACTCACGCGGCGCCAGATACGCCTGCAGGCGCGCCTCGGCAGTGCCAGGCTCCGGGTGCCAGTCATACTCCCAGCGCGCCAGAGGTGGCATCGACATGAGGATCGACTCGGTACGCCCACCGGTTTGCAGCCCAAACAGGGTGCCGCGATCATAGACCAGGTTGAACTCCACGTAGCGACCACGACGGTAGAGCTGGAACTGCCGCTCCGACTCCCCATAGGGGTGCTCCCTGCGCCGTTCGACGATAGGCAGATAGGCCTGGAGATAGCCATCCCCCACGGCCCGCATAAAGGCGAAACACTGCTCGAACGGCCAGCGATTGAGGTCATCGAAGAAGAGCCCCCCGACACCTCGCGTCTCCCCCCTGTGCTTGAGGAAGAAATAGCGATCGCACCATGCCTTGTACTCGGAATAGACCTCATCTCCAAACGGGGCACAGAGCTCCCTGGCCACGCGGTGCCAATGGTGGCAATCCTCCTCCACCGGATAGAAGGGCGTCAGATCGAAGCCACCCCCGAACCACCAGATAGGGGCCTCCCCCTCCTTCTCGGCGATGAAGAAACGCACGTTGGCGTGACTGGTCGGCACGTGAGGATTGTGCGGATGGATCACCAAAGAGACGCCCATCGCCTCGAAGCGGCGTCCCGCCAGTTCGGGCCTGTGGGCGGTCGCAGAAGCCGGCATGGCATCGCCGTAGACATGGGAAAAGTTCACCCCCCCCTGCTCGATGACACTCCCGCCACGCAGCACCCGGGTGCGACCACCGCCCCCCCCTTCACGCTGCCAGGCGTCCTCGATAAAACGTCCGCTCCCATCGGCCTGCTCCAGGGCGGCGCAGATACGATCCTGCAGCTCGAGCAGGAAGTGCTTCACCGCGGCGACATCGGGTCTGTTCATCATGCTCTCCTAGGCAGGGCGCAGCAGGGCGCCGGTTCGGGCATCACGGATTTGAGAGGGGTTGCTGCGTCCCCCCACCTCACCGGGCAGCACATAGTCGAGCCTGTCTCCCAGGGCAGTGATCACCTCGTCCGTGGTGCGTCCCGGGGCCTCACCGGTCAGATTGGCGCTGGTCGAAACCAGTGGTTTTCCGAAGGCACGGCACAGGGCCTTGACCTGGGGGTGGTCTGTGACCCGCACAGCCAAGGTATCGAACCGGCCGGTCAGCCAGTCTGGCGTGGTCGCACGGGCCGGCATCACCCAAGTGAAAGGGCCGGGCCAGCTGGCAGTCACGGCATCCCGCTGCGCCTGGGTCAGGGCATCCATATCGATATAGGGAAGCAACTGCTCCAGGCTGTCGGCGATCAGGATCAAACCCTTCTCGACCGGACGCTGCTTGATGCCAAGCAGCTTGTTAACCGCCACCTTGGAGTCTGGGTCGCAACCGACCCCGAACACCGCCTCGGTGGCATAGGCGATCACCCCGTCACGCTCGAGGGCGGCGACCGCACATTCCAGTTCGTTCATGTTCACTTTGCTATCCGTTGTGGGCCGGCGCTTCACCGCCGTTTGTTGGAATGCTTCTGTCGCGCGGAGCCGTCACTCCCGCTCGACCTGCTTGCCACACTCCTTGCGCGGACAGACCCAGCGCAGGGAGCCACGCACCCGCTTCTCGACCAGGATTCCCCAACCACATTCGGGGCAGGGCATGGGCACCGGCTTGTCGTTCACCACGTACTTGCACTCGGGGTAGCGGCTGCAGGAGTAGAACTGCTTGCCATAGCGGGAGGTACGGCTGATCAGATGCCCCTCTCCACAAGCGGGGCAAGGGATCTGGGTCTCATCCCGTTCCTGCAGAGAGGTCATATGATGGCAGAGAGGAAACTGGGTGCAGCCGACGAAGAGGCCATAACGCCCCTTCTTGATGGCGAGAGGATGGCCGCAATCGGGACAGGCCGACCCCTCGAGCACCTTCTCGATATCACGTCCACTGGGGGTCAAAGAGCGGATATAGTCGCAGCCGGGGTAGGCGCTGCAGCCGAGGAAGGGGCCATGCTTGCCCTGGCGGATCACCAGTTCGGCACCGCACAGGGGACACGGCTCGCGCTCGAGCGCATGCTCGTGTGCCGAGAAGAGGTTAGGATCGATCTTGGACATGAGTCACCGCGCAGCCAGAGTCCGGATGGGCCGGATTCTAGCAGCGCGGTCAGCTTCTGTCAGTGGAGGACGCCGTCCGACTCGTCGAATACCAGCTCTTCCATCTGCTGGTAGGCATTTTCGCTGCCGGGCACGTTGAACAGCACCATCATCACCACCCATTTCAGGTCGTCGAGCTCGATCTCCGGAGTATCCAGCTCGAGCAGGCGCTCGATGACGATCTCCCGGGTCTCGGCGTTGAGCACCTTGGCCTGCTCGAGGAAGAGCAGGAAGCCACGGCACTCGGCACTCAGACGATCCAGCTCCTGAGGGGCATAGATACGCATCGAGCTGGGCGCACTGCAGGTGACATAAGTCTCCCGCTCGCTGTCATGCAGATTGGCCAGCCGCTCCAGCCAGCCCAGGGCCTTGTAGATTTCGTCCTGATGAAAACCGGCACGGCTCAGCTCGTCGGTGAGCTCGTCCTGGTCGATCATGACCTCTGCATCGCTGTGGATGTAGGTCTCGAAAAGGTACATCAATACGTCAAACATGATTCACCCTCCTCTTCTGACATATCCACCTGCCACCGCCAGCACCTTGCCTTCCAACTCCAGCTCGATCAGCTGTCCCAGGACGTCTTCGACCGGAAGACGGGACCTGGCGGCAACGACATCCACACTGGTGACCTCGTAATCTACGTTATCCAACAAGCCGGCCTCTGGCAATCGACTCTTTTCGCAATGGCTGACCATACGGTCAGCTGAGGGGCGAGGAGGCGGCCAGAGCAGCTCTTCCACTATATCGGCCGCATCCATCACAAGTTTTGCCCCTTGTTGTATGAGGCGGTTGCTACCGGTCGCTTGCAGATTCAAAGGAGTTCCAGGCACCGCAAACACCTCCCTTCCCTGCTCCAGGGCATAGCGTGCCGTGATGAGTGACCCGCTCTGCTCGGTCGCCTCCACCACCAGCGTCCCCAGGGAGAGACCGCTGATGATGCGATTACGACGGGGAAAGTGTTCGGCCAGCGGCCCCTGGCCAGGTTCAAACTCCGAGACCAGCACCCCACCTTGTTCCAGAATGCGCTCCGACAGCGCACCGTGCCGCCGGGGATAGATGCGATCAAGGCCTGAGCCCAGCACGCCTATGGTGATGCCCCCCGCCTCGAGCGCAGCCTGATGACAGGCCCCATCGATGCCCAGTGCCAGACCTGAGGTAATGGTCAGACCCGCGGCGACCAGGTCGCAGGCCAGATCACGGGCACAGGCAAGGCCGGCATGGGTGGGATGACGGCTGCCGACCATGGCCAGCTGGGGCTGCGCCAGCCGCTCAGGCTCCCCCTTGCACCAGAGCAGTAGCGGGGCAGCAGGAATCTCTTTGAGACGAGGGGGATAACAGGGGTGATCGGGGGTCAACAGGTGGTGATGAGGCGCCTCACACCAGGAAAGAAGCGCAGAGAGGGCGGGAGAAGGGCGATGAAGCGCATCAATCTGACTGCGGGTGAGGCCCCACTCGCTCAACTGCTGTGTCGGGGCAGATAACAGCGCCGAGATCTCACCGCCGACCTGTTCCAACAGCCGCCATGCGGTCACAGGGCCAACCCCGGGCACCGCCCACAGGGTCAACCACCGGAGCACGCCGTCATCAGGGGGCATCGACCGAATAACCTACCCGAACCATGTCCCGACTCTGCAGGATCAGTCCGTAGCTCATGCGGTCATAGACCCGAAACAACATGACGCGCGCCACCGACTCGGGAGGCAATTGCAGGGTCGGATCAGAGCGGAAGGCGCGATCGAAATCACTCGCCGTGTCCCGATAAACCGGTTGTTCGCCGCGCGTCTGCACCAGAGCCATGCCGGGACGCTTCACATCCAGCACGCTACCGGGGGCCATGTGGTCCAGCGCCCCCTTGTTGATCAGCACCACATCCAGCTTGCCCGCGACACTCATCCGATTGGGCATGTCGACGATGACCCCGTTGAGGATCGGTGCCGCCCCCTTGGGGGCGAAGAGCGCCTGCCGCTCCTCAGGCCCCGGCAAGGGCATCAGCCTGTCGCCCTGACGCACCTCTTGGCTGTTGGCGATCAGGGTGGCCTGGGTCTGACCGTTAGACCACTGCATATCGGCACGCACTATGCCGGTCAGGGTGGCCTCCTGGCCGAGCCAGTCACCACTCTTGGGATCCCGATACTCGCGACCGGGGCGATAGACACCGTACTCCCTGCCGGGTTCCAGTCTTCCCTGCACGAAGAGGGGGTGGTGATCGAGGATGGCCTGCTGCCCTTCGTTGTTGCCCAGCACATAGGGGAGACCCTCACCCTGTTTCGGGCCGGAGAAGAGGAGATCCTGATTCAGGAAGGGGGAGATGGCGGAGAGAGGCAGGGCCGGCACGGGATTGAGTTTGTTGTCACTGCGCACCCGGGGGGAGAGGGTGATCACCCGCTTTGTCCCCCCGCCATCCCGAACCAGTTGCGGCTGACCATCGACCCAGGTCAGATGAAGGATATCCCCCGGGTAGATCCAGTGGGGATCGGCTATCTGGGGATTTCCCTTCCACAGGGTTGGCCATTGCCAGGGTTTCTGTAGATAATGTCCGGCTATATCCCACAGGGTGTCCCCACGCTGGACCGTATAGGTCTCTGGATACCCTTTGCGCAGGGCAAGCGACTCTGCTGCAACCCCGAGCGTGGAACCAAACAACAGGAAAATCAGGGCAGTTCGCGTCAGATTCATAACACTCCTTGTGTCCTCTGCGGGGGCCTGTGACTGTTTTTTGCCGGCGTAAATGACTAGAATTACGCCAGCATCAATCTTTTTTATATAAGGCTCAAGAACTCATTTATGGCCATTCTAGATGTACTGCGCTTCCCCGATGAGCGTCTGCGCACCGTCGCTGCACCCGTCGAGGCTTTCACTCCGGAACTGCAAGTAATTGTAGATGATATGTTTGAGACCATGTATGCCGAAGAGGGCATAGGTCTGGCCGCGACTCAGGTCGATGTCCATCAGCGCATCATCGTCATCGATGTCTCCGAAGAGCGTGACGAGCGCCTGGTGCTGATCAATCCGGTCGTGCTGGAACAATCGGGCAGCACCGGCATCGAGGAGGGGTGCCTCTCCGTGCCCGGTAGCCGGGCACTGGTACCGCGCGCCGAACAGATCAAGATCCGCGCCCAAAATGCCAAGGGTGAATTCTTCGAACTGGAGGCCGACGATCTGCTCGCCATCTGCATCCAGCACGAGATGGATCACCTGATCGGCAAGCTGTTTGTCGACTACCTCTCTCCCCTGAAGCGCCAGCGCATTCGTCAGAAGCTGGAGAAACAGGCACGCGAGGAGCGCAAGAGCGCCTGAGGATGACCGTTTGAGCAAGCTGAAACTGATTTTTGCCGGTACTCCCGACTTCGCCGCCCGTCATCTGGCGGCGTTGTTGTCTTCCGAGCATGAGGTGGTGGCCGTCTACACCCAACCGGACAAGCCGGCCGGGCGCGGCCAGAAGCTGACCGCCAGCCCGGTCAAGGCGCTGGCCCTGGCCCACGACTTGCCGGTCTACCAGCCCGCCACCCTGCGCAATGAATCCGCCCAGGCCGAGTTGGCCGCTCTGGGGGCCGATCTCATGGTGGTGGTGGCCTATGGCCTGATCCTTCCCAAGGTGATCCTCGACACTCCGCGTCTGGGCTGCATCAACGTCCACGGCTCCCTGCTGCCGCGCTGGCGCGGCGCCGCCCCTATCCAGCGCTCCATCTGGGCCGGCGATGCCGAGACCGGCGTGACCATCATGCAGATGGACGTGGGACTCGACACCGGGGCCATGATCCGCAAGGTCACCTGCCCCATCGCCGCCGACGAGACCTCGGCCACTCTCTATGACAAGCTGGCCGAGTTGGGTCCGCAGGCCCTGGTCGACACCGTCGATGCCATGGCCACTGGCGATACCCATGCAGAACCTCAGGATGACGCCCAGGCCAACTACGCCGAGAAGCTCTCCAAGGAAGAGGCGCGCATCGACTGGCGCCTGGAGGCCGTCGCCATCGAGCGCTGCATCCGGGCCTTCAATCCCTGGCCCATCAGCTGGTGCGAGGTGGCAGAGCACACCGTCAAGGTGTGGTCCGCCGAGGTCGTGGAGCGCGACCACGGCCAGGCGCCTGGCACCCTGCTCAAGGCCGACCGGGAGGGGATCGACGTCGCCACCGGACGGGGCGTACTGCGTCTGCTGACCCTGCAACCGCCGGGCAAGAAACCGATGGCGGTACAGGATCTGCTCAACTCCCGTCGTGACTGGTTCACCGTCGGAACCACGCTAGCTTGACGGGGCGGGGTCCGGCCCCGCCCTCTTCGTTTCCGAGCGCTCAATCAAGGTAACCCGATGAAAACACGTGCTCAGGCCGCTCTGGTCATGCAACAGGTGCTGGACCACGGCAACTCCCTCTCCGCCGTGCTGCCGGCCGCCCAGGAGCAGGTCGCCCCGCGCGATCGCGCCCTGCTGCAGGAGCTCTGCTACGGCACCCTGCGCTGGCTGCCCCGTCTCGACGCCGCCGTCGGCGAGATGATGGACAAGCCCCTCAAGAACAAGAGCCGCATCTTCCATTATCTGCTGCTGGTGGGCCTCTATCAGCTCATCTACACCCGTATCCCGCCCCACGCCGCCGTGGCCGAGACGGTCAATGCCACCAAGCTGCTCAAGGGCCAGGCCCTGCGCGGCCTGATCAACGGCGTACTGCGCAACTTCCAGCGCAGTGCCGAGGTGATCCTGATGCGGGTCGACCGCATTCCAAGCGTGCGGCTGGGCCATCCCGAGTGGTTGGTCAAGCGGTTGCGCCACGCCTATCCCGACAACTGGGAGGCGATCCTCGAGGCCAATAACCAGCGCCCGCCCATGTGGATCCGCAACAACTCCCGCCGTCAGAGCCGTGACCAGATGCTGGTGCGCCTCGCCGAGGCCGGCATCGAAGCCAGCGCCGGCGCCGAGGGGAGTG
Source organism: Aeromonas sp. R6-2 (assembly GCF_040908155.1). Lineage (NCBI taxonomy): Bacteria > Pseudomonadati > Pseudomonadota > Gammaproteobacteria > Aeromonadales > Aeromonadaceae > Aeromonas > Aeromonas sp. R6-2. The sequence continues at coordinate 54,967 of NZ_JBFODE010000062.1, read as the reverse complement.
ACACCATACTGCTCGAGCGCCCCTGCGATGTGACCAAACTGCCCGGCTTCGAGGTCGGTGACTGCTCGGTACAGGATGGCGCCGCCCAACAGGCGGCTGCCCTGCTCGATCCCCAGCCGGGCGAGTGGGTGCTCGATGCCTGTGCCGCACCGGGCGGCAAGACCGCTCACCTGCTGGAGCGCCAACCGGCCCTAGCGGGCGTGGTGGCGGTCGACGCCGACGCCGACCGCCTCAAGCGGGTGCAGCAGAACCTGGATCGCATCGGTCTGCAGGCCCGCCTTATTCACGGGGACGCCAGCGCACCGGATCAGTGGTGGGAAGGCCCCCAATTCGACCGTATCCTGCTTGATGCCCCCTGCTCCGCCACCGGTGTCATCCGCCGCCATCCGGACATCAAGTGGCTGCGCCGGGATCAGGACATTCGCGACCTCTCCCAGCTACAGCGACAGATACTGGATGCCCTCTGGTCGAAACTCAAAAGCGGCGGTACCCTGCTCTATGCGACCTGTTCGGTGCTGCCGGAAGAGAATCGGGATCAGATCCGCGCCTTCCTCGCCACCACACCGGACGCCGAGCTGATCCCCCTGACTCCGGACGATGGCCCGGAGCAGCCGGGACGCCAGTTCCTTCCCGGCGAGCTGGGGATGGACGGCTTCTACTACGCCAAGCTGATGAAGCGGTGAGCAGACCATGAAGATCATCATACTGGGAGCCGGCCAGGTGGGCGGCACCCTGGCCGAGAACCTGGCCGGGGAGAATAACGACATCACCCTGGTGGATACCGATGTCGACCGCCTGCGCGAACTGCAGGACAAGTTCGATCTGCGGGTGGTCAACGGCCATGGTGCCCACCCCAGGGTACTGCGCGAGGCGGGCGCCCAGGATGCGGACATGCTGGTCGCGGTCACCAACAGTGACGAGACCAACATGATCGCCTGTCAGGTGGCCTACTCCCTCTTCAACACCCCCAACAAGGTGGCGCGGATCCGCTCACCGGCCTACCTGGCCGAGCGGGATCGCCTGTTCCTGCCCGAGTCGGTGCCGGTCGATCATCTGATCGCGCCGGAACAGCTGGTCACCGACTACATTCGCCGCCTCATCGAGTACCCGGGCGCCCTGCAAGTAGTGGACTTCGCCGGAGGCCGGGTCGGCCTGGTGGCGGTCAAGGCCTACTATGGGGGCCCTCTGGTGGGCAACGCCCTCTCCACCCTGCGCGAGCACATGCCCAATATCGAGACCCGGGTGGCGGCCATCTTTCGCCAGGGGCGGCCCATCCGTCCCCAGGGCACCACCATCATAGAAGCCGATGACGAGGTCTTCTTCGTGGCGGCCGCGGGTCACATCCGGGCCGTGATGTCCGAGCTGCAACGCCTCGAGAGCCCCTACCGCCGCATCATGATCGTCGGCGGGGGCAACATAGGCGCCGGCCTCGCCCGCCAGCTGGAGAAGCGCTACAGCGTCAAACTGATCGAACGCAGTCAGAAGCGGGCCGAGCAGCTCTCGGAGCAGCTCGAGAACACCATCGTCTTCTGCGGTGATGCGGCGGATCAGGAGCTGCTGGCCGAGGAGCATATTGACCAGATCGACGTCTTCATCGCGGTGACCAACGAAGACGAGGCCAACATCATGTCGGCCCTGCTCGCCAAGAAGATGGGGGCCAAGAAGACGCTGGTGCTGATCCAGCGCGGCGCCTACGTGGATCTGGTGCAGGGCGGGCCCATCGATATCGCCATCTCTCCCCAGCAGGCCACCATCTCGGCCCTGCTGACCCACGTACGCCGGGCCGACATTGCCAACGTCTACAGCCTGCGCCGGGGGGCCGCCGAGGCGATCGAAGCGATCGCCCACGGGGATGAGCAGACCTCCAAGGTGGTGGGGCGCACGGTCGGCGAGCTCAAGCTGCCGCCGGGCACCACCATAGGGGCCATAGTCCGTGGAGAAGAGGTACTGATCGCCCACGATCGCACCAAGATCCAGCAAGATGACCATGTGGTGATGTTCCTGGTGGACAAGAAATACATCCCGGAAGTGGAGCGGATGTTCCAACCCAGCCCCTTCTTCCTCTAGGGCTCCCATGGCGCGCCTCTGCATCCATCCGGCCCGGCCACGTCCCTCCACGGGACGAGCCGGGCCCTTTGTTAATCAACGACCAGACTCTCATCCATGATCAAGCTGCGTCCCATCCTCTTCACCCTGGGCCTGGTGCTCTCCAAGCTGGCACTCTTCATGTGGCTGCCCACCCTGCTGGCGCTGGTGACCGGCACGGAAGGGTTTGTCGAGTTTCTCAAATCGGTGTTGATCACCCATGGTGCCGCCTTCCTCTGCCTGCACTACGGGCGCAAGGCGGAGTTTCGCCTGGGGGTGCGCGAGATGTTCCTGCTCACTACCTCGGTGTGGGCCGTGGTCTGTATCTTCGGCGCCCTCCCCTTCGTCTTTATCAACCACATCGCCTTCACCGACGCCTACTTCGAGACCATGTCAGGGGTGACCACCACCGGCTCGACCGTGCTATCGGGCCTCGACAACATGGCCCACAGCATCCTGCTGTGGCGCTCCATCCTGCAGTGGCTGGGCGGGGTAGGCTTTATCGTGATGGCGGTGGCGGTGCTGCCCTACCTCAACGTGGGGGGCATGAAGCTGTTCCAGACCGAGAGTTCGGATTGGTCTGACAAGAGCGCCCCACGCGCCAAGACGGTGGCCAACAACATAGTGCTGGTCTATCTGGTGCTCTCCATGCTCTGCTTCCTCGCCTACTGGGCGAGCGGCATGACCACCTTCGAGGCGGTCAACCATGCCATGACGACGCTCAGCACCGGGGGCTACTCCACCTCGGATCAGTCCATGTCCCACTTCTCCAACGCTGCCCACTGGATCGGCACCGTCTTCATGTTTCTGGGGGGACTCCCCTTCCTGCTCTACGTGCAGAGCCTCACCCGCCGCGACACCAGCCTGCTGCGCGACGCCCAGGTACGCGGCTTCTTCTGGCTGGTGGTCTGGATCACCCTGGTGATGACCCTCTATCTCTGGCAGCGGGGCACCTTCGAATTCTGGGATGCCCTGCGCATCAGCAGCTTCAACATCGTCTCTGTGCTCACCACCACCGGCTATGGCCTCGGCGACTTTGGCACCTGGGGACCACTCACCAGCATCCTCTTCATCTTCCTGCTGATGCTGGGCGCCTGCTCCGGCTCCACCGCCGGCGGCCTCAAGATCTTCCGGGTACAGCTCTCCTTCGCCCTGTTTCGCAAGCAGATGCTGCAACTGATGCACCCCTCCGGGGTCTTCCCCCAGAAGTACAATGGCCGTCCGGTGAGCGAGAGCATAGTGCGCTCCATGATCGCCTTCGTGCTGGCCTACTTCGCCGTGATCCTGGTGATCGCCGCCCTGCTCGGCGCCATCGGCCTGGATCCCCTCACCGCCATCTCCGGCTCCATCACGGCGGTGGCCAACGTGGGTCCGGGCATGGGGCCGGTAATCGGTCCGAGTGGTAACTTCGCCGGCCTGCCCGACTCGGCCAAGTGGATCCTCTCGTTTGGCATGATGCTGGGGCGCCTCGAGATCCTGACGGTGGCGGTACTCTTCTTCCCCGCCTTCTGGCGCCAGTAATGCAAAGAGGCAGCCTCCCGGCTGCCTCTTCACTCTCGGCTATCCCTCGCGCCGGGGTCGCTCATCCTGCTCCAGCGCCTGCTCCACCAGCGCCTCCGGTAGGGATTTGGGCACCTCGACCCCCAATTCCCGCAGCCGCTCCGCCTGCGCCAGCAGGTTGCCGCGACCGCTGGCGAGACGCCCCATCGCCTTGTCGTAACTCTCGTGGGCCCGCTGCAGGCTACCGCCCAGGCTCTGCATCTCCTCCACAAACAGACGCAGCTTCTCGTAGAGCCGCCCGGCACGCTCGGCGATAAGGCGGGCATTCTGGTTCTGCCGGTCGACCCGCCACAGGTTTTCGATGGTGCGCAGGGCCACCATCAGGTTGGTTGGGCTCACCAGCAGTATGTTGTGCTCGAGGCCATAGCGCACCAGGCCGGGATCGGCCTCCAGCGCCACCAGGAAGGCGGGCTCCACCGCCACGAACATCAGCACATAGTCGAGGGTTCGCACCCCGGGTAGCTGCTGATAATCCTTGCGCCCCAGCTCGCGGATGTGGTTTCGCACCGACGCCACATGCTCCTTCAGGGCAACCGCCTTCTCCAGCTCGTCATCGCTGTTGAACCAGCGTTCGTAGGCCGTCAGCGACACCTTGGCGTCGATGATGATCTGCTTCCCCTGGGGCAGCTCTACGATCACATCGGGTTGATAGCGCTGCCCCTTGTCGGAGGTGAGGCTGACCTGGGTCTGATACTCGTGTCCCTCGCGCAGTCCGCACTCACAGAGGATGCGTGCCAGCACCACCTCCCCCCAGTTGCCCTGCTGCTTGCTGTCCCCCTTGAGGGCTCGGGTCAGGGCCGCCGCCTCTTCGGTCATGCGGGCATTGAGTTCGGCCAGGCGCTCCAGCTCGAAGCGCAGGCTGTGACGCTGCTCCGTCTCCTGGGCATGGGTTTCGCCCACCTGACGACGGAAACCCTCGATCTGCTCGCGCAAGGGAGTGAGCACCCGATCCAGGCTGTGCTGGTTGAGATCGCGAAACTGGGCCGAGTTCTGCTCGATCATGCGATTGGAGAGGTTTTCGAACTGCTGCACCAGTCGCGCCTCGTTCTCCTTGAGCAGTTGCTGCCTCTCGGCGGCGGCCTGGCGCTCGGCGCGCAGCATGGCCTCGAGCTCCTTGATACGGGCCGTCAGCCTCATGATCAGCTGCTGGCGCTCCTCCTGACGGGCCTCTTGATGAAGCCGCTCGTCGTTAAGCTCGTCGAGCCGCTGCAACAGGGCATCGCCACGCACCTGTGACTCGGTCAGTGCCTCTCTCAGGCGGCGACTCTCATGGCGTCCCGCCAACCAACCGCCCAGAGTGCAAAGCACAACGCCGGCCCCCAGCAACAACCACTCCTGTGGGCTCATCGCAGACCCCGTCGCCGTAGCAGTTGTTCCAGATAGCGGTTGGCCAGCCCCCAAAACAGGACATAGGCACAATAGAGGGCGATCAGCAGCCACTTGTGGTTATTCACCCCCTGATCGATCTCGGCGAAGGGGGTATCGGTCAGCCGCATATAGAGGAGGATGACGCCGGGAAACATGTAGAGCAGCGACGCGCGCCAGAAAAAGAGCAACATAGAGGAAGCGATCTGCGGGTGGAAACTGGGGCTAGCTTACACAAGCCCATCCCTGCTGGCGATCCCGTGGTGCTGGCTTGTGGGCAGAGATTCCCGTAAAGTTAACCCTAAATGGGTAACAGGAGCCATCATGGATCACACCCTGTGCCAGTGGCTGCGACGCACCCTGGTACCTCTGCGTACACCCCCCGTCACCTGCCAGGAGGCAAGACCCCCCTGGGCCATCGAAGAGAAGCAGTTCCTCGCCCTGTGCAATCGCTGCGGTGACTGCTTTCGGGCCTGCCCCCAGGGGTTGTTGCACCCGGCCGATCGCGCCGAGTATCGGGGCTCGGCCATCCTGGGGACTCCTATCCTGGATCTCTCCTGCGGCCAGTGCAGCTATTGTGGCAGCTGTGCCCGCGCCTGCCCGACCGGCGCCCTGGACCTTGCCCTGGGCCGTCAGATACAGACCCGGGTGCGCGTCTCGGCCCAGTGCCAGGCCAGCCTTGGTTACTACTGCCTGCTGTGCGAGGATGCCTGCCCCCGGCTCGCCATCAAGGTGACCCCCCAAGGGGTACAGCTCAACCACGAGGCGTGCGACGGCTGCGGCGCCTGTGGGCTGGCCTGTTTCCACGGCGCCATCACCCTGGAGCGGCACCCCAAAACAAAAACGGAGCCCTGAGGCTCCGTCTCTCCCGGTGAGGCCTTAGCCCACCGCCAGCAGATCGTCCGGCTCCAGCCCCAACAGGTGGCAGAGGCGCGCCGGATCGCGCACCGCATCGGCCAGGGTGTACTCTCCCAGCACGTCGAGGAAGGCGTTCATCGCCTTGCGCAATATCCCCTGCACCCGGCAGCCACCGGCCAGGCGGCAGTTGTCGCTCTTGCAGTAGGCGGGGCAGAGGATGTTCTCCATGTCCACCACCACGTCGCGCAGGTTGATAGAGACCGCAGAGCGACCGAGGCGGATGCCGCCGTGCTTGCCCCGTACCGTCTCAATGTATCCCTTGATGCCGAGCTGATGCACGATCTTGACCACATGGTTACGGGAGATGGCGAAGGTATCGGCCACCTCCGTGATGGTCGACAGGCGATCTTCCGGTTGTACCGCCAGGAAGGTCAGGGTACGCAGGGCGTAGTCGGTAAATCGTGTCAGTTGCATGGAATGCTTGCCTCGTTGATACAGCCAACGGACACCGGCGAATGCGGGTCACCTGGGATAGTCAGGCAAGGGTAAGAGCTGGACAACAGGGTGTCGATAAAGATGGAGATAAATCGGCACTTTCTTTGATTAATCGCAAAAATGCCGACTAGTTGCCGCTAGTGAGGGGTTTTAAGCCACTTTTTCAACGCTACGGAGGGGATCGAACTCTCCGAGGCCACCGCAAATGCCCCCCAGTCCACCGCACACTGCAACGCCTGCTCCATGGCCATGCCCGAGGCAAGCCCGTGGATCAGCCCACCGGCGAAGGCATCCCCTGCCCCCGTGGTATCGACCACTGATACCGGCCGAGCCGGCACCCGGATCTGCTCCTCCCCATGAAGGGCCAAAGCCCCCTCCTTCCCCTCGGTCAGCACCAGCCACTGCAGGCTCTCCCCGCCGATCTGGCGTGCCTGTTGCCAGAGATCCTCCTGGCTCTCCAGATCGCTGCGCGAGGCGACCAGGACGTGGCAGGGACGACGCACTTGCCCCCCCTTGGGGTATTGGGCCACCACGAAGCTCTGACCCAGCATCTGACGCATGTAGGGGATCACCACCGAGCCCGGATAGTTCACATAGAGGCAATCGATCCCGCTGGTCGGCAGCTCGCCGGGCAGGTCGGGCCGACGGGGCCGGCGCAATATGGTGCGCTCGCCGGTCGAGTCCACCAACACCAGCAACTCGCCGGTTTCCCCGCCGAAGCGCTCCACATGGCGACAGTCCAGCCCGTAGCCCGCCGCCTGCTCCAGCAGCCAGTCGCCGGCCTCGTCGAGGCCGATCCGGGAGGCGATCAGTACCTCGTGACCCGCCCACACCAGTCCGACTCCGGTATTGGCAGCCCCCCCTCCCAACCGTCGCCCCTGATCCAGATATTGCAGCCGTGCCCCGGCCACCAGCGGCTCGGAGAGGGAGAGGACATGATCACAGTTGAGATTGGCAAGCAGCAGCAGACGGGACATGGGGGGATCTCTCGCAGGGGTGGAGACTCAGTAGAGCGCAGGGAGCGCCGCCCCACAAGAAAGAAGGGGAGACGGCGCGATCGGGATCAATAGACGGGCAGCACCACCTCCTGGAACAGCTCGTCGATGCGGGCCTGGGTCGGCTGCTGCATCACGTTCTGGATCACCTCCTTGGTGAGGTGGGGTGAAAAGGTGGTGATGAAGTCATACATATAGTTCTGCAGCAGTATGCTCTTGCTAAAACAGAGATAGGCCGGGCAGGGGGTAAAGAGGTGCTCCAGGTTGATGGCCACCAGATCCGGGGCATCGGTGTCGTTGGCCACCAGAGAGGAGATGATGCCGATACCGAACCCCAGTTCGACGTAGCGCTTGATGACACCGGCATCCATCACCGTCATGTAGTAGTTGGGGGTGAGCCCGGCGGTCTCAAACGCCTCGTCCTGCACCTTGCGACCGGTCGCCCCGCTCTCGTAGCTGAGGATGGGATAGTCGCAGAGCTGCTCCAGGGTCGGACGTTTCACCCTGGCCAGGGGGTGATCCTTGGGCACCACCAGGGAGAGAGTCCACAAATAGGCAGGCAGCACGATGAGATCCTTATCGAAGCCGATCTCGTGGGCCACGATGGAGAAATCCGAATACCCCTTGCTGATCTGATCCTTACTGGCCGACATCACGGGGTGCAGGTGGAACGAGATCTTGGGGTACTTCTTGGTGAAGTAGGTGACCGATTTCGGCAGCAGGTGGCGCGCTATGGTGTGGGTGGTGTGGATATTGAGGGTGCCCACGGTCGGATCGAGATACTCACGGGAAATCGCCTTGATCTTGCTCTCTATGTTAAGCATCGCCTCGGCACACTTGATGATCTCCTCTCCCACCGGGGTGATGCGGTGCAGGTGCTTGCCACGCCGCTCGAAGATGCGCACCCCCAGCTCTCCCTCGAGCAGACCGATCTGTTTGCTGACCCCGGGCTGGCTGGTATAGAGCGCCTCGGAGGCGGCCGAGACGTTGAGATTGTGGTCCCGTATCGCGATCAAGTACTTCAACTGCTGCAATTTCAAGGCTCGTCCCTCGCTGGCTGGCGTCTCGTCGGGCGACCTTAGGAAAATGGCCGCCCCGAAGGGCGGCCAGTTTATCATCCGAGGCCGGGCCAATCGCCGCTTGTTCCTTCATTTTCCTAAAGAATCTAGCATTCGGCCCGGTGCCCTGACAAACCGCCTCAGGAGAGACCCACTCCCACCGGCACCAGCAGGCCGAGAAACTGCAGGATCCAGCGCAGCACCAGGCTCGAATCGACCCCCTGCTCCAGGGTGGCGAGGCAGGCCTGATAGCGCGCCTCCCCGAGGCTATCACGCCGCTTCTCGATGAGGGCCCGGTCGTACTCCACCGGAAACTCGGGATGACCCTGAATGGCCACCACGTGCTCCCCGTGCTGGAACATGAAGTTGGGACAAAAATCGTTGCCCGCCAGGCGCAGCGCCCCCGGTGGCAGAGACTCCACCTGATCCTGATGGCTCGCCAGGACCCGGATCTGCGGCGCGCTCGGCACCATCCAGTCACGTTCGGCAAGCACGGGGTTAACCGCAACCCCGAGCCCCCACCCCTTGGCCGACTTGTTCACCGCCCCGCCGAGCGCCTGGGCGATGGCCTGATGACCGAAGCAGACACCCGCCAGGGGCACCCCGGCCGCATCGGCTCGTAGGATCCAGTCGCGCAGGGCCACGACCCAGGGGAGATCGCTGTAGGCATCGTGACGTGAACCTGTGATGAGCCAGGCGTCGCACTCCTGGAGATCCGCCGGCAACTCGCCATCACAGGCGGCCCAGACCGAGAAGGCCAGATCCGGCTGCAAAGCCCGGAATCCGGCGATAAACATCTCCGAATAGACCCGACCAAAACGCTCGGCATAGTCGGCATCGAGCCGATCGCAGTCGAGGATCCCCAGTTTCATCCAGTTTGCTCCTTGCATCACTTCATGGTGGGCATGATGAAGCTGGCGCCACTGCGCTCCCCTTCCGGCCAGCGGGCGGTCACCGTCTTCATGCGGGTATAGAAACGCACGCCATCCGGCCCGTGCATGTGAAGCGGTCCGAACAGGGATCGCTTCCAGCCACCGAAACTGTGGAAGGCCATGGGCACCGGGATGGGCACGTTGACCCCTACCATACCCACCTGGACGCGCTGGGTGAAGTCCCTGGCCGTCAGACCGTCGGCGGTGAAGATGGCGGTACCATTGCCATACTCGTGCTGGTTGATGAGGGTCAGCGCCGTCTCGTAATCGGGCACCCGCACCACGCAGAGCACCGGCCCGAAGATCTCTTCCTGATAGACGCGCATAGACGGGCTCACACGGTCAAACAGGCAGCCACCGATGAAGTAACCCTCCCCGTGGCCAAACGGGCGACCGTCGACCACCAGCTCGGCCCCCTCGGCCACCCCCTGATCCACGTAACCGCGCACCCGCGCCAGGTGCTCCTTGCTGATGAGGGGGCCCATCTCGTTTTCCGGAGTGACCCCGAGCCCGGGGCCGACGCGCAGCTGCTCCACCAGGGGGGTGAGACGAGCCACCAGGGCATCGGCCACCTGGTCACCCACTGCCACCGCCACCGAGATAGCCATGCAGCGCTCACCCGCCGCCCCGTAAGCCGCCCCCATCAGGGCACTCACGGCGCCATCGAGATCGGCATCCGGCATCACCACCATGTGGTTTTTGGCGCCACCCAGAGCCTGCACCCGCTTGCCGTGGGCCGAGGCGGTGGCATAGATGTACTCGGCGATGGGGGTGGATCCGACAAACGACACCGCCTGCACCCGCGAGTCGGTCAGCAGCACGTCGACCACCTCCTTGTCGCCGTTGATGACGTTGAACACCCCATCCGGCAGACCCGCCTCCTTGAGCAGCTCGGCCATGCGCAGGGAGAGACCGGGATCCTTCTCCGACGGCTTGAGCACGAAGCTGTTGCCGCAGGCCAGCGCCACCGGGAACATCCACAAGGGCACCATGGCCGGAAAGTTGAACGGCGTGATGCCGGCGCACACCCCAAGCGGCTGCATCATGGACCAGCTGTCCACCCCGCGTCCCACGTTTTGGGAGTGCTCCCCCTTCTGCAGGTGCGGAATGCCGCAGGCAAACTCCACCACCTCCAGCCCCCGGGTCAGCTCCCCCTGGGCGTCGCTCAGCACCTTGCCGTGCTCCCGGGTGATGAGGGCCGCCAACTCGTCCCTGTGCTCTTCCATCAGGGCCTTGAAGCGGAACATCACTCGTGCCCGCACCAGAGGCGGGGTCTGGGCCCAGGCAGGAAAGGCCCGTTCGGCGACCGCGATCGCCTCGGCGCACTCGGCCGCCGAGGAGAGGGCCACCCGGCCAATCTCCTCCCCCGTTGCGGGATTGTGGATGGGGGCGGAGCGTCCGCCGTGGCTCGCCCCGTGGCGACCGTCCCCAAGGTGGTCATGCATCCTCCGTGATATCAGGCCTGGGCCTGCAGGACATCCTGCAGCAGGTTGAAGAGTTGATCGATCTGCTCGCGCTCTATGATAAGGGGGGGCGAGAGGGCGATGATGTCGCCGGTCACCCGGATCAGGGCCCCCTTCTCGAAGCAGCGCACAAACACCTCATAGGCGCGCTTGCCGGGTGCTCCGGCCATGGGCTCGAGCTCGATCCCCGCCACCAGGCCGTAGTTGCGAATATCCTTGACGTGCTTGCAGCCACGCAGGGCGTGTACCGCCTCCTCCCAGTAACCCGCCATGTCGCGCGCCCGGGTCAGCAGCCCCTCATTCTGGTAGATATCCAGGGTCGCCAGACCGGCGGCGGCGGCCACCGGATGGCCCGAGTAGGTGTAGCCGTGGAACAGCTCGATGGCTCCCTTGCCGGCGGCCATCATGTCGTCGTAGATGTGCCCCTGTACCAGCACGGCCCCCATGGGGATCGCCCCATTGGTGAGTCCCTTGGCGGTGGTGATGATGTCAGGCTGGACATCGAACTCCTGGGCGGCGAACGGCGAACCGAGACGACCGAAACCGGTGATCACCTCGTCGAAGATGAGCAGGATGCCGTGCTTGGTGCAGATCTCGCGCAACCGCTTGAGATAGCCCTTGGGTGGCAGGAGCACACCGGTACTACCGGCGATAGGCTCGACGATGACGGCGGCGATGTTGCTGGCATCGTGCAGGAAGACCAGCTTCTCCAGCTCGTCGGCCAGGGTCAGGTTCTCGTCCGGCAGGCCACGGGTGAAGGCGTTGCGGGCGATATCCAGGGTGTGGGGCAGGTGATCGACCCCGGGTAGCAGGGATCCGAACCATTTGCGGTTGGCAGGAATTCCCCCGACCGAGATGCCGCCGAAGCCGACCCCGTGATAGCCACGCTCGCGGCCGATGAGGCGGGTGCGGGTTCCCTCGCCACGGGCTCGTTGCCAGGCCAGGGCGATCTTGAGGGCGGTGTCGACCGATTCGGAACCCGAGTTGGTGTAGAAGACATGCTTGAAGCCGGGGGGGGCGATCTCCACCAGGCGGTCGGCCAGCTCGAAGGGGAGCGGGTGCCCCATCTGAAACGTCGGGGCGAAGTCGAGGTGACTGATTTGGGCCGACACGGCCTCGGCAATCTCCCGACGGCCATGGCCGGCGTTGCAACACCAGAGGCCGGCGGTACCATCCAGTATCTTGCGGCCGTCCTCTGAGTAATAATGCATTCCCTGCGCCGATGTGAGGATGCGCGGTGCCGCCTTGAACTGCTGATTGGCGGTAAACGGCATCCAGAAGGCGGAGAGATCCTGGGGCGTCTGTATCTCGTTGACAGGTTTCATGATCACCTCGTCCTAAGGTGTTTAGCTATTAATGACTAGCGGGTATTAAATTAAACACCTGAAGCCTGAAAAAGGGGAGAAGATTCGCCCCCGACTTATTGGTTCCAACCCATACGGGTGGTATAAGATAATTAACACAAATACAACAATAGTAAACAGCAAAGCAACAGAGGGAGTCTCTATCGATGGATATCGGCAATCGCCTCAAGGCGGTACGCACCAGGGCCGGGCTCTCCCAGCGCGAGTTGGCCAAGCGCTCGGGAGTAACCAACGGATTCATCTCCCAGATCGAGAAGAATCAGGTCAGCCCGTCGGTCGCCTCTCTGCGCAAGGTGCTGGAGGGGATCCCCATGTCCCTGGCCAACTTCTTCACCGACGAGACCGAGATGGATACCGAGGTGATCTTCCGTGCCGACGAGATGCCCGATCTCGGCAGCCACCCCATCAGCTACCGGCTGGTCGGCCACAGCCGGGCCAACCGCACCATCGGCATGCTCAAGGAAGTACTGCCGCCGGGAGCCGACACCGGGGCCGAGATGCTGAGCCACGAGGGTGAGGAGTGCGGCATCATCATCGCCGGCAGCGCCGAGGTGACGGTGGGTGAGCAGGTCTATCTGCTGCAACCCGGCGACGGCTACTACTTCGACAGCCGTACCCCCCATCGCTTTCGCAACGCGGGAGATCAGGAGTGCGTACTCATCTCGGCCAACAGCCCGGCCACCTTCTGATAATGTTTAAGAAATTGTTACAAACACGATTTACTTCGGCCTGGTTGTTTAGCATAGTGATGCAATCGTGAGCCATCCGTTCAAGGAGCGAACATGTCCACTCTCACCCTGGCCGACTGGGAACAACGCGCCGCCACCCTGAAGATCGAGGCTCGTGCCTTTATCGACGGCGCTTATGTCGACGCCAACTCGGGCGCCACCCTCGACTGCATCAACCCGGCCAACGGTCGTCTGCTGGCCAAGGTGGCCGCCTGTGACGCTGCCGATGCCGAGCTGGCGGTACAGGCCGCACGCCGCGCCTTCGAGGAGCGCCGCTGGGCCGGCCTACCGCCCAAGCAGCGCAAGCTGATCCTGCAACGCTTCGCTGCATTGATGCGCGAGCATGTGGAAGAGCTCGCTCTGCTCGAGTCCCTCGACATGGGCAAACCCGTAGGTGACGCCATCGGCTATGACGCCCCGGCCGCCGCCAACTGCATCGCCTGGAACGGCGAGGCGATCGACAAGATCTACGACGAGGTGGCCCCGGTCGAAGAGGGGGCCCTGGCCCTGGTCACCCGCGAGCCGCTGGGCATAGTCGCCGCCATAGTGCCGTGGAACTTCCCCCTGGTAATGGCCTGCTGGAAACTGGGGCCCGCACTGGCCACAGGTAACTCGGTGATCCTCAAGCCTTCGGAGAAATCCCCCCTGACCGCCATCCGCATCGCCGGACTGGCCAAACAGGCCGGACTCCCCGATGGCGTCTTCAATGTGCTGCCCGGCTTTGGTCACACCGTGGGTGAGGCGCTGGCCATGCACATGGATGTGGACTGCATCACCTTCACCGGCTCGACCAAGATCGGCAAACACCTGGTGGAGTGTTCGGGCAAGTCCAACCTCAAGCGCGCCTTTATGGAGTGTGGTGGCAAGAGCCCCAACATAGTGCTGGCAGACGCGCCGGACCTCGAGCTGGCCGCCCGCACCGCCGCCTCGGCCATCTTCTATAACCAGGGTGAAGTGTGCACCGCTGCCTCTCGTCTGCTGGTGCAAAACAGCATCAAGGCCGAGTTTGTGGCCCGGGTGGTGGAGTACGCCCGCGAGTGGGTAAGCAGCAATCCGCTGGATCCGGCCACCCGCATCGGCGCCATGGTTGATGGCCTGCAGATGGAGCAGGTGCTCTGCTACATCGCCTCGGGCAAGGCAGAGGGGGCGACCCTGCGACTGGGGGGTGAACGCTGCAATCAGGAGAGCGGTGGTTTTTACATCACCCCGACCATCTTCGATGATGTGACGCCCCAGATGCGCATCTTCCGCGAGGAGATCTTCGGGCCCGTGCTTGCCATCACCGGCTTCGACACCCTGGAAGAGGCGATCCGGCTCGGCAACGACACCTGTTATGGCCTCGCCGCGGCAGTGTGGACCTCCGACATCAGCAAGGCGGTGAAAACCTCACGCGCCCTGCGCGCCGGCACCGTCTTCGTCAACAACTGGGACGGTGGCGACATGACCATGCCGTTTGGGGGCTACAAGCAGTCGGGCAACGGGCGCGACAAGTCCCTGCACGCCCTCGAAAAATATACCGAGCTGAAAAGCACCTGGATCCAGCTCGATTAGTGCCATAAACAAGCACTCAGAAAACAAAAAGGGGGAATATCCCCCTTTTTTCATTTACCCCTTCCCAGACGAGGCCCAATCGATATAATCATCAATGTGGCAACTCTTTATATTTAATAGAAAAATGCTGTTTTTCATAGGAAGTGTGCTGTTTCTGGTCATCGGACTGCCCCTGCTCTTCTATGCCCTCGGGCAGGGCGAGGCCTATGTCACCTGGGGGCCCTGGATCTCCGCCATCGCCCTGATGCTCTGGCTGCTCAAGGATGTCACCAATATCCGCCGCGGCGGCTGACCCCCTTCTTTCCGGTTAACACTCCCGCTACACTGACGTTTTGTGATCCTCATCACCCATAACAACAAGGCGTCAATCACATGCAATCCGCTTCCCAACGTCAGGGGGTGATCTTTGCCCTGTCCGCTTACACCCTGTGGGGGCTGGCCCCCATCTACTTCAAGCTGATTAGCCAGGTACCCGCCGGCGAGATCCTGACCCATCGCGTCATCTGGTCCTTCGTGTTGCTGCTGGCGCTGGTCTTGCTCAAGCGTCAGTGGCACCGGGTGCAGGCGGTACTGAAACAGCCACGCCAACTGGCCCTGCTCGCCCTCACCTCGACCCTGGTGGGGGGTAACTGGCTGCTCTTTATCTGGGCCATCAACAACGGCCACATGCTCGATGCCAGTCTGGGTTACTACATCAATCCCCTGTTCAACGTGGTGCTGGGGCTCTTCTTTCTTGGCGAACGGCTGCGCCGCCTGCAGTGGGGGGCCGTCGCCCTGGCCACCTTCGGGGTGCTGGTACAACTGGTGGCCTTCGGCTCACTCCCCTGGATCGCCCTGGTACTGGCCTCGACCTTCGCCCTCTATGGACTCATCCGCAAGAAGCTGGCCCTCGATGCCCTCACCGGCCTGCTGCTGGAGACCCTGATCATGCTGCCGGCTGCCGCCGTCTATCTGTGGGGCATCGCCGACACTCCCACCAGCCACCTCGGCGCCAATCCGGCCAGCCTCAACCTGCTGCTGGTCGCCGCCGGCCTGGTGACGACCGTGCCCCTGCTCTGCTTCACCGCCGCCGCCACTCGCCTCAAGCTCTCGACCCTGGGCTTCTTCCAGTACATAGGCCCGAGCCTGATGTTTATCCTGGCGGTGACCCAGTACGGCGAGCCTCTGCTGATGGACAAGACCATCACCTTCGCCTGTATCTGGAGCGCCCTGGTGCTGTTTAGCCTCGACGGGCTGCGCCGCAGCCGCAAGACGGCGGCCCCCGCTACCTGACCCCGAAGGCCCGCCAGGGCCTTCTGTTTTTGCGCTGCAATTTTTTACAAGCGTCCGCCCTCCCTTTGCGCTAAGAATGGGGCTATGGAATCAAGTACCCTCATCCGCTACTGGCAATCCCCCCTGCTTCCCGGGGTCGAGCTGTGCCGTGCTCGCCACCGGGAGTTCAGCTATGGCCGCCACGTCCATCTGGATTACCACATAGGCCTGGTGCAGCAGGGAGGGCAGAAGTTTATCCACAAGGGCAGCAGCCACCGGCTGATCGAGGGGTGCCTCTCCACCGTCAACCCGGACGAGATGCACGATGGCACCAGCCTGTTGCCGGAGGGGTACGAGGTGCGGGTCTTCTCGCTGCCCCCCGAGTTCATCCACCGGCTGCTACCCGGCGGCGAGCGTTTCTTTGCCACCTCTCTGGTACCCCGCCCCGACCTCTATCTGGGATTTGCCCGGCTGCATGCCTGCCTGGAGCAACCGCAGGCGGATCCCCTGCTGGTCGAGGGGCTGCTGCTCGAGCTGCTCGGGGAGCTCTTCGCCTTGCCGGTGCAGCGACACGCCCTGGCCGATCCCCAGTTGCGCTTCCTGCGCGAACGGCTGCTCGCCACCCTGGATCAGCCTCACACCCTGGAGGAGCTCGCCACCCAGGTGGGGCTCGATCGCTTCGCCTTCCTGCGCCAATTCAAGAAGCGCACCGGCATGACCCCCTATGCCTGGCTCAAACGGCTGCGGCTCGAGCAGGGGAAGCGACTGCTGGCGGAGGGGATGGTGCCGAGCGAGGTAGCCCTGGCAGTGGGCTTCTTCGACCAGAGCCACTTTCATCGGGGCTTCGCCCAGGCCTACGGCGTGACACCGGCCCGCTATCGGGAGCAGATGCGGCGCCCCCTGTGAGGCACGCCGAACCCGGTGCAATAGTTTACAAGCCATCATCCCCGCCAGACGGGAGACTGGGGACAAGTCAGATTGATGGAGATCCCCATGTACGCCTCCCTGTTTCTCACCCTGGGTGCCATGCACCTGGTTGCCCTCGCCAGCCCAGGGCCGGATGTCGCCCTGATCCTGCGTAGCTGTCAACATCGCCCCCTCGCCATCGGGGCGGCGCTCGGCATCTCGCTGGCCATCCTGCTCCACGCCACCCTGAGCCTCACCGGCATCAGCCTGTTGATCGCCGGCGCCCCCCTGCTGTTCACGGGGATCAAGCTGATCGGTGCCCTCTATCTGGGCAAGATGGCCTGGGGGGCGCTGCTGGCCGCTCGTTACCCCAGTGCGGCGTTTGTCACGACGTCGGAGGGGGCACAAGGGAATCTGCTGCGAGGGGTGCGCCAGGGGATGGCCACCAACCTGCTCAATCCCAAGGCATTGCTCTTCTTCATGGGACTGCTGGCGGCCATGGTGACGCCCGAGGTCGAGACGGGGATCCGGCTGCTGCTGGCATTGGAGCTGTTTATTCTGTCACTCGTCTGGTTTCTGCTGTTGGCCTGGGGCCTCTCCGGCGAGCGGGCCAAGGGGCTTATCGCCCGAGCCCAGCGCCCGATCAATCTGATCACGGGGCTGCTGTTTGGGGCCGTCAGCCTCTCCATCCTCTGGAGTCTGCTGCCTCTGGCCCCGTGATGAGGTGACTCAGGGGGTCACACGCAGATAGACATAGCCCTCGCCCGGACTGCCCCAGCGCAGGGTTCCCTGCTGGTCATAGGCGCGATCGAGCAAACGGATGTGCTCGGGACCGATCCAGATGTACTGAACCAGGGTGTCGGCACCGGCGAAGTTGGTGGGGCAGCGCCCAATCTCGTTGCGCCCCTCGTAGTGCCCGGAGGGGAGGCGGCGCAGGCGCAACTCGCAGCCGGCGCGGCGGGAGAGTTGTTCGGGGGTCAGGGTGCGCAGCTTGGCGGGATCGCGCCAGGCACCGGCGAAATCGGTCGCCTTGGGCATGGTGTATTCGACCATCAGCAGCTCTCCCCGACCGGCATCGGTGAGATGGAAGATACGCTGTCGAAAGGGGTGGGCGGGGCGAGCGACGAGGCTCTGCTCCAGATAAAGCCAGTAGCCGGGTCCTTCATGGGGCCATATGGTCCGAGCGTGCAACTCGGCGGCTTCGAAACGGCGATCCTCCTCGGCCTGGGTCCGGCTGCTGAAGTCACCGTTTAACCACCCCATCAGAGGCGGCAGGGGATTGCCCCACACCTGACCACATCCCATCAGCCATACCGCCAACCACCAGCGGCATCCTCTCCTTGCCATGACTCCCTCTCCCTCAGGACTGGCGCCATTATAAGCAGACTCCCGGTCGTCTCCCCATGTGGCGACACCCGCTTTGTGATCCTGGTCGGTTACTCGCCACATTCGCAGGCGATGGGGAAGGGGTCAGGCATTGTCGCATCCGGCCCCGCCATCCCCCCAATGGGGTCACCCCATGGCACAATGGTTTTTTTCGCACCAGGAAGAGCCCATGAAAACCCTGATAGCCATACTCCTCGGCAGCCTGCTTGGCGCCTGCAGCCAGGCCCCGCAGCCTCTCTCTTGTGACCCCGTTCCCGGAGGCTGGCAATCGATGCCTCAACCGGATGCCGAGGCCAAAGCAGCCTTGGCCCACGTGCTGGCTCAGATGAACACATCGGCTCGCCTCAAGGGGATCACCCGGGTCGATCGCCAGGTGGTCGCCGGTATCAACTACGACATCGAGTTCATGCTGGATACCGGGGAGATGTGGAACACCCGAGTCTACCGTACGTTGCAAGGAGAGTACCGGATGACCCGCCCGGCCAGGCAGGGTGCCCTGCCGGCCATCTGTCCCCGGAATTAAGGAGAGATCGCTGGCCGGCCATCACGAGCTGACCCCAGCCCTCGCACCGAGCGGTACTCCTCCAGCAGGCTTACTCCCGGTAACGGGCGGCGGTGATGAACTGACCGAAACTCTCGCACCAGATGATGACGCTGGTATAGCGGGCCGGATCGACCTCAGGTGGAAGGGGGACGATAAAGTTATCGAAAGTCTTTACCGGCCCGACTCGCACCATCTGCCCCTTGAGGCGGGCAAAGTCGGCCTCGCTCTCCACAAAGGTCGGAGAGAGATAGAGCTGGTAATCGGGGCCGGGGGCGAGACGCCCCATCAGGGTGATGGCATCCGGCCCCACAGAGACCTCCCCTTCCCCCCAATGGAGACGATCGCTGTCCTTCAGATCCCGGCGGAAGGTGCCACGGAAGCTGGCCTCCCCCTGTGCCGATGCTACCTGCTCGACACTCGGTGCCGGCGGCGCCGTCAGAATGGGCAACACATAGATACCGCCGGCAAAACCGGCCGCCCCCACCAACAGGTGGCTGGCCAGCAGGGCGCCAATTCGAAGAGGACGCATAGAGACTCACTCCTTGATCAATCTGGGCTCACCCTAGCAGGGGGAGACCCCCTTGCCCAGCCTTCGCGGGTTATTAACCTGCCACACACTCTTGTCTGGCCCCTGCAATATCTGCTTACACTCTCGTCACCTCCGGGATTTGAATCCTTCCCCGCAGAATGGGACCATCACACCGCTGCTTATCAGCAGAGTCATCAACAAGCGGCCAGCCGCACCACAACAATAATCCCGGCGTTCGGTCCCCCCCTTTCGCCACACCCCATGAGTTCAGGCCCCATGAAAAAACTGTTTTTACTCCTGCCAACCCTGGTGCTGACCGCCTGCGCCGGCAATCTCACCTCCATCGACAAAACCAGCCCACAGGGACGCCTGGTTGTTATCGGCCAGTTTCCCCCCAAGCCGGAGAATCACTGCACCCTCAAATATAACGAGGAGATGTCCATGAACCTGCTGGAGCGCTACACCAGTGCCGGCATGGTCAACTCCGTCATGAGCAACAGTGCCGAGAGCCTGAAAACGGCAGATACGCACCAGGCGAATTACGTGCACATTTATCTGCCGGCCCAGAAGATGCTGTTCGGAGTCATCGACCTCAACTACAACGACAAACCCCGCACCACCTACTACGACTGCCAGTCCCTGAAGGGGCTGACTCGAACCTGACCGCGTCATCCCCTGCTGACGGTGGCCTGAAGGGCCACCAAACAGACCCATCATATACCCATTTGGATATAGCCTTTCATTTCAACAAGATACCTCCTAATGGATATATAAACTGACAATTGATTTGCATCAATTGTCCCCTGCGTCACGCTGGTTAGCCTTGCCTCAGCATTGTTGTTTTATTACTCCAACTTGAGGCAATCATGAGCAAAGTCAGACTGGTCGTTGTGGGCAACGGCATGGTGGGGCACCGCTTCATCGAAGAGCTGATCGAACGTGGTGGCGGCGACCACCACGAGATCACCGTCTTCGGTGCAGAACCCCGCCCCGCCTACGACCGCGTCCACCTCTCCTCCTATTTCTCCCATCACACCAGCGAAGATCTCTCCCTCGTCAAACCGGGTTTCTACGAGAAACACGGGATCCGGCTGCTGCTGGGTGAGGCGGTGAAAAAAATCGACAGAAATGGCCGCGAGATCCACTCCAACAAGGGTACCGTCGTCACCTATGACAAGCTGGTGTTGGCCACCGGCTCCTACCCCTGGGTCCCCCCCATCACCGGCAGCCAGCATCATGAGTGCTTCGTCTACCGCACCATCGAGGATCTCAAGGCCATTCGCAGCGCCGCCAAAGAGGGCAAGAGTGGCGTGGTGATCGGTGGTGGCCTGCTCGGTCTGGAGGCGGCCGGCGCCCTCAAGGCGCTGGGTCTGGAGACCCATGTGGTGGAGTTTGCCCCCGTGCTGATGGCCGAGCAGTTGGACGCCCAGGGTGGCCAGATGCTGCGCCGCAAGATCGAGTCCATGGGCGTACAGGTGCACACCGGCAAGAACACCCAAGAGATCCTGATGCACGGCGGCAAGGAAGCCAAACACCGCCTCGCCTTCGCCGACGGCACCTCGCTCGACGTCGATGTGGTGGTCTTCTCTACCGGCATCCGCCCCCAGGATACCCTGGGCCGCTACGGGGATCTGGCGGTGGCCGAGCGCGGCGGCATCGTCATCGATGATCAGTGCCGCACCTCGGATCCCGACATCCTCGCCATCGGCGAGTGTGCCTCCTGGCAGGGCCGCTTCTTCGGCCTGGTGGCCCCTGGCTACAAGATGGCCCAGATCGCCGTCGATCAGCTGCTGGGCGAGCAGAGCGCCTTCCAAGGGGCGGACATGAGCGCCAAGCTCAAGCTGCTCGGCGTCTCGGTAGGCTCCATCGGCGATGCCCACGGCCGCACCCCGGGCAGCCACAGCTACCTGTTCCAGGACGACCAGGCCGGTATCTACAAGCGCCTGGTGGTGAGCGAAGATAACAGCCGCCTGCTCGGCGCCGTGCTGGTGGGGGACGTGGAGGACTACGGCAACCTGCTGCAGATGATGCTGAGCGCCCTGCCCCTGCCGGAGCACCCGGACACCCTGATCCTGCCCGCCTACGCCGGGGCCAAGCCGACGCTGGGGGTCGACGCCCTGCCTGAGACGGCCCAGATCTGCTCCTGCTTCGACGTCTCCAAGGGGGATATAGCCCGCGCCGTGGCCGAGGGTCATACCACCCTGGCCGCCATCAAGCAGCAGACCGGCGCCGGCACCGGCTGTGGTGGCTGTGTGCCCCTCATCAGCCAGGTGCTCAACGCCGAGCTGGCCAAGCAGGGGATCGAGGTCAACCATCACCTGTGCGAACACTTCCCCTATTCCCGTCAGGAGCTGCTGCACCTGGTGAAGATCGAGGGGATCAAGAGCTTCCCCGAGTTGCTGGCCAGACATGGCAAGGGGCATGGCTGCGAGGTGTGCAAACCGACCGTCGGCTCCATCCTCGCCTCCTGCTGGAACGACTATGTGCTGAGCCCCCTGCACGCCCCCCTGCAGGACACCAACGATATCTTCCTCGGCAACATGCAAAAGGACGGCACCTACTCGGTGATCCCGCGCATGGCCGGCGGTGAGGTGACGCCCGAGGGGCTGCTGGCCCTGGCCGAGGTGGCCCGCGATTTCAACCTCTACACCAAGGTGACCGGCGCCCAGCGGATCGGCCTGTTCGGCGCCCACAAGGGGGATCTCCCCGCCATCTGGACCCGCCTGCTGGCGGCCGGCTTCGAGACCGGCCAGGCCTATGCCAAGGCCCTGCGCATGGTGAAGACCTGCGTCGGCAGCACCTGGTGCCGCTTTGGCGTGCAAGACAGCGTGGGCCTCGGGGTCTATCTCGAGAACCGCTACAAGGGCATCCGCACCCCCCACAAGATGAAGTTCGGTGTCTCCGGTTGTACCCGTGAGTGTGCCGAGGCCCAGGGCAAGGATGTGGGCATCATCGCCACCGACGCCGGCTGGAACCTCTATCTCGGCGGCAACGGCGGCATGAAGCCGCGCCATGCCGAGCTGCTGGCCTCGGATCTGGACCAGGACACCCTGCTCAAGTACGTCGACCGCTTCATGATGTTCTACGTGCGCAGTGCCGACAAACTGGAGCGTACCGCCACCTGGATAGGCAACCTCGAGGGGGGTATCGACTACCTGCGCGAGGTGATCATCGACGACACGCTGGGGCTGGCCGAACAGCTCGAAGCCGAGATGCAGCAACTGATCGCCACCTACGAATGCGAGTGGTCGCGCACCCTCTCCGATGAAGACGCACTGAAGCGCTTTAGCCATTTCATCAACAGCGACCAGCGTGACCCGGACGTACAGTTCGTCCCCGAGCGCGCCCAAAAGCGACCGGCCACCCCGGCCGAGCGTATCCCCGTCTATCAGATCGAACTGGAGAAGTGATCATGCAACTGGCCTGTCTACTCGACGACATACTGCCGGGCACCGGTGTCTGCGCCCTGATCGCGGGACACCAGGTGGCCCTGTTCCGGCCGACCGACGGGGAGTCACTGTTCGCCATCGGCAACCAGGACCCCTTCTACCAGGCCAACGTGCTGTCACGGGGCCTGATCGGTGAGCACGAAGGGGAGTTCTGGGTCGCCAGCCCCCTCAAGAAGCAGCGCTTTCGCCTGCGCGATGGCCTCTGCCTCGATAACCCCGCCGTCTCGGTTCCCGCCTATCGGCTCGAACTGCGCGGTCGGGAAGTCTGGGTCGCCGTCTGAACCGGATTGAACACGTTTCGGGCTGCCGACAGGCGGCCCTCTTAAGGATTCAAAAGATGTACACAGAAACCATCAACAAGTGTGCCGCCAACGCGGCCCGCATCGATCGCTTCAGCCGCCAGGACGGCTTCGGCTTCTGGCTCAGCTCCGCCATGGCAGGCGCCTACGTGGGGCTGGGCATCATCCTCATCTTCACCCTGGGTAACCTGGTGGATCCCGCCATCCGTCCCCTGGTGATGGGGGCCACCTTCGGCATCGCACTGACCCTGGTGATCATGGCCGGCTCCGAGCTCTACACCGGCCACACCATGTTCCTCACCTTCGGGGTCAAGGCGGGCGCCATCAGCGCCGGCGACGCCCTGCGCATCCTGCCCCAGACCTGGGCCGGCAACCTGCTGGGCTCCATCTTCGTGGCCCTGCTCTACTCCTACGGTGGCAGCCTGCTACCGGATGCGGGCAGCCTGGCCCACAAGGTGGCCCTGGCCAAGACCCAGGCACCGGCCCTGACCCTGTTTATGAAGGGGATCCTCTGTAACTGGCTGGTCTGCCTCGCCATCTGGATGACCCTGCGCACCGAGGGAGCCGCCCGCTTCATCGCCATCTGGTGGTGCCTGCTGGCCTTCATCGCCTCCGGTTACGAGCACTCCATCGCCAACATGACCCTGTTCGCCCTCTCCTGGCTCGGCAACCACTCCGAGGCCTTCACCCTGAGCGGCATCGGTCACAACCTGCTGTGGGTGACCCTGGGCAACACCGTCTCCGGCGTCCTCTTCATGGGCCTCGGCTACTGGTATGCCACCCCCAGAGCCGAGCGTCCGGTCGCGGCATCCACCGCTCGCCAGACCCAAACCGCCTGATCCGGAGGCCACCATGGACTACTTCCCCCTCTTCTGCCAATTGGAGCACAAACCGGTACTGCTGGTCGGCGGCGGTGAGGTGGCCGAGCGCAAGGCCCGCCTGCTGCTCGACGCCGGCGCCTGCCTGACCCTGGTCGCCCCCGAGGTGGAGCCCGCTCTCGCCGCACTGGCCGAGGAGGGCGCCCTGACCTGGCGCGCCGAGCCGTTTGCGCCTGTGCATCTGGAGGGGATGTGGCTGGTGGTGGCCGCCACCGACCGGCGCGAGGTGAACGCCCTGGTCTACCAGAGCGCCAACGCCCGGCGGCTGTTTTGCAACGTGGTGGACGACCCCAAGCGCTCCAGCTTCATCATGCCCTCCATCATCGATCGCTCCCCCCTGATGGTGGCCATCTCCTCCGGCGGTCAGGCCCCGGTACTGGCCAGGTTGCTGCGGGAGAAGCTCGAGGCCATGCTGCCCCAGCATCTGGGCAAGCTGGCGGCGTTTGCCGGCAGCCTGCGCGGCCGGGTCAAGGCACGCTTTGCCGGCCTGACCGAGCGGCGCCGCTTCTGGGAACGCCTGCTCGGGGCCGACCGCCTGGGTCAGGCCCTGGCCCGGGGCGACGAGGCAGCGGCCAGTCAGCTGGCCGATGCCCTGTTTGCCGAGGAGGGCAAGACCCACGGCGAGGTGGTCCTGGTGGGGGCCGGCCCCGGGGATCCGGGCCTGCTCACCCTGCACGCCCTGCGCCACATGCAGGAGGCAGACCTGGTGGTCTATGACCGCCTGGTCTCGGACGAGGTCATGGCCCTGGTGCGCCGGGATGCTCGCCGCCTCTTCGTCGGCAAGCAGGCGGGTAACCACTGCGTGCCCCAGGAGGGGATCAACCAGCTGCTGCTGGAGGAGGCGGGCAAGGGGCTCAAGGTCGTGCGGCTCAAGGGGGGCGACCCCTTCATCTTCGGTCGCGGCGGCGAGGAGCTGGAGACGCTGGTCGGCAGCGGCATCGGTTTTCAGGTGGTGCCGGGGATCACCGCGGCCAGCGGCTGCGCCGCCTATGCCGGCATCCCGCTAACCCACCGGGACCACGCCCAGAGCGTGCGTTTCGTCACCGCCCACGGCAAGGGGGGCACCCAGGATCTGGAGTGGTCCCTGCTGGCCAGGGAGAAACAGACCCTGGTCTTCTACATGGGGCTGTCGAGCTGTGCCACCATTCGCGAGCAACTGCTGGCCCACGGCAAGGAGGGCGACACCCCGGTGGCGCTCATCGAGCACGGCACCCGGCCGGAGCAACGGGTCATCCGCGGCACTCTGGACCAGTTGCCCGCCTTGGCGGTGGGCGTCGAGAGCCCGGCCCTCATCATGGTGGGATCCGTAGTGACACTCGCCGACTCCCTCGCCTGGTTCGGCTCCTCCCCCGTCCCGCTGCAAGCCAGCGCCTGATGTCTGCCAACGCCTCCCCCGGGAGGCGTTTCTCTGCTACCCCGCTTCGCGCAAGGGCCGCCGGCTCTGGTATTCTATGGCCCATCGCGCAGCCCTCAGGAATCCCTCCATGTCTCTCCCCATCAACAGCACCCGCCAACGCGAGCTGGATCGCGGCCGTATCTTCTCCCTGCTGCTGGACGACGATGCCCTCACCGACAGCCTGCTCGAGCCGGACCAGCCGACCAGCGCCGCCCTGCGCGACCAGACCAGCGAGCTGATCACTCTGGTCAACCGCCTGCCGGCTGCGGATCTCGCCGATACGCTGGAGTCGCTGCCACCGGACGAGCGCCATGCCCTGTGGGCCCTGGTCGAGGTGGAGAAGCGTGGCCAGGTGCTGGTGGAGGCCTCGGAGACGGTGTGGGAGAGCCTCATCAGCGACATGAGCGACAAGGATCTGCTGCGGGCCCTGCGCACCCTCGACATCGACGATCAGATCTACCTGGGCCAGTACCTGCCGCGCAACCTGATGGGGCGGCTGCTCACCACCATGGCTCCGGCCGACCGGGAGCGGGTGCGCGAGGTCATCAGCTACGGCAAGCACACGGTCGGCGCCATGATGGACTTCGAGCTGGTGACGGTGCGCCCCGGAGTCACCCTGGCCACGGTGCAGCGCTACCTGCGCCTGCGCGGCAAGGTGCCGGCCAACACCGACAAGCTGTTCGTCATCGACCGGCGCAACCACCTGGTCGGGGAGCTTCCCCTCACGACCGTGCTGCTCCACCAGCCCGAGACACTGGTGAGCACCGTGATGGAGCCAGATCCGGTCACCTTCGATCCGGAGGAGAACGACGAGGCGGCCGCCCGTACCTTCGAGCGGGACAACCTCATCTCGGCGGCGGTGGTGGATGCCAGGGGCAGGCTGATGGGTCGTCTCACGGTCGAGGAGGTGGTGGATCTGGTGTTCGAGGAGAGCGATACCGATCTGCGCCGTATGGGGGGCCTGAGCGAAGAGGAGGATCTCTACGCCCCGGTCGGTCAGGCGGTGAAGAACCGCTGGGCCTGGCTCGCCATCAACCTCTGTACGGCCTTTGTCGCCTCCCGGGTGATCGGCCTGTTCGAGCACACCATCTCCCAGCTGGTGGCCCTGGCGGCCCTGATGCCCATCGTCGCCGGCATCGGCGGCAACACCGGCAACCAGACCATCACCATGATAGTGAGAGCCCTGGCCCTGGAGCAGCTCCAGAGCGGCAACCTCTCCTTCCTGCTGCTGCGCGAGCTGGGGGTGGCCCTCATCAACGGCCTGGTGTGGGGTGGCATCATGGGGGGCGTCACCTTCCTGCTCTATCAGGATCCGGCCCTCGGCGCCGTGATGACGCTCGCCATGGTGCTCAACCTGTTGGTGGCGGCCCTGATGGGGGTGCTGATCCCCCTGACCATGCACCGCCTGGGCCGCGACCCGGCCCTCGGCTCCAGCGTCATGATCACCGCCATCACCGACACCGGCGGCTTCTTCATCTTCCTCGGCCTCGCCACCCTCTTTCTGCTGTGACCCTCAGGCCCCGCAGCGGCGGGGCTCTCTCCACTCACCCTCTTGCCAGGAACAGTGATGTTGCTCGCATCTTGAGCAAGGCACCCTTTGAATCCCAACCCTCCCTCAATAAACTTCATTCGCTAAGAAAATAAACCACTCCCGAAACCTGGCCGATGAAGCGTTGTGGCGGCCAACATCTGGAGCCCATCCCTGCTTCGGGCCCTTGGCCCCACTGGACAAGGAGTCCATATGGCAGTCACACAACTCCCCCTTCTCGGGCCGCTGCGCGGCTTTGCCGCCTGCATGGTGGTGCTGTTCCATGCCCGCTTGCTGCTCTTTCCCCAGTGGAAGGAGTCCATCGCCGGCGCCACCCAACTCATCGAGAATGGCTACCTCTGGGTCGATCTCTTCTTCATCCTGAGTGGCCTGGTGATGGCCCACGTCTATGCCAGGACCATGGCGACCAGACAGGTGCGCGTCATGCACTTCCTCTGGCTGCGCCTGACCCGGGTCTACCCCCTCTTCGCCACCACCATGATCGTGCTGATCGGCTGGGAATTGTTCAAACAGGCCCACCAGACAGGCTTCTACGCCGGCCCGCTGTTTCGGGAGTGGGGGTTTGAGGGGGCTCAGGCCTTCGAGTCTCTCTTCACGCCGGCGGCGGCGCTACCGAGCAGCTTTCTGCTGATGCAGGCACCGGCCGGTTATGGCCTGACCTGGAACTTCGCCGCCTGGTCCCTCAGCGTGGAGTGGATCAGCTACCTGCTCTTCCCGCTGCTGCTGCCGCTGGCCCTGAGTCGCAGTCGCTGGGCTATCCTGGCCCCCCTGGCCGCCATTGCCCTGCTCACCGCCCTGCTGTTCCAGCATGGCACCCTGGATCTCACCAACGGTGCCCCTGCGGTGGGACGCGGGGTGGCCGGCTTTACCATTGGCGTCTGGCTGCTGCGCCCGGTGCAGGCCACCCGACTGAGGCCCATTGCCCGCTCCGATCGACTGCTCGGCGCCCTGTTCCTGCTGCCGCTCATCCTGCTGCATTTCACCCTGACGCCCCTGCTGACGATGGCAGTATTGATCGCCTTCGTGGCACTGGTCTGGATCGCGGCCAGTCAGACGCTGCGCGACACACGCGTGTTCTCACTGCTGGAAAATCGCGTCACCCGCCTGCTGGGAGATCTCTCCTACTCCATCTATCTGTGGCACGCCGTCCTGCTGCTGACCGGGCTCGAGCTGGCACACTATCTGGCCCCCGAGGCGGTCGAGGCCTGGTTCGGGGTCACCGACCCGGTCAGCGGAGTGCTCGCCGTGGCGCTCTTTATGGTGCTGCTGTGGGGTCTCTCCTGGTGCAGCTATCACGGCATCGAACGGCCTGCCCAGCGCGCCCTGCGCCGCCTCATCAAGGCTCCCCGTCCCGAGGCCGCCAACGGGAGCGGAGTGACCGTGGAATAGACGCGGCCATCTATCCTCCGAAGAGAGCCGGCACCCTCCGGCTCTCTTTTCGCCACGGCCGGCTCCCCCTCACTACAACGAGAACGAAAATGGCGGCTATCTGCCTGTAACCTGATGCCAACGGCGGCAAATTCGGGCTTTGTGATAATCGACGCATCAAACGGCGCGCCATTGCGTTAGGCTTGCCTGTTACATCCGCGCATCAGCAAGGTCATCGATGTCTCTTCTTCATCTCGATATCCGCCCCACTCGCCTGCCCCATCTCACGGCGGGGAGACGCTGGAGCCTCGCTCTCCTGATCGGGGCCATGCTACTCATCACCACCACCCATCTGATCATGCTGCCTCACTTCGGGGGGGAACGTATTCATCTGGTCAGCCTCGGCTTCGAGCTGCTCAACTGGTGCACCCTCGCCTTCATGTTCTGGGTGGTGCAGTGCGCCCGGCTACAACGGCTGGCCTATCTGCTGCTCAGTACCGGCATCGGGATCTGGCTGCTCGGCGCTACCTTCGACCTGCTCGACGAGGTGGTAGCCCAACCCCTCTGGATCGCCATCTTTGCCGAAGACATGCTGCGCAGCATCGGCATGCTGCTCAGTGCCCTCGGCATACTCCACACCATGAGCTATGTCGGCGAGATCCACACACGACTCAATGATCAGGCCCACTGTGACGAGCTCACCGGCCTGCCCAACCGGCGCAGCTTCGCAGAGCGACTGGGAGAGACGCGCCAGGCCCTGCTCCTGCTCGATCTGGATCACTTCAAGGGGATCAACGATCGCTTCGGCCACGCCAGCGGCGATCAGGTGCTGCGTCGTTTCGGGACCCTGTTGCGGGAGGCATGCCCGACCGGCGCACTGGCGGCCCGTATCGGGGGGGAGGAGTTTGTGTTGCTGCTTCCCGCCGGTGAGCGTGCCGACCTGCTGGCCCTGGCCGAGCGCCTGCGCCTGTCGACGCAGGCCATCGTACTGGATGACGGCACCCCCTTGACGGTCAGCCTGGGGGTCGGATTACAGGGCAAGGATGAGACGCTGGAGCAGCTGTTTCGACGTGCCGATACGGCTCTCTATCGGGCCAAGATGGCAGGACGGGACCGCAGTGAGTGGGCCGACTAGCTCAATGAGAGAGGGGGCCAGGCCCCCTCTCGCTATCCCCGCTTTTCCGCCTGCCCAGGCAGGCGATAGAGCCCCTGCTGGTAGGCCAACCCACTCCACAGGGACCAACCGAGCGCCCGCTCCTTGAAGGCCGCA
The DNA here is from genome assembly GCF_040908155.1 of Aeromonas sp. R6-2. Classification (NCBI taxonomy): domain Bacteria; kingdom Pseudomonadati; phylum Pseudomonadota; class Gammaproteobacteria; order Aeromonadales; family Aeromonadaceae; genus Aeromonas; species Aeromonas sp. R6-2. Next base: position 25,688 of record NZ_JBFODE010000062.1, on the reverse strand, counting down.
CTCTGATCCGTGGCCGTGAGCCGCTCCCCTGTCGGGTCATAGACAAAACCCTGGGCACCCTGCTCCGGTTGCAGGATCACCACCTGATTGCCCTCCATCAGGGCGAAGTTCTTGTCGTATTGCATCAGGGCCCGCCCCGGCCAGTCGTCCGGCATGCGGGTGAGATCGCGCCCCAGCATGGGGTAGTCGGCGCTCACCCCCATCAGGGAGAGCAGGGTCGGCCCCATATCGATCTGGCTCACCACCCGCTTGTCGCGGCGCGCAGCCACCCCCTCCCCGAGGATGAGGCCGGGAATGCGGAAACGGGGGATGGGCACCAGGTCGGCGCCACTCACCCGGCTGTCATGGTCGGCAATGACCAGAAACAGGGTGTCCTTCCAGTAGGGGGCCTGTTTGGCCGCCTTGAAGAACTCACCCACCGCATAGTCGGCGTATTTGGCGGCGTTGTTGCGGGTCGCCTTGGGCTCTTCATAGAGCTTGATACGCCCGTCGGGAAACTCGAAGGGATCGTGGTTGCTGGAGCTGAAGACCAGGCTGAAGAAGGGCTTGCCCTCCCGATGCAGGGCTGTGAACTCCGCGTTGGCCTTGCGCATCAGATCCTCATCGCTGGCCCCCCAGGAGCCGACGAAGGCCGCATCCTTGAAGTCCTTCTGCTCGACAATACGGGAGAAGCCGTTGCCGAGGAAGAAGCTGCGCATGTTGTCAAAATGGCTCTCGCCCCCATAGAGGAAGCTGGTGTCATAGCCACGATCCCGCAGCAACTGGGCCAGGCTGAAGAAGCCGGTCTGGCTCTTGTCCAGCTTGACCACTGCCTGGGCCGGAGTGGGGGTGAAACCGGTCACTACCGCCTCGATGCCACGCACCGAGCGTGTACCGGTGGCATAGAGCTGATCAAATGCCCACCCTTCACGGCTCAGGGCATCGATGTTGGGGGTCAGCGGCAGGCCGCCGAGAGAGCCCACGAAGCGCGCCCCCAGGCTCTCTTGCAGTATGATCACCAGGTTCTTCGGCCTGCCCCGATAAGTCGCCACGTTGCGGGAAAGCGAGGGGATCTCGGCCGAGACGAAGTCGCCTTCGGGGCGGCCGCTCTGCTCACGCATCAGGGCGATGACCCGGTCGCTGGGCAGCTTGCCGTAGTACTGGCCGGGGTCCTCTTCGTTTTTGAGCTGCTTGAGGGCAAACACCACCGAGTAGCTGGAGTTGAGCGGCAGGGTATTGATCAGGGGGTCGGTGGAGAAGGCCACCAGCGCCGGGTTGAGGGCGCGATGACCCAGGGTTGAGCGGCCACCCAGAATGGCCAGCCCCAGCACCAGCACCGCCAGCAGGGGGCGCCAGTACCAGCGCGGCATAGTCATGGTGCGGGTCAGACGACCCGAGGCCCACCAGCCTGCGGCCAGCACCAGCAGGGTCGCCACCAGGCTGGTGATCAGCTCGACGGGGCGCCCGCTCCAGAGCATGGCGAGCACCTCCTTCGGATAGATGAGGTATTCGACGAAGAGGCGGTTGGGGCGAAAGCCATACTCCTCGATGAAGGCGGGGGTGGCCAGCTCGAGAAACAGCAGTAACCAGAGCCCCAGCGTCAACCAGAGACGCAGCACGACGCGCCAGAGCCGGCCCACCAGGTGGTCACCACCGAGCAGCACGGTAAAGAGCAGAGGCACGCCCCACAGCCAGCAGAGGGTGGCCACATCGACCCGGGTCCCCTGCAGCATCACAGGCCACCAGCCATCCACGGCAGCCATGCGATCCGACAGCCAGAGAGCCAGACCCAGTCGGCTGGCCGCCAGTGCCAGCAGTGAAAAGAGCGCAAAACAGCCGACGGGCCAGAAGGGGCCCATCCAATTCCGGATACGAGACATAGAGTTCCTGAGATTGCCTGACGAGCCCCATCCCGGGGCACTGCCGTTATCGTTACGTCAATATGACAGCGGTCGGCACGATTCGTTTCACCCTTTCGTCAGTTTCAGTTCAGCATTGTGATTGACAGCCCAACCCGTTGGACGGGTAGGCTAGTAGCGCATCCTCATTTGGAGTCCCTATGACTGCTCTCTTTCTCGCGGGTATCGCCCTGGTCTCTGTGCTGGCCCAGTGGCTGGCCTGGGCACTGCGTCTGCCGGCCATCCTGTTTCTGCTGCTCACCGGCCTGTTGCTGGGGCCGGTCGGCGGCCTGCTCGACCCCGATGCCCTGCTCGGGGATCTGCTGTTTCCCCTGGTCTCCCTCTCGGTGGCCGTGATCCTGTTCGAAGGGGCGCTGACCCTGCATCTGGCCGAACTCAAGGGGATCGGCAAGGTGGTGCGCAACCTCTGTTCCCTTGGCATGCTGGCAAGCTTCGTCGTCATCGCCGGCGCCGGCTACGGTCTGCTTGGGCTGGATCTGCGGGTGGCCCTGTTGCTCGGGGCCGTGCTGGTGGTGACCGGGCCGACCGTGATCGCCCCCATGCTCAACGTCATTCGCCCGGTGAAAGAGGTGGATCGCATCCTGCGCTGGGAGGGGATCGTCATCGATCCCATCGGAGCCCTGTTTGCGGTGCTGGTGTTCGAGGCCATCATGCTGGGCAGCAAGGGGGATCTGGTTGGCCACACCCTGTTTGCCCTGGCCAAGACGGTCGCCATCGGCAGCGCCATCGGGGTGGCGGTGGGCTGGCTCACCACCCTGCTGATCCGCCGTGACTGGCTGCCGGTCAGCCTGCACAAGTTTGGGGTGCTGGCCCTGGTGCTCGCCAGTTTCACCCTCTCCAACTGGCTCGGCCACGAGTCCGGGCTGCTGGCGGTCACCGTGTTCGGCATCTGGCTGGCCAACCAGGAGGGGCTGGACCTGGAGGAGGTGCTCACCTTCAAGGAGGATCTGGCGGTGATCCTCATCTCGTCGCTCTTCATTTTGCTGGCGGCACGGCTCGATCTGGCCCAGCTCTGGGCCATGGGCCCCATGGTGCTGGTCCTGCTGCTGGTGGTACAGCTGGTGGCCCGCCCCCTCTGTATCCTGGTCTCGACCCGGGGATCGGATCTCTCCTGGCGGGCCCGCGCCCTGCTCGCCTGGATCGCCCCCCGCGGCATCGTCGCGGCGGCGGTAGGCTCCACCTTCGCCCTGAGCCTGGAGCAGGCCGGTGTCCCGGATGCCGACAAGCTGGTGCCCCTGGTATTCGCCGTCATCATCGCCACCGTGGTGCTGCAGAGCCTCACCGCCACGCCGCTGGCAGCCCTGCTCGGCCAGCGCCAGAAGGAGCCTGACACCTGGCTCATCATAGGCGCCAACTCGGTGGCCCGCGCCATTGCCCGGGCCCTGGCGGACCAGGGCGTGAGCGTACATCTGACCGACCCGGCCTGGGAGCACTGCAAGCTGGCACGCATGAGCAATCTCCCCTGCTACTTCGGCGCCCCCCAGTCGGAGCATGCCGAGCGCCACCTGCCCCTCACCAGCCTCAGCACAGTGCTGGCCCTGTCGCCGGATCGCCACAGCAACGCCCTCGGGATACTGCACTTTGCCCACCAGCTGGGGGAGGAGAAGGTCTTCTCCCTGCGCTCCAGCGAGCAACACGGCAAGGCCAACCGGGAGAGCGCCACCTTCCGCGCCCGCCAGAACCTGTTCGGCCCCGACATCACCTTCGCCCGTCTCGGTGGCATGCTGGGGCGCGGCGGCCAGATCAAGGGAACCCGCCTCTCCGACACCTTCGACTGGGCCGCTTACCAGGCCGCCAACCCGGGCGCCCTGCCCCTGTTCGTGCTGGCACCGGGCAAGACCCCGCGTATCGTGACCAACGAGGAGCCGGCCGTCCCCCTGGCCGGGGATCTGGTGATCGCCCTGCAACCGGCCCGGGAGGAGGCGTGAGCGACAACCCGCTGAAGCTGGCGGTGCTGGCGCGCCTGCGCCATCCCGGTATCGGCTGGAAAATTCACGAACTCTACGGAGAGCTCAAGGGCGCCGGCGAACTGCCGCCCCTGGGGGGCGAGGGGGATCTGGCCCTGTTTCGCAGCAACTTCGCCCTGATGAACGCCCTCTACACCCTGCAGGGGGAGCTGGCCGCCGAGGGGTGGTACCTGCAACTGGACAGCCTCGACATCCGGCTGCTGCCCCTGACGACCCGGCTTCCCGAGACCGGCTCGGCCCTGCGCGACTACTATCTGGACTGGTCCAACTGCTGGCAAACCGACACTGAGGAGGTCGATGCCCTGCTCGCCGACTTCTGGCGTCGCTATGCGGCCACGCCGAGCGAGTCCGAACGGTGCGAGGCGTTGACTCTGTTCGGGTTGGAGGAGGGGGCCACCACCGAACGGATCCGCCGCCGCTGGCGCGAACTGGCCCTGACCCACCATCCGGATCGGGGGGGCGATGCCGAGACCTTTATCCGGCTGCGCTGGGCCAGGGAACGACTCCTTGGCAACGGCTGAAGACAGTGCGCCCCCAGAGGCAGCTCCGACCGTCTGGTCACAGGCCTGGGCTCCTCACTACACTCAGAGGGTGTTGCCAAGGGGAGGAGGAGAAGATGACCATCAGTGAACTGCGCACCCTCTATCAGCAGGGGCGACTGCACGAGGCCGAGATCATCCACGAAACGACGCTGCCCGGCTGGCAGGTTGAGTTTCGCGACGACGACGGGGCCCTGTTCGAGCTGACCGACACCCTGGGCTGCCCACTCTGCTTTGGTTCGGTGGAGGAGGCGCGGGCCCATATCCACAAGGTGGCCGACTGCCCGATCCAGGAAGATCACCTCTACCGCTTCTTCGAGCGCTGAGGCACCAAGGCTCCCGTCGGGAGCCTTGTCGTTTCTGCATTACTCCGGCTGACTCGCGGGCCCCTGCCCCTCCAGCTTGCGCACCGGCTTTTGCAGGATCAGATTGGCCGGGTAGGTAACGCTGTCACCGTTGTCATCGCGCAGACGCACATAGAAGAGGCCGATCTCGCTGATGACACCGGTCACAGAGTCATCCTTGTCGAGAATGCAAATACGATCGCCGATGCGATAGGGAAAGGCGAAGAAGATGGTGATGCTGGCGGTGATGTTGGAGAGGATCGACCACTGGGCCACCATGGCGACCCCCAGCACCGCGAAGAAGGAGGAGGCGAGCACCACCAGGCGGGCAAAATCGAGCCCCCATACCCCGGCCAACACCAGCAGGGTGGCGCAACCGAGCAGGAAGTGGAACACGTGCTCCACGTAGAGGACCCGGGTCTCGCTCACCTGGCGCGCCTGACCGATGGCCAGCAGGCTGCGGTGGATGAGCCGGCGCAGCAGCAGGTGGGCGGCCACCAGGGCCAGGGTCAGGCCAAAGGCACTCCATGCACTCATCACTCTCTCCTCACCACCAGCGCCGCAGCTTGAGCCAGACGGCAAGCAAGCCCCCCATGGCCAGCAGGGTCGCACAGAAGACCCAGAAGGCGGTCGGGCTCTCGGCCCCGGGCATGCCACCCAGGTTGATACCAAACAGACCGGTGAGGAAGGAGGCCGGCAAGAACAAGAGCGCCATCACCGACATCTGGTAAGCGCGGCGATTGGTCGCCTCGGCCATCAGGTTATTGACCTCGTCCGCCAGCACGGCGCTGCGGGCAATGCCGGCGTCGAGATCGTCGAGCCAGCGACGCAGCCGATCGGCAATGTCGAGCAGGCGGCGCCGGTCATCCTCGTCGAGCCAGCTGATCTTCTCGTTGGCCAGCCGGGCCACTAGATCCCGCTGGGGAGAGAGATAGCGACGGATCAGGATGAGCTGCTTGCGGATGCGACCGAGTCGACCATTGCCGGGCATCTGCCGCGAGAGCACCAGCTCCTCGAGTTCGAGGATCTCGTCGTGAAGATCCTCCACAAACTCGCCGGCCCGATCGGTCAGGGCATCGCACACCTCCACCAGCCAATCGGCCGGGTTGGCGGGCCCCACTCCCTGCTGTAGCGACTCGAACACGTCCTGCTCAGAGAGCAGAGGACGCCGCCGGCTGCTGATGATGAGGTCCGGGGTGATGAAGATACGCAGGGCCACCATCTCCTCGGGGCGCTGTCCCTGGTTGTGGTTCACTCCACGCAGGATGAGGAGCACCGTCTCCCCCAACTTGATCAGCTTGGGGCGACTGCTCTGGCCGAGCAAGGCCTCACGGGCCGCCTCCCCGAGCAGGGGGGTCTGCATCAACCAGCGCGCCGACTCCGGGTTGCCATAATCCAGATGGACCCAGGCCGCCCCCTGGGCTGGCAGTTCACTGGCCGACGCCAGGGGCTGCATGCCCCCCTGGCCATCCAGGGTCAGGCTGTAAATGGTATCGCTCGGCACTCTGTCCATGGGGCACTCCTCTGGTGGCGGCGTCGACAGCTTACACTAAAGGGCCTGTGCGCTCAGCCGTGCTATCATCCCTCTCCCATCAGTCGAGGAGCACACCATGACCATCTGGGTCGATGCCGATGCCTGTCCCGTGGTGATCAAGGAGATCATCTATCGCGCCGCCCACCGCACGTCGACGGCGGCAGTCTTTGTCGCCAACGCCCCCCTGCGCCTGCCCCCCTCCCCCTGGCTCACCAGCCGCCAGGTCCCCAAGGGGTTCGATGTGGCCGACCATCTGATCGCCACCTCTGTGGTGCCGGGGGATCTGGTGATCACCGCCGACATTCCCTTGGCCGATCTGGTGATCGATGCCAGCGGCGAAGCCCTCAACCCGCGCGGGGAGATCTACACCAAAGAGACCATCAAGGCGCGCCTTGGCATGCGCAACTTCATGGAGGAGCTGCGTTCGGCCGGCGTCCAGACCGGTGGACCTGCGCCCCTCAACCAGGCCGATCGGCAGCGCTTCGCCAACGCCCTCGACCGCTGGTTGCAGCGGGGCAAGCTCGGCTAATCCCGTCACGGCGGCGAGAGCCCGGCTGAAAGGGGATGACAGGCGACGGGCGGCTGCTATCATACGCCGCCCATTTCCAAGCCCGTTTCATCCTCCCTATGACTGCCCGCGGACACCTGCTGTTTGCCGTCGGCTGTACCCTGCTGGTCCGCCACACCGAACTGCTCCCCTCCCTGACGACAACGCCACTCTGGCAGTTGCTGCCCCTTGCCCTGCTCGGCGGTCTGCTGCCGGATCTCGACCACCCCAGGTCGCTGTTGGGACAGTGGCTCCCCTTTCTCTCGCGCCCTCTGGCCCGTCTGTGTGGCCACCGGGGTTTCACCCATAGCCTGCTCGCCACCGGCCTGGGTATCTGGGGGCTCCAGGCCAGCCTGCCCGGCATGCCGGATGGCCTCAAGGATGCCCTGCTGATCGGCTATCTCAGCCACTTGCTCGGGGATCTGCTCACCCCCGCCGGTATCCCCCTGCTGTGGCCCCTGCGCCGTCGCTTTGCCCTGCCCCTGCTGCAACCCCGCCACGGCCCCCTGCCCGAGACCCTGGTCGGCCTGGCTCTGCTGGCCATCAATGGCTGGTGGCGCGGCTGGTTGTAATAAAAAGGCCCCGGACCAGAGGCCGGGGCCAAGGGTGCAGGCGCACCTAGAGGATCACAGCATCACGCCGGCGATGATGGCAGAGAGCAGGCTCACCAGGGTGGAGCCATAGACCAGCTTGAGGCCAAAGCGGGAGACCATGTTGCCCTTCTCTTCATTCAGCGCCTTCACCGCCCCGGCGATGATGCCGATGGAGCTGAAATTGGCGAATGACACCATGAAGATGGAGAGCATGCCAACGGTGCGCGGGGAGAGCCCGGCGGCGATCTTGCCGAGATCCATCATGGCCACAAACTCGTTGGTCACCAGCTTGGTCGCCATCACACTGCCCGCCTGCAACGCCTCACCGGCCGGGATACCGATCACCCAGGCGACGGGGTAGAAGAGGTAGCCCATCACATGCTGGAAATTGATGCCGAAGGCCAGCTCGAACAGGTAGTTAATCATGGCGATCAGGGCGATGAAGCCAACCAGCATGGCCCCCACGATCACCGCCACGGTGAAGCCGGCCATGATGTACTCGCCCAGCATCTCGAAGAAGTTCTCTCTCTTCGGGGTATGGTGCTCATCGCCCTCGGCCAGCGCCTTGGCGTCGGTGACCGTATTATCCGGCTCGTAGGGATTGATAAGAGAGAGCACGATGAAGGTGCTGAACATGTTGAGGATCAGGGCCGCGACCACATAGCGCGGCTCTATCATCTGCATGTAGGCGCCCACGATGGACATGGAGACGGTGGACATGGCGGTCGCGGCCAGGGTGTACATCTGCTTCTCGTTGAGGTGCGGCAGTATGTTCTTGAGCGCAATAAAGTTCTCGGACTGACCGACGATCATGGCGCTGATGGCGTTGAAGGACTCCAATTTGCCCATGCCGTTGATCCTGGCCAATACACTGCCGATACCGCGGATGATGAGAGGCAGCAGGCGGATGTACTGGAGGATGCCGATCAGCACCGAGATGAAGACGATGGGCATCAGCACCATGAGAAAGAAGCTGAAGGCCCCTTCGTTCATCAGGCCACCAAACACGAAATCGGTCCCCTGCTTGGCGAACTCCAGCAGCTTGCTGAAGCCGGCGGCAAACCCGCCGATGATGGCGAGCCCCGCCGAGGAGTTCAGCATAAACCAGGCCAGGGCCAATTCGACGACCAGCAACTGAACGATATAACGTGCCTTTATCTTGCGCCAGCCATGCCGATTGATCGCCAACGAGAGGGCCAGCACCAGGGCCAGGCCGAGGATGAAGTGTAGGTATTGCATAATTTGAACTGCCTGTGAGTATGAATTTTAACTGGCGCCATCATAGGCAGTGAAAAAATAAAAAAGAGGAGCAGCGTCACATTCCACTTTTTAAAATTCAGATTAAAAAATGCAAACGTTTCAGTGGTTAACACAAAAAGCCAAACGTGGAACCCTATTTCATCATCTCGACATAACGACCAAGAATCGCGTTAAAAACGGGTAATTTACATATGGTAGCCCGTGAAGAAAATCGTTATTAAAATCGGCCAGCACTCTGTGGATACATTAAATAATTAATATGAAATCGTTTCGTGTTTAATTGGAAAAATAAGAAGACCCGGTGATCCGGGTCCTGGTCAGAGGGAGAGCTGAAACGCCTGTCGCAGGCGGCGGATGAAATCGGCATCCCGACACAGGGTCTTGCCGGCACTGTCGGAGATCTTGGCGACCGGGCCACCGTTGCACTCCACCAGCTTGAAGACGATGTTCATGGGGGAAACCCCGGGCAGGTCGCAGGTGAGTTGGGTACCGATGCCAAAACTGGTGTTGATGCGGCCACGGAAGTGGCGCAAGAGGGCCACTGCCCGTGGCAGATCGAGCCCGTCGGAGAAGACCAGCGTCTTGCCACGGGGATCGATGCCGAGGCGCTGGTAGTGGGCGATCGCCTTCTCTCCCCAGACGACGGGATCCCCCGAGTCGTGACGCAATCCCTGATAGCGGCTGGCCAGTTCGAAGTCGAAGTCGCGCAGGAAGGCATCCATGGTGATGCAGTCGGTCAATGCGATACCCAGATGATCGTCGAACTCCTCGAGCCAGGTGAGCAAGGCAGCCCGCTGGCTCTGGGCGAGGGGAAAACCGAGCTGCTGGTGTGCCTGGAACCACTCGTGAGCCTGGGTACCGACCGCCGGCAGACCGAGGCGATGGGCCAGCCGGTAGTTGCTGGTGCCGCGAAACGCCGGCAACCGCTCCTGCAGTCGGGTGACCACCGCCTCCTGTACGGCGCGAGAGAAACGCCGCCGGGTGCCAAAATCCACCAGGCTGAACCCGTCCATCTCCTCGGCACTGAGCTCGCCACTGAGCCAATCGAGCTTCTGATCGAGCCGCGCGACCGCCTCGCTCACCCCCAGCTGGGGATAACGGAAGCGGTTACGCATCTCGCTGATGATGGCGAGGATCGGGATCTCCCACAGGATCACATCCTGCCACAGGCCACTGACTCGCACCGCCAGCCGCCCCTCCCGCTCATGCACCTCGAGCAAAGAGGCATCGAGCGGCTTGTGACTCAGGTGGTCGATGTAGTCCTGGCTGAGGAAGGGACGTTGGGCCAGGTAGCGCCCCTCTTCCAAAGAGAGGCGCAGACGACCGGCCTGACGCAGCTGCTCCTCGATCTGTCCCATCAGGGGCAGCAGGTCCTCGTCGTTACGACTGTGGAATTCGGCCACCACCTCCGCATCCGGGTAGTGATGGAACACCGCTTGCTGCATGTGCAGCTTGTAGGCATCGGTATCGAGCAGACTCTCCAGAATCGGCATATCAGGACCCCAGCAGGCGACGCACTTCGTGCAGATCGGCGGCCAGTTCGACCCCCGCCTCTGTCATCGCCACCAGGGCTGCAGAGACGGTTTGCGCCCCTATGCCACGGCAGGCGGCCAGATGGAGGATGACGCGAAGGCCTGCACGGCGCAGTTGCAGTGCACTGGTCTTGACGCAGTAGTCGGTCGCCAGCCCACCGACGATCACCGTATCCACCCCGCGCGCCTGCAGGAACTCCAGCAGGCCCGTGCTGCGGCGCTCCGCCAGATCGTGGTAGCAGGCCCCGTAAGGGTGCAGGTCTGGCTCGACCCCCTTCCAGATGAAGAAGTCGTAATCGATGGGAGCCGGCAAGCCGTCGAGCAGCTCGAAGCCGGTCGTGCCGGGCACACAGTGGGCCGGCCAGGTGAGATCGGCATTGGGCAGATTGAGGGGCAACAGCATCTCGCTCGGACTGTTCACCACCCAGCTGGCGTTGGCCGGATGGGCATCCTTGCTGCCGATGCGCAGGGCCGCCAGGGTCGCCTGGGCATTGAGGGCAGCGGCTATCTCGTCACCTCCCGGTACCGGCAGCTCCTGCGGGCAGAGGGGGGTAAACCCTTTCTGCGCATCGATGTCCAGACTGGCGATGATTCCCATGTTCGCTCCTGCAATACATATTATCCGTGTGATATTATCTACCAAACACTTATGGAAGGCGAGCGGAGCGAGCGAGATGCTGAGGATGAGTCTGGATGTGGTGGTGTTGCGGCTGCGGGAGGAGCAGATCGAGTTGCTTCTCGAGCGACGCGATCGCCCCCCCTGTCTCGATGCCCTGCAGTTGCCCGCCCTGCGCATCGACGAAGGGCGTGACCGGGATCTGGAGTCCGCCCTGGACCGCCTGCTGCAGGAGTGGGGGCTCGGCAACAGCTATCGGGAGCAGGTATGCAGCCTGGGCAGCCGGGATCGGGACCCCCGTGGCTGGTCCACCACCCTGGTCTACCTCAGCCTGGTCTCACCGACCACCGAGCTGGCCCGTGGCCGGTGGTATCCCCTGCAGAGCCTGCCCACCCTGAGGCTGGCCTTCGATCACGTCCAGCTGATCGCCCGCGCCCTCGAGCGGCTGAGGGTCAAGAGCCGCTACAGCACCCTGCCGGTGCATCTGCTGGGAGAGGAGTTCACCCTCTCCGAGCTACAACGGGCCTACGAGATCATCTTGCAAACCCCCATGAACACGGCCGCCTTTCGCAAACGCATCCATCGCGCCGACATCCTCTGCGACACGGGGCGCAAACGCACCGGCAAACAGAGGCCGGCCATCCTCTACCGTATCGAGAGCCCCTGCTGCGTCATGTTTGATCAGGTCATGAATGGAGCGGAAGGATGAAGATACTGGTGAGCGCCTGCCTGCTCGGCATGCCGGTACGCTACGACGGGCGCAGTAAGGGGCTGGTGAGCGACTGGCTGAGTCATCTCGGTGCCGAGGGGGTCCTGCTTCCCTTCTGTCCCGAGGTGGCCGGTGGCCTGCCGACCCCGCGCCCCCCCGCCGAGCGGCGGGGCGAACGGGTGGTGACCGAGGCGGGGCTCGATGTGACCGCCGAGTTTGATCGGGGCGCCGAGCTGGCGTTGGCCCTCTGCCGGCGGGAGGAGATCCGGATCGCCCTGCTCAAAGAGGGGAGCCCCTCTTGCGGCAGCGGCCGCATCTACAGCGGCCGCTTCGACGGCATCTCCCAGCCGGGCGAGGGGAAGACGGCGCAGTTACTGCGTCGCCACGGCATCACAGTCTTCAGTGAAGATCAGCTCGGAGAGCTCGCCTCGCTGCTGGCGACGGCAGGCTGATCGGTCTGCTCCCAGGCCGTCAGGCGCGCATCCTTCTGGGCCCACAGGCCGTTGAGCCACTGCTGGAAACGGCGCTTGAACTGCTTGTCGTTAAAGTAGTCACCCACCATGTCCCCCTCGATGGGCAGCTCCTCCAGATGCACCCGGATCCGGGTCATGCGCCCCATCATAAAGTCCTTGAACGGAGTCTCGCGGTTATCCGGATAGCTCAGGGTCACGTTGATCATCTTGTCAAACTGCTCCCCCATGGCCGCCAGGGTAAAGGCAAGCCCGGCTGCCTTGGGCGCCATCAGATGGCGATAGGGAGAACGGCTCTGCACCCGCTTGTCACCGGTAGAGCGAGTCCCCTCCACGAAGTTGATGACAGTGGTCGGGATATGGCGAAACTTCTCGCAGGCAGTGCGGGTCGTCTCGATATCCTTACCGCGCAGATGCGGGTTTCTTAGGAGGAACTCTCTCGAATAGCGCCGCATAAAGGGCATGTCGAGTCCCCAGCAGGCGAGCCCCAACAATGGGATATAGATGAGCTCGTGCTTCATGAAGAACTTGGGCACCGGGATACGTTCGCGGAACAGATGGCCGAGAACGACGATGTCGGTCCAGCTCAGGTGGTTGCACACCACCAGATACCACCCCTCCTTGCGCAATTGGGTGTTGTCCTCGATTTCCCACTCGATGCGATTGGTCAGGCGCATGATCAGGGTGTTGCACTCCAGCCAGCCGCGCATCAGCAGGTTATTGATACGACTGCACAGGCGCGACAGGGCCGGCACGGGCAGCAACAACTTCAGCAGGGAGAAGCAGAGGATCAGCGTCGCCCAGAAGGCGGTCTGGGTGATGGTCAGCAGGGCGCTGAGCAGGAAGACAAGCGGGCCGGGCAGAAAAGTGAGCATGATTCTCTTACTGTCCAGGTGCGCTCAGGCTGGCGAGGGTCTGATCCTTCTCCGACCACAGGCCATTGAGCCACTGCTGGAACGTCTGTTGAAACTCGGGGTTATTGGAGTAATCGCCGATCAACCTCCTGTCGATAGGCAGCACCCGCACCTTGACCCGCACCTCCCCCAGGCGGCCACACATGTAGTCCCAGAAACTGGGGATACCGCCGGGGTAACAGATGGTGACATCCACCAGCCTGTGCAACTGATCTCCCATGGCCGCCAGGGTAAAGGCGATACCGCCGGCCCTGGGTGTCAGCAGGTGGCGATAGGGAGATCCCTGCTTCCGGTGCTTGGCCGGGGTGAAGCGAGTCCCTTCGACGAAGTTCATCACACTCACCGGCATATGGCGGAAGCGGGCACAGGCTTTACGGGTCGTATCTATGTCTTTTCCCCTCAGATGAGGGTGTTTTTCCAGAAATTTACGGGAATATCGCCGCATGAAGGGAAAGTCGAGCGCCCACCATGCCAGCCCAAGAAAAGGCACCCAAATCAGCTCTTTCTTCAGGAAAAACTTCAGAAAGGGGATTTTGCGGTTGAATATCCGCTGAAGCACCAGAATGTCGACCCAGGACTGGTGGTTGGCAACCACCATATACCACTCGTTCGGGGTCACTTTGTCCACTCCGACCACGTCCATTCGGGTGCCACACAGGTATTTCTGAACCAAATTGTTAAAGCCGATCCAGCAAGTCGCACAGGCATCCGTGATGCGGCTGCAACCGGCACGCAAGAGCGGCAGAGGCAGCAGCTTGACCAGACCAAAGAAGAAGACAGGGACAAACCAGAACAGGGTGTTGAGGAAGATGAGCAGGGTCGAGCAGAGACCGCGCAGGCGCTCAAGCAGTTTGGATGGCATCACGGGCTCCCGGTTCGATGCTGGTCAGACCTGACCATGATACCAGCCGAATCCCTCCTCGCCTATGTGTTACGAAGACGTAACAGCAGGCGGTCCATGGCTCGATAGCCCAGCGCCTCCACCAGATGGCGCCGCTCGATGGCCTCGTCCCCGGCCAGATCCGCTATGGTGCGGGCCACTCGCAGCAAGCGATGCCAGGCCCGAATGCTGAGCCCCAGTTTTTGGATAGCCCCCTCCAAAAAATCGGCATCTTGCTGCGATAATCGACAAATATCTTCGATTTCACGACTATCGAGTCGATGATTAAGCTTGCCACTTCGTGCCAGCATGCGCTCCCTGGCGATCATCACGCGATCGCGCACCGCAGCGCTGCACTCCCCCCGCTGGGCCGGGCCGCTGAGACTCCCCCTCGGCAGGAGAGGCACCTCCACCGTGAGGTCGAAACGATCGAGGAACGGGCCGGAGAGTCGCCCCAGATAGCGCAGTATCTGATCCGGCGTTGAGCGGGTCTGACCATCCCCATAGTGACCACAAGGGCTCGGATTCATGGCCGCCACCAGCTGGAAACGGGCGGGAAAATCCACCTGACGGGCGGCCCGGCTGATGGTGATGTGGCCGGTTTCGAGCGGCTCACGCAGGTTGTCGAGCACCTTGCGCTCGAACTCGGGCAACTCGTCCAGGAAGAGCACGCCATTGTGGGCCAGCGAGATTTCGCCGGGTCTGGGGTCGCTGCCCCCCCCCACCAGGGCCACCGCCGAGGCGCTGTGATGAGGGGTACGAAAAGGGCGGCGATGCCAGTTTCGTCTGTGCTGACCGCCGATGGAGTGAATGGCGGCACTCTCCTGTGCCTCGGCTTCGCTCAAGGGAGGAAGGATACCGGGCAGCCGACTCGCCAGCATGCTCTTGCCGGTCCCGGGAGGCCCGATGAAGAGCAGATGATGGCTGCCGGCGGCGGCGATCTCCAGCGCCCGTTTGGCCTGGGCCTGCCCGATCACGTCCAGCAGGTCGGGCCCCTCTTCGGACGGCGGCTCCTCACCGGGCTCGGGAAAGGGGAGTTCGAGCTGACCCGAGAGCCAGGCGGTCACCGCCAGCAACTGATGGGCGCAGCGTACCCTGGCATCGTGGATCAAGGCGGCCTCGACCCCGTTTTCTCGCGCCACCACCAGGGTTCGCCCCGCATCACGACAGGCCAGCACCGCCGGCAGCACACCAAGCACGGAGCGCAGCTCACCCGTCAGGGCCAACTCCCCTAAAAACTCGTGATCGAGCAGGCTTTTTGCCGGTATCTGCTGCGAAGCAGCGAGAATACCGAGGGCGATGGCCAGATCGAAGCGCCCCCCCTCCTTTGGCAGATCCGCCGGCGCCAGGTTGACCGTGATACGCCGTGCCGGAAACTCGAAGTTGCCGTTAAGCAGGGCGCTGCGAACCCGATCCCGCGACTCCTTCACCGAGGTCTCGGGTAACCCGACGATGTTGAAGGCCGGCAGACCGTTTGAGAGGTGAACCTCCACCGTGACCAGCGGCGCCGCGACACCCAGGCTGGCCCGGCTGTAAACCACAGCTAATGACATGATCTTTATCCCGTTTGTTATTTTTAACTGATAAGGCATCCACTCTCAGTCATATCCTCTGGTTTCGCCCGATGATGACCGGAGAAGACAGAAACTTGTCACGAAAAAAAGTCTTGCCCACAAAATCTGCCCGTGCTAGTTCTAATAGCCATTCGCGGTTAAACCGCACCTTTTAACGAATTTTCACTGGATTTTGTCATGAGCCTGGTCTCCCGTTTCGTCAGCATTATCGTGGTCCTAGTGGTGGTGATTATTACACCGCTCGGGGCTCGTTTGGCTGCACGGAACAAGGGATAGACCCACACCGGCAGAACCAACAAGACGACCCCCGAGCCCAAAAAGCTCGGGGGTTTTTCTTTGGCCGTTTGCCGGCGATAGCGAAAGGGATAGGAAGTATGCAGATGAATGGCGCGCAGTATCTGGTTTCGGCCCTCAAGCAACAGGGGGTCACCCAGGTGTTTGGTTACCCGGGCGGCGCCATCATGCCGGTCTATGATGCCCTCTACGACGGTGGCCTGGCCCACCAACTCTGTCGCCACGAGCAGGGGGCCGCCATGGCTGCCATCGGCTATGCACGGGCCAGCGGCCGGGTCGGCGTCTGCATCGCCACCTCGGGCCCGGGCGCCACCAACCTGGTGACCGGCCTGGCCGAGGCGCTGCTCGACTCCATCCCCATGGTGGCCATCTCTGGCCAGGTGCCCTGCGCCGCCATCGGTACCGATGCCTTTCAGGAGGTGGACGTGCTCGGTATGTCCCTCTCCTGCACCAAGCACTCCTTCATGGTGACCGACGTGGAGGAGCTGCCCCAGGTGATCGCCGAGGCCTTCGCCATCGCCACCGAGGGACGCCCGGGCCCTGTGCTCATCGATCTGCCCAAGGATGTACAGCTCGCCGCCTTCACGGCGCGCCCCCCTCTCACTGCCGTGGCCCGCAGCGAGCCGCTACCGAATGCAGCGCTGGAGCAGGCCCGAGCCCTGCTGGCCGCCGCCGAGCGCCCCCTGCTCTACGTCGGCGGCGGAGTCGGCATGGCGAATGCCGAGGCGGCCCTGCGCGAGTTCGCCGCCGTCACCGGCATGCCGGGCGTCACCACGCTCAAGGGGATCGGCACCCTGGATGCCGACTCACCGCTCTTCCTCGGCATGCTGGGCATGCACGGCACCAAGGCCGCCAACTTCGCGGTACAACTGTGTGACCTGCTGGTCGTCGTCGGCGCCCGCTTCGACGACAGAGTGACCGGCAAGCTCGACGAGTTTGCCCCCAACGCTCGCGTCATCCACCTCGATGTGGACGCCGCCGAGCTCGGTAAACGCCGTGCCGCCGATGTGGGTATCTGCACAGATCTCAACGCCGTGCTGCCGGCGCTGGCCATGCCGCTGACCCTGGGCCCCTGGCGTGCTCACTGCGCCGCCATGGCCCGCGACTACGCCTTTCGCTACGACCATCCGGGCCAGGCCATCTATGCCCCGGCCCTGCTCAAGCAGTTAAGCGAACGGCTGCCGGATGAGGCTGTGGTCACCTGCGACGTGGGCCAGCACCAGATGTGGGTGGCCCAACACATGCGCTTTACCAGCCCGCGCAACCACCTCTCCAGCGCCGGCCTCGGCACCATGGGCTTCGGCTTGCCCGCCGCCATCGGCGCCAAGATGGCCCGCCCTGATGATGAGGTGGTACTGGTGAGCGGCGATGGCTCCTTCATGATGAACGTGCAAGAGCTCGGCACCCTTCGCCGCGCCCAACTCAAGGTGAAGATGGTGCTGCTCGACAACCAGCGTCTCGGCATGGTGCGCCAGTGGCAGGAGCTCTTCTTCGACGGCCGCTACAGCGAGACCAACCTCTCCGACAACCCCGATTTCGTCGCCCTGGCCGCCGCCTTCGGCATCCAGGGTGAGACCATCACATGCAAGGAGCAGATAGCCGGCGCCCTCGATCGCCTGCTGGCAAGCGAGAGCGCCTACCTGCTGCATGTGGCCATTTCAGAGGAAGAAAACGTCTGGCCCCTGGTTCCGCCGGGAGTCGCCAACCACAAGATGATGGAGCAACGCCCATGAACCAGCACACCCTGCATATCCACGCCCAGCCCAAGCCCGAAGTCATGGAGCGCGTCCTGCGCGTCGTTCGTCACCGTGGCTTCAACCTCTGCGCTCTCACGATGGAGACAAAAGCGGAGCAGGATTGCCAACAACTGTGGATCACGGTTACTGTCGAGTCGGGACGTCCCATCCAGCAGTTGTGGAGCCAGCTGGTGAAACTGGTGGATGTCTCTCGCGTCGACGGCTGCCATGCGGGCAGCGAGGAACCTCTGTCGAGCCTCCGAGCATAAGGAAAACGCCATGTCACATCCCCAATTCATCTGGTTCAATGGCCAGCTGGTCCCCTGGCAGAGCGCCCAGGTTCACGTGATGAGCCACGCCCTCCACTACGGTTCGTCTGTGTTCGAAGGGGTGCGCGCCTATGACACCCCCAAGGGCACCGCTATCTTCCGTCTGCAGGAGCACACCCGCCGCCTGTTCGACTCCGCCAAAATTTACTGGCTGGAGATCCCTTACAGCCAGGCCGAGATCAATGAGGCATGCCGCAGCGTGGTACGCGACAACGGCCTCAAGAGCGGTTATCTGCGCCCCCTGGCCTTTATGGGCGATGTGGGTCTGGGGCTTCACCCCCCCAAGGATGCCAAGGCCGACGTCATGATCGCCGCCATCCCCTGGGGAGCCTACCTCGGTGAAGAGGGACTGAAGAACGGGGTGGATGTGTGTGTTACCTCCTGGCACCGGCTCGCTCCCAACACCATCCCGACCGGCGCCAAGGCGGGCGGTAACTACCTCTCGTCCCAGCTCATCAGCCGTGAGGCCAAGCGTAACGGCTTCGCCGAGGGGCTGGCGCTGGACGTCAACGGCTACCTGAGCGAGGGGGCCGGCGAGAACCTCTTCCTGGTCAAAAACGGCGTGCTGTTCACTCCGCCCGCCACCGCCGCCATCCTGCCCGGCATCACCCGCGACACCATCATGACCCTGGCCCGTGACCTGGGGTATGAGGTACGCGAACAGGCCCTGCCGCGCGAGGCACTCTACGTGGCGGACGAGATCTTCATGACCGGCACGGCGGCCGAGGTGACCCCGGTGCGCTCGGTGGACCGCATGACCATAGGTGCCGGTCGCCGTGGTCCTGTGACCGAGCAGCTGCAGGCGGCCTTCTTTGGCCTGTTCAACGGCCAGACCGAGGACAAGTGGGGCTGGCTGACGCCGGTCGCCGACTGACGAACACGGGGAGGTGGCGACACCTCCCCGAGTCGCTCCGGGTGAGGGATCACCCTGACCCGGACCGATTCCACCATATAGATAGCAAGCCCTAGCAGGGTATTCAGGGAGTAGAGACAATGCCGAAGCTGAGATCCGCCACCACCACCCACGGCCGCAACATGGCCGGTGCCCGCGCCCTGTGGCGTGCCACCGGCATGAAGGAGGACGACTTCGGCAAACCCATCATCGCCGTGGTCAACTCCTTCACCCAGTTTGTGCCGGGTCACGTTCACCTCAAGGATCTCGGCCAGCTGGTGGCCCGCGAGATCGAGGCCGCCGGCGGGGTCGCCAAGGAGTTCAACACCATCGCCGTGGATGACGGCATCGCCATGGGCCACGGCGGCATGCTCTACTCCCTGCCGTCGCGCGAACTCATCGCCGACTCGGTGGAGTACATGGTCAACGCCCACTGTGCCGACGCCATGGTCTGCATCTCCAACTGTGACAAGATCACCCCGGGCATGCTGATGGCCGCCCTGCGCCTCAACATCCCGGTCATCTTCGTCTCCGGCGGCCCCATGGAGGCCGGCAAGACCAAGCTGTCGGATCAGATCATCAAGCTGGACCTGGTGGACGCCATGATCCAGGGCGCCGACCCCAAGGTCTCCGATGCCCAGAGCGAACAGGTCGAGCGCAGTGCCTGCCCCACCTGTGGCTCCTGCTCCGGCATGTTCACCGCCAACTCCATGAACTGCCTGACCGAGGCCCTGGGTCTCTCCCAGCCGGGCAACGGGTCGCTGTTGGCCACCCACGCCGATCGCGAGCAGCTGTTCAAGCTGGCCGGTCAGCGCATCGTGGCCCTGACCAAGCGCTGGTACGAACAGGAAGACCCCACCGCCCTGCCGCGCAACATCGCCAACAAGGCGGCGTTCGAGAACGCCATGGCACTCGATATCGCCATGGGCGGCTCCACCAATACCGTGCTGCACCTGCTGGCCGCGGCTCAGGAGGCGGGCGTAGACTTCACCATGGATGACATCGACCGCCTGTCGCGCAAGGTTCCCCAGCTGTGCAAGGTGGCCCCCTCGACCCAGAAGTACCACATGGAAGACGTGCACCGCGCCGGTGGCGTGGTCGCCATCCTGGGCCAGCTGGAAAGAGCCGGCCTGGTGCACAGCGACACCCGCAACGTGCTCGGCCTCTCCCTCGCCGAGCTGTTGGCTCAATACGATGTGAGCCGCAGCGATGCGCAAGCGGTTCACGACTTCTACCGCGCCGGTCCGGCCGGCATCCGCACCACCCGCGCCTTCAGTCAGGATTGCCGCTGGGAGACCCTGGATCTGGACCGTGCCGAGGGGTGCATCCGCTCTCGCGAGCATGCCTACAGCCAGGATGGTGGCCTTGCGGTACTGACCGGCAACGTCGCCCTCAAGGGGGCCATCGTCAAGACCGCCGGGGTGGATGAGGAGAACCTCACCTTCCGCGGCCCGGCCCGGGTATTCGAGAGCCAGGAAGATGCCGTCGCCGCCATCCTCGACGGTACCGTACAGGCCGGCGAAGTGGTAGTGATCCGCTACGAAGGGCCCAAGGGGGGTCCCGGCATGCAGGAGATGCTCTACCCCACCTCTTACCTGAAATCCATGGGGCTCGGCAAGGCGTGCGCTCTCATCACCGACGGCCGCTTCTCCGGTGGCACCTCGGGCCTCTCTATCGGCCACGTCTCCCCCGAGGCAGCGGCTGGAGGCACCATAGGCCTGGTGGAGAACGGCGACATCATCCGCATCAACATCCCGACCCGTGAGCTGGTGCTGGAAGTGGCCGACGAGGTGCTGGCGAGCCGCCGCACCGCCATGGAGGCGCGCGGCGCCAAGGCGTGGAAACCGGTGAGCCGTGAGCGCGCCGTGTCGTTCGCCCTGCGCGCCTACGCCATGCTGGCCACCAGTGCCGATCAGGGCGCGGTGCGCGATCGCAGCAAGCTGGAGGAGTAAGCACCATGGTCTCAGCGGCGGAATACCTGCGCAAAATCCTGCTCTCCCCCGTCTACGAGGCGGCGCGCATCACCCCCCTGCAGCCCCTCAAGAAGCTCTCTGAGCGGCTCGGCAACCAGGTCGCGCTCAAGCGCGAGGATCTGCAGCCGGTCCACTCCTTCAAGCTGCGCGGCGCCTACCACAAGATCGCCACCCTGAGCAGTGAACAGAAGGAGCGCGGCGTCATCGCCGCCTCCGCCGGCAACCATGCCCAGGGGGTCGCCCTGTCGGCGGCCAGGCTCGGCATCAGGGCGCTGATCGTGATGCCGACCACCACCCCGGACATCAAGGTCGATGCGGTGCGCCGCCACGGTGGTAACGTGCTGCTGCACGGCAACAACTTCGACGAGGCCTACGCCGAGAGCCGCCGCCTTGCCGAGCTTGAGGGCTACACCCTGATCCCGCCGTTCGACGATGTGGAGGTGATCGCGGGCCAGGGCACCATCGGCAAGGAGCTGCTGGAGCAGGACACCCACCTCACCCACGTCTTCGTGCCGGTGGGCGGCGGTGGGCTGGCCGCCGGGGTGGCGGTCTACCTCAAGCAACTGCTGCCCGACATCAAGGTGATCGGCGTCGAGGCCGACGGCTCGGCCTGCCTCAAGGCCGCCATGACCGCCGGCAAGCCGGTATCGCTGGATCGGGTCTCCCTGTTCGCCGACGGGGTGGCGGTGCGTCGCATCGGTGAGGAGACCTTCCGCCTGTGCGATCAGTACCTCGACGAGGTGATCACCGTCTCCAACGATCAGATCTGTGCGGCGCTTAAAGACATCTTCGATGACTGCCGCGCCATCGCCGAACCCTCCGGTGCCCTCTCGCTGGCAGGCCTCAAGGCCTACTGCGAGCGCGAGCAGGTCAAAGGGGGGCGAATGGCGGCCATCCTGTCGGGGGCCAACGTCAACTTTCACAACCTGCGCTACGTATCGGAGCGCTGCGAGATCGGCGAGAAGCGGGAAGGGATGCTGGCCATCACCATCCCGGAGCGCAAGGGGGCCTTCCTCGACTTTTGCCGCAACCTGGGGCCACGCATGGTCACCGAGTTCAACTACCGTTACTCGGACGCCGAGCAGGCCGCCCTGTTTGTCTCGGTACGCCTCACCGGTGGTGAGCAGGAGCTCGGCCAGATCATCGAGGAGCTCGGTGGCAACGGTTACCCGGTGGTCAACATGACCGAGAGCGAGCTGGCCAAGAATCACGTGCGCTACATGATTGGCGGCCGCCCGGCGCGGGCTCTGCACGAACGGCTCTACAGCTTCAAGTTTCCGGAGCATCCTGGCGCCCTGATGCGCTTCCTCGAGACCCTGGGCTGCCGCTGGAACATCAGCCTGTTCCACTATCGCAACCACGGCGCCGACTACGGCCGGGTGCTGTGTGCCTTCGAGCTGCCGGACGAGGACGTGAGCGCCTTCCACGACTATCTGCGGGAGATTGGCTACGCCTGGAAGGAGGTGAGCGAGGACCCGGCCTACCGCCTGTTCCTGGCCAGCGGCCGTTAACAGAGGGGAGGCCTAGGCCTCCCTGCTTATTTTCCACTGCCGCGCCCTGTGATAGCTCCGGCTGAGCAGCCACAACAGTAAGGCCCCTGGCAGCACCGTCTGCCACAGGAAGGGCCAGGACTGGCCGGTCATCAGCACCAGCAGCGGGTTGGCCCCGGCCGGCGGGTGGATAAGACCAAGCCCCTGCATCAGGCCAATGCCGAGCCCCACCGCCAATGCCATCTGCACCTCGGGAGGCAGGGGCAAAGCCTGCAGCGCCAGGCCCACACAGGCCGTCAGGTGCCCGCCCACCAGGTTACGCGGCTGCGCCAACGGACTCTGGGGCAGGGAGAAGAGCAGCACGCAGCTCGCTCCGAACGGCGCCATCAGGAGCGCCTGCCGTAACCCCAGATCGAGCCCGCCCAGCACTCCGATGGCCAACGCCGCCCCTATCCCTGCCACACCCGCCTCTTTCCACGCCATGATTCTCCTCGTTGTGTTTCTTGGCTCGAGAGAGGATGCTAGGTAGACAGATCGGTGTACTTCAAGAGGGATCATCATGAGCGACAAGCGCCAACAGCTGCTCGACACCGCCTATCGACTCTTCAACCGCCACGGCTTTCATGCCACCGGCATCGATCGTATCTGGCGCGAGGCAGGCAGCACCAAGCGCACCCTCTATCGCCACTTTCCCACCAAGGACGCCTTGATTGAAGCGGTGCTGACCGCCCGCGATCGGGAATTCTTCGCCCTGATCGAGGACAGGATCCGCCCCTGCACTACGCAATCCGAACGGGCGCAGGCACTGTTCGACGGCTTTGCCGAGTGGTTTGGACGGAACGACTTCTACGGCTGCAACTTCATCAATGCCAGCGCCGAATTTGGCGACCCGCGCCACCCGGTACGGCGCCTGGTTGCCACCCACAAGCATGAACTGCAACGGCTTATTGGCGAATGGCTCGGCATCGATGCGGCGCTGGCAACCCGCATATGCCTGCTGCTCGAAGGTGCCATCGTCATGGCGCACAGTTACCAGCAGCCCACCGCCCTGGAAGAGGCCCGCCGGCTCAGCCTCGGGTGGCTGGAGGAGCATGAGAGAGAACTTCTCGCAGGGTGACAACAGCCAGAATGTTGCCCGGGTCACAGCCAGGGAGAGACGGTCATTTGAGCCCCAGACGCTTTGGGGTAGGCTAGGGAAGGAAGACAAGCCTCTGTCGCAAGGATGACACCATGAATCGATATCACCTCTCTCTACTGCTCAGCCTTCTGCTGGCCGGGGGAACACACGCCGCTCCCGATGATCAGAGCTGGTATATCGGAGCCAAGGTCGGTTGGTCCAACTACTTCGATGCCGATACCCAGCGGCTAGTCGAAGAGATCAATGGCCGCCTGCAATCCCGCCAAGAGAGCGGTGACGGCCTGGGGGCCGGTCTGTTTGCCGGCTACCAACTCAATCGAAATGTGGGGTTTGAGCTGGGTTATGACTGGCTGGGCCGCTACAAGACGGAAGGGGCCCTCGACGGTCTTCTCTTAAGCGGCGAGGTCAAGGGGCAGATGCTTCAGGGAACGGTGAAGATCGGCGGGGCATTCAA
Source organism: Aeromonas sp. R6-2 (assembly GCF_040908155.1). Lineage (NCBI taxonomy): Bacteria > Pseudomonadati > Pseudomonadota > Gammaproteobacteria > Aeromonadales > Aeromonadaceae > Aeromonas > Aeromonas sp. R6-2. Next base: position 2,005 of record NZ_JBFODE010000062.1, on the reverse strand, counting down.
CGAGCGACTCGATCTCTACACTCGCATGGGGGGGGCCTATGCCTGGGCCGACGCGACCGCGACGGCTCACTATGGCGGCCGTTCCGTCAGTGAAACGGGCAAGGAACACAGCGCTGCCTTCGTGGCTGCTCTGGGGGCTGAGTATGCCCTAAACCCGAGTTGGGCCCTGCGCCTTGAGTATCAATACACGACCCCGATCGGTGATGCCTCCTGGGATCGTACTGCCATCGAGCTCGATAACGGGTTGCTGGCCCTGGGTCTTGTTTACCGTTTGGGTCAGTGGCAGAGCACCATACCCGCCACTTCCCCTCCTGCCGAGATCCCTCCCGCCAGGGTCATCATCAACCAGCGCTTCAGCCTGAATTCGGATGTGCTATTCGAGTTCAACCAGAGCGGTCTGAAATCAGAGGCTCATCAAGCGCTTGATCGACTGTTTGCCCAGATCGAAGCCAATCGCCCCAGAGATGGCATGGTGACCGTCATTGGCCATACCGATCGTCTTGGCAGGGATGACTACAATCTCGGCCTCTCCCAGAGGCGGGCCCAGAGTGTCGCTAATTACCTGATTGGGAAGGGCATACCTGCCAACAAGATCTATACGGAGGGGCGTGGCCAGCATGAGTCTGTCACCGGCGCGCAATGTAATGGCCACGAGCGTCGCCGCTTAATCTCCTGCCTGGCTCCGGATCGCAGGGTCGAGATACTGGTAGAAGGGGTCAGACCCGCTCTCTGACCCTTATATCTGTGCTCACTGCCAGAGATTGGGCATATAGCTATTCACAGTTAATCAGTCACCTCCCCACGGTCGATAACAGGACGATCGACAAGGAGGTGAATCATGCGCATAGAGAGCGCCCAGAGCATGGCACGCATCGACTATCAACACGCGAGCGAGCAGCAGCGTGTCGTGCGCCCTGCGGCCCAGCCAGTGCCTCAAGCCAGTCCCCCCCAGAGCAACGCGAAGCAGGAAGAGAGCGAGTGGGAAAGTGATGGGCTCAATAACCGAACCCGTCTCATCAAGTTGATGATCGAAGCCATGCTGGGGCACGAGATAGAGATACCCGACCCCATCGATCGCGATAAAATCCCCTCCCAGCCTCTTCAGGAGAACAGCGATCCGGCTCAGGTGGTCGATGTGACCGACCTCAGACTGGATCAGGAGACTCTGCAAGTCCTCACGCGGGCGAGCATCCAGACGCAGGAGGGGGAAACGTTCGACATCAGCCTGGCCTTCGCCCTCGACTGGCGCGAATTATCAGTGGAGCAGCGACGTACCACGCTGGGCAAACTCAAGGATCCGCTGGTTCTCACGCTCGATGGAAAAATAGCCGACTTCAGTACGGCAAAATTCGAGTTCGATCTGGACGGTGATGGCCAGAATGAGAAGCTACCTGGCCTCGCCGGGGCGAGCGGGTTTCTTGCGCTGGATCGGAATGGTAACGGTACTGTCGATGACGGCAGCGAGCTGTTAGGAGCCCAAAGCGGTAACGGCTTCGCGGAACTTGCCGCTCTCGATGAGGATGGCAACCAGTGGCTTGACGAGAGAGACAAGGGGCTATCACAACTACTCTGGTGGCAACCAGAGCGGACCCCCATCGCTTTGGTGACCCTGGGTATCGGAGCGATACAGCTCACCCCTCTCGATACCCCATTTCAGCGTCTGGGAGATGAAAAAGGTGTGCTTCGTCAGAGCGGCATATATCTGATGGAATCCGGAGAGGGGGGTTGGGTGCAACAGGTAGACCTGAGAGTATAAATGCAAAAAGGCCTTCCCGAGTGGGAAGGCCTTCTCTTATATGGTGCTGATACCCAGAATCGAACTGGGGACCTCATCCTTACCAAGGATGCGCTCTACCGACTGAGCCATATCAGCACAAAACCGGTCGAAACAACGCCTCGCGTCATCTCTGAATTGGGTGCCTGGCAGTGTCCTACTCTCGCATGGCATCTGCCACACTACCATCGGCGCTACGGCGTTTCACTTCTGTGTTCGGCATGGAAACAG
>NZ_JBFODE010000061.1:0-29374 GCF_040908155.1 Aeromonas sp. R6-2 | reverse complement strand
GCCATAGGCACGGAGCTTGGCCGAGCTCCGCCGAGGGCTGAGCCCCCCTTTTCGCTGACCATAAAAAATCCGAACCCCGGTAACAGGGTTCGGATTTTTTTGCTCTCAAGGGGCAGTCTGGCTTTGAGGGAGATAACCCGGGGCCATCAGCCCCTCACGGCCAAGGCAGGGGTCACCAGACCCACGCCATGGGTTACCCCTTGGCCTTGTCGCGGGCGCGCTTGCCGGGGCGGCGATTGCTCGGCTTGGCGCTGCCACCGCTCTTCTTCTCCTTGCCCTCGGCCTTGCGCTTGTCGCGGCGACGCTCGGTCTTGGCCTTCTCTTTCTTGATGTCGGCCATCTTGCGCACCGCCTGCTTGGCGCCCTTGCCGGTCATCTTGAGGGGCTCCTCGACCATCACGAAGTCGATCTTGCGATCGTCCAGGCTCACCCCCATCACCTTGACCCGCACCTTGTCACCGAGGCGGTAGCGGCGGCGGAAGTTCTCGCCGATCAGCTGCTGGTGAATGGGGTCGAACTGGTAGTAGTCGTTGGTCAGGGTGCTGACGTGCACCAGGCCGTCGATGTGGATCTCGGCCAGACGCACGAAGAAGCCAAAGCCGGTGACGCTGGCGATGACGCCGTCGAACTCGTCACCCACGTGGTCCTGCATGTACTCGCACTTGAGCCAGTCGGCCACGTCGCGGGTGGCGTCGTCGGCACGGCGCTCGGTCAGGGAGCAGTGCTCCCCCATGGGGTCCATCTCGTCCTGGCTGTAGTGATAGCCACCGCTCGGGGTCCACTTGTGGCGGGGATTGCCCTGGGCCTTGGCCAGCTGGTACTTGATGGCCCGGTGCAGGATCAGATCCGGATAGCGGCGGATCGGCGAGGTGAAGTGGGCGTAGGACTTCAGGGCCAGGCCGAAGTGACCTATGTTGTCGGCCTGATAGATGGCCTGGCGCATGGAGCGCAGCAGCATGGTGGAGAGCAGCTCCGCATCCGGGCGCCCCTCGAACTTGTCGGCCAGCTCGGCAAAGTCGCGCGGCTCGGGCTCGAGCCCCCCCTTGAGCTCCAGTCCCAGCTCGGCGAGGAACTGGCGGAAACCGGTCAGGCGCTCTTCACCCGGACGGTCGTGCACCCGGAACAGGGCGGCGGCCTCGTGCTTCTCGATGAAGCGGGCGGCGGCCACGTTCGCCTGGATCATGCACTCTTCGATGATCTTGTGGGCGTCGTTGCGCACCAGGGGCACGATGCGGTCGATCTTGCGCTCGGCGTTGAAGATGAAGCGGGTCTCTTCGCTCTCGAACTCCACGGCACCGCGCAGGTGGCGGGCGTGCTTGAGCGCCTTGTAGAGGTGGCTCAGCTCCTCGAGGTGACCCACCAGCGGCTCGTACTGCTGACGCAGCTTGGGATCCCCGTCCAGAATGGCCGCCACCTTGGTGTAGGTCATCCGGGCGTGGGAGTTCATCACCGCCTCGTAGAAGGTGTAGCCGGACATGCGACCGCTGGCGGAGATGGTCATCTCGCACACCATGCAGAGGCGATCCACCTGCGGGTTGAGGGAGCAGAGGCCGTTGGAGAGCACCTCGGGCAGCATGGGCACCACGAACTCGGGGAAGTAGACCGAGTTGCCGCGCTGATAGGCCTCGGCATCCAGGGCGGTGCCCGGCTTCACATAGGCCGAGACGTCGGCGATGGCGACCCAGAGGCGCCAGCCGCCGGATTTTTTCTTCTCGCAGAAGACGGCGTCGTCAAAGTCGCGGGCATCTTCCCCGTCGATGGTGACAAGGGGCAGGGTACGCAGGTCGACCCGGCCCAGCTTGGCCTTCTCGGGCACCTCGTCGGTGAGGTTGACGATCTCCTGGGTGACCGCCTCCGGCCAGGTATGGGGGATGCCGTGGTTGCGCAGGGCGATCTCGATCTCCATGCCCGGCGCCATGTTCTCGCCAAGCACCTCGAGCACGGTGCCGAGGGCGTTGAGGCGGCCGGTCGGACGCTGGGTCAGACGCACCACCACCACCTGGCTCTGGCGCGCCCCCTTGTTCTCCCCTTCCGGGATCAGGATGTCCTGGCCGATGCGGCTGTCGTCCGGCACCACAAACCCTACCCCGTTCTCGACGAAGTAGCGCCCGACGATATCCATCTCGCGCGCCTTGAGCACGCGCACCAGACGCGCCTCCTGGCGACCCTTGCGGTCGATCTCGGTCGGCTGCACCAGGGCATAGTCCCCGTGCATCAGGCGCTGCATCTCGCGGTTGTTCAGATAGAGATCCTGCCCACCCCCATCCGGACGCAGGAAGCCGAAGCCATCCTTGTGGCCGAGCACGTACCCCTTCACCAGATTGAGGCGATCGGGCAGGGCATAGCACTGGTTACGGGTGAAGACCAGCTGGCCGTCACGCTCCATGGCACGCAGGCGCCGGCGCAGGGCCTCCAGATGCTCCTCGTCTTTGAGCTTGAGCTCGCGCGCGATCTCCTCGCGAGAGATGGGACGCACGTGGTCCTCGATGATCTTCAGCAGCAGTTCGCGGCTGGCGATGGGATTCTCGTATTTCTCGGCCTCGCGTTCGAGGAAGGGATCGTTATGAGACATAGGCAGGCCTTCTGGTAGGATTCGGGACCATTATATCCCCAGTAAGGGGGGCAAGGCACCCTGCCGTTTCTGTTATGCCTCTGTCATACTAGAGGGCACTTTCCAGGAGTAGAGACCAGGTCTCCATGAACAAGGATCTTTTCAGCCAGTCGGCAGGCTATCTCAAACAGGCCATCCCCCTGATGACCAAGTATCAGATCCCGACGACCCCGGCCAACTATGCCGTCTGGTACAACTACGTGGCCTCCACCTATCCCGAGCTGACCCGGGCCCTCGACGAGGCCCTCAGGCAGCAGGGTACCTGCTCCCAGGTCACCTGCGAGCGCCTCTATCACCAGCATCTGGCCAGCGCCCAGGAGAAAGAGCTGGAGGCGGTCAAGTTCAACCTCGCCTCCATGACCACCCAGATAGCCCAGACCATGCAGGACGCCCTGACCGACACCGGCCTGTTTCAGGACATGCTCGACAAGAGCTTTGGCAAACTGGGGCAGATCGACGAGGAGGGGCTGAGCCTGGAAGAGACCATGGGGGTACTGCGCGAGCTGGTGCGTGAGTCCCGTGATATCCGCATGGCGACCTTGCACTTTCGCGGCCAGATCAGCAATGCCGAGAAGGAGATCAAGGAGCTGAAAAAGGCCCTCGACGAGACCCGCAAACAGGCCAACGAGGATCCCCTCACTGGCCTCTCCAATCGCCGCGCCTTCAATCACGAACTCGATGCCCTGTGCCGCAGTGGCAAGGGCTTCTCCCTCATCCTTGCCGACATCGATCGTTTCAAGAGCTTCAACGACGAATATGGCCATCTGCTCGGGGATCAGGTGCTGCGTGCCTTTGCCCGCCGCCTCAAGGATGGCTGCAAGGAGGGGGCCCAGGTGTTTCGCTTCGGCGGCGAGGAGTTTGCCCTGCTGGTGCCGGGCAAGGGGGTTCAGTTGGCCCGCCAGCTGGCCGAGAGCCTGCGCCGGGCCACCGAGAAGCTCTCGGTGCTCGATCGCAAGAGCGGCCGCCGGGTCGACAACATAACCGCCTCGTTCGGGGTGGCCGAATTTGACTGTCGTGAACACGGGGACGATCTGGTGGAGCGGGCCGATCAGCTGCTCTACAAGGCCAAGGAGCTCGGCCGCAACCGGGTGATGCCGCTCGCCATGTAGCGCCGGCGTATCCGCCACTGAAAACAGCGAGGGCCGGTCAATGACCGGCCCTCGTCGTATGGCGCCCCTTACAGGGATTGCAGCTTCTCGTCCGGCAGCAGCAGTTCCTCGTTGTGGTTCACCCCGATGCCGCGCCCCAGCACGTGGCGGGCGATGGCCTGGGCCTCGTCGAGGGAGTGCATGGAGTAGGTCCCGCACTGGTATTCGTTGAGCTCGGGGATCTGCTTCTGATCCGCCACCTTGAGCACGTCCTCCATGGCGGCCTGCCAGGCGTCGGCCACGCTCTGCTCGCTCGGCGTGCCGATAAGGCTCATGTAGAAACCGGTACGGCAGCCCATGGGCGAGATGTCGATGATCTCGACCCCTTCCCCATTGAGATGATCGCGCATGAAGCCGGCAAACAGGTGCTCCAGGGTGTGGATGCCGCGCTCGGAGAGGATCTCCTGGTTGGGCAGGCAGAAGCGCAGATCGAACACGGTAATGGTGTCCTTGTGCGGGGTCTGCATGGTCTTGGCGACCCGCACAGCAGGAGCCTCCATGCGGGTGTGGTCAACTTTGAAACTGTCCAGTAATGGCATCTGTGACTCCTGGTTTGGTTACCAGAACCAGCCCCCGGAGGAGAGCTGGTCCTTGCATTGTCGATATTGGGCGCCGTAGCGCTGGGCCCGGGCCTCTACCTTGCGCGAGGTGCGCATCAGCCACCCCTTGCTGCGGTATGAGCCGCGCCGGTAGCCGCCCCACCCCTCGTGGTAGTTGAGGTACTGGCCGTAGGCATCCCACTTGGAGGTGCCGTTGAGGCGCTGGGCCTTGTGGGTATACCAGCCCATGAAGTCGATGGCGTCGGCAAAGTCGTCGCGATCGCTCCAGCTGTTCCCCGTCTCCCTCTGATAGTCGGCCCAGGTCTCGTCTTTCACCTGAGCATAACCGTAGGCCGAGCTGGCCCGGCCGGTGGGGATGAACAGGAAATATTGCATGGGCGGCTTGGCGTCATGCACGAAGGAGGACTCCTGATACATCATGGCCATCACCACCTGCACCGGCGTGCCCCACTTCTCGTTCATCCTGAGCGCCGCCTTGTGCCACTCGGGTTTCTCCCGAAAGATCTGGCACAGGTTCTCCGGCTGGGCCGGTGGCGTGGCGCTGCAGGCGGTCAGGCCGAGCAGCAGGCCCGCCGCCGTGAGAAGGCGCATCCTCATCAGATGGCGTCTTCGTTCTCTTCACCGGTACGGATGCGGATCACCCGCTCCACGTCGCAGACGAAGATCTTGCCGTCACCAATCTTGCCGGTGCGCGCGGTGTTCTGGATGGCCTCGATGCAGGCGTCGAGATCCTCGTCCTGCACCACCAGCTCCACCTTCACCTTGGGCAGAAAGTCGACCATGTACTCGGCCCCGCGATAGAGCTCGGTGTGGCCCTTCTGGCGGCCGAACCCCTTCACCTCGGAGACGGTCATGCCGTTGATGCCGATCTCGGCGAGGGCTTCGCGCACGTCGTCGAGCTTGAAGGGTTTGATGATGGCTTCGATCTTCTTCATGACTTCTCCTTACCAGTTCTGTCTGCCAAACCCGGAGGTGATGGGGTAACGGCGATCCTTACCAAAGTTACGGGCCGAGATACGCGGCCCCACGGCTGCCTGACGGCGTTTGTATTCGTTGAGATCCACGAGGCGAATGACCTTGCGCACCACCGCCTCGTCGAAGCCCTCGGCCACCATGTCGGCCACCGAGGCGTCCTGCTCCACATAGCGCAGCAGGATGGCATCGAGGATGTCATAGGGGGGCAGGCTGTCCTGATCCACCTGGTCCGGCGCCAATTCTGCCGAAGGGGGACGGTCGATGACCCGTTGCGGGATCACATATTCGATGGAATTGCGGTATTCGCACAGCTTGAAGACGAGCGTCTTGGGCACATCCTTGAGCACGTCGAAGCCGCCGGCCATGTCCCCGTACAGGGTGGCATAGCCCACCGCCATCTCGCTCTTGTTGCCGGTGGTGAGCACGATGCGGCGACGCTTGTTGGAGAGCGCCATCAAGAGCACACCACGGCAGCGGGCCTGCAGGTTCTCTTCGGTGGTGTCGCGCGCCGTGCCTTCAAACATGGGGGTGAGCTGGCCCATAAAGGCCTCGTACATGGGCTCGATGGAGACGATGTCGAACTCGACCCCCATCCGCTCGGCCTGCTCGCGGGCATCCTCGACACTCATCTGGGCGGTGTAGCGAAACGGCATCATCACCGCCTGCACCCGCTCCTTGCCGAGGGCATCGGCGGCAATGGCCAGGGTCAGGGCCGAGTCGATGCCGCCGGAGAGGCCGAGCACGGCGCCCTGGAAACCGTTCTTGTTGACGTAGTCACGCACCGCCAGCACCAGGGCCTGATAGACCTCACCCAGGGGAGGCAGGGCATAGTCAACCTCTCCGCTTGGCACCGGCTGGCCATCGATAAAACTCACCAGCGCCTCTTGCTCGGCGAAGGCGGCCAGCCGCTGGGTCAGCTCGCCGGCACCGTTAAAGACCTTGGAGCAGCCGTCGAATACCAGCTCGTCCTGGCCACACACCTGGTTGAGGTAGACCAGGGGCAGGCCGGTGGCGGCGCAGCGCTCGCTGAACAGCTCCCGGCGCAGCCAGGGCTTGTGCATGTCATAGGGGGAAGCGTTGATGGTCACCAGGATCTCGGCGCCGGCCTCCCGGGTGGCCAGGGCCGGGCCCGGCTGCCAGATGTCCTCGCAGATGAGCAGCCCCAGCAGGTGACCGCGAAACGGCACCACACAGGTCTCTTCCCCGGCGCTGAAGTAACGCTTCTCGTCGAACACCCCGTAGTTGGGCAGCTCGCGCTTGTAGTAGCGGGCCAGCAGCTTGCCGTGCTCAAACAGGGAGGCGGCGTTATAGAGATGCTCTCCGTCGCGCCAGGGGTGTCCCACCAGAATGCCCGCCTTGCCCCCCCAGCCGGCCAGCCGGGCCAGGGCCGCCTTGACGCGCCCCATCAGGTCGGGACGCAGCAACAGATCCTCGGGCGGATAGCCGGTCAGGGCCAGCTCGGAGCAGACCAGCAGATCGGCACCCGCCTGATCTGCCCGCTGGGCCGCCGCCAGGATCTTGTCACAGTTTTCTTCGATGGAGCCTACCGTCAGATTCAACTGGGCAAGCTGGAGAGAGAGGGCTCTGGCCATGGTATTGGGTCTTCAAACCGAAATGATGGGGAATGATAAAGAAAAGGGGCGCCCTGTGCCAGCCAGGGCGCCACGGGATCAACGCTCGATCCGCGCCACCTTGGGCAGGGAGAGGCAAGCCGCCAGCCCGCCCAGCTCGGCCCGGCCCATGATGAGATTGCCACGGTAGGCCTCGGCCAGATCCGAAACGATGTTGAGACCAAGCCCGGAGCCGGGCACCTTCTCGTCCAGGCGCACTCCCCGTTCGATGGCACGGGCCATCTGATCCTCGGTCATGCCGGGGCCATCATCCTCGATACGCAGGGTGATCCAGCCCCCCAGCTCGGCGGTGGAGACCCGGATCCGCTGGCTCGACCACTTGTAGGCATTCTCCAGCAGGTTGCCCACCATCTCGTCGAAGTCCTGCTCCTCGACTCCCACCGCCAGGGTCGCCGGCACATCGATGGCCAGCTCGCGCCCCGGATAGAGGCGGGAGAAGGCACGGCAGATGTACTCGATGCGGGCGCGCAGCGGGGTCGAGACCCCCAGCACCTTGGCCGCCCCCGTCACCCTGGCCTTGCCGAGGTGATAATCGATATGGCGCTGGATCTGGTCGAGCTGCTCCGTGATGGCCGGCTGCTCGGCCGGCGGCAGCTGCGGCACCTGGTTGCGCAGGATCGAGAGGGGCGTCTTGAGGGCGTGGGCCAGGTTGCCGGTGTGGCTGCGGGCCCGGGAGAGCAGCTCCCCATAGTGGTGGAGCAGGCGGTTGATGTCCTCCACCAAGGGCTGGATCTCGAGGGGATAGCGCTGCTCGAACTTCTCCTGATGTCCCTGGTGGATGCGGGCCAGCTCGCGCCGCAGCAGGTGCAGGGGGCGCAGGCCATAGAGCACCTGGAACAAAAAGCCCAGGATGAGGCCGGCCGCCGCAAACCCCAGGCCGAAGAAGAGGCTGAGGCGGGTCTTCTTCAGGGTCTGGTTCAGCACGCTGCTGTCTTTGGCCATCACCAGGCGCAGGGGAAGATCAGAGCCGGGCAACAGGACGCTGCGAGTCATCAGCAGCAGCGGCTCTCCCCCCGGCCCCTTGCCGAGAAACAGCCCCTTGTCGCCGAAGGCGGGCCTGAGGCGCTCGCTCACCAGCTGGCTGTCCCACAGGGAACGGGACTTGGCCACCACCTGACCATGGGCCTCGAGCTGCCAGTAAAAGCCCGAGTAGGGCTGACGAAAGCGGGGATCGGCCAGGGGCTCGGTCAGCATGGGCAAGCCATCTTCGCCCAGCTCGAGACGGGAGAGCAGATCGAACAGCTGCAGGCGAAGACCATCGGCCTCCGCCTGCTGCCAGTAGTTGGTGAGCATCCGCTGCAGGCTGAAACCGGTGGCAAACAGGAACAGGCCGCACCAGATGAGGGCGATCACCAGCAGGCGACCGCGCAGGGTGCGCACTACCCTCATTCGTCGATCCGGTAGCCGAGGCCTCGCACCGTCTCAATCAGATCTGGGTGGGTCTTCTTGCGGATCCGGCCGATGAAGACCTCCACCGTGTTGGAGTCGCGGTCGAAATCCTGGGCATAGATGTGGTCGATGAGCTCGCTGCGCGACACCACCCGCCCCTTGTGCTGCATCAGATAGGCCAGCACCCGAAACTCGTGGGCGGTGAGCTTGATGGGGGTGCCCTCATACCACACCTGGGAGGCGGCCATGTCGAGGCGCACCCCGCGGATCTCCAGCACCGAACTGGCGTTGCCGGCGGCCCGGCGCACCAGGGCATGGACCCGGGCCACCAGCTCGGCCATCTGGAATGGCTTGGTGAGGTAGTCGTCGGCCCCGGCGTTGAGCCCCTCGATCTTCTCGTGCAACTGACCCCGGGCGGTGAGCACCAGCACCGGGTTGTCCATGCCCTGGCTGCGCCACTCCTTGAGCACGCTCAGGCCGTCGCGACCGGGCAGGCCGAGATCGAGCACGATGGCATCATAGGGCTCGGTGGCACCGAGGAAGGAGGCCTCGACCCCGTCGTGGCAGAGGTCGGCCACGAAGCCGGCCTGGTTAAGCTGTTCGGCCAGTTGGGCGGCCAGGGTCTTTTCGTCTTCGACAATCAGAATTCGCATCTGTGTTTACCTGATGGTTAGGGCGCGTCGGCGGGGGTGGCGGGAGGAAAGAAGAGATGTTCCAGATGATGTCCCTTTAGATAGACCATGCGCAAGCTGTCGGCCCGATAACCCACCTTGATCACATTCTGGGTACGGTCGAGCAGCTTGAGCTCATAGATCCAGCGTCCCGGCGCCTCTTCCCTGAGATCGACCCGCAGCAGTTCACCGGGCAGGGCGCGCGCCTGTTTCATCACCTCGCTGAAGGGGCGGATCTTGCCCTCGGTCAGGGCCCGCTGCAGCATCTGGTCACTGGGCGCCAGCGCCGTGGCCCAGCAGGGCAGCAAGAGGGCCAGCAGGGGGAGAACCCTGTTCATGGGTGATTAATCTCCTGGTTCATAACATAATGGCGTTTATATTTTGCCAGCCATGAATCCGTCATGAATATGATCCCCCGCACTCTTCTGCTGATTGTCGGTCTCCACCCCCTGCTGGTGAAGGCCGATAATCAGGTTTTGGAAATAGAGGCGGTGATCCGGCTCCTGCTCCAGCAGGGTTATCACGACATTCGCGAGATCGCCCTGGAAGAGGGCCACTATCAGGTCGAGGCCCTCGACGCCCGCGAACGCAAGGTCACTGTCTATCTGGACTCGGACAGCGGCGAATTGCTCGAGTCGGCAAGGCCCATCCCCGCAGCAGCTTCCGCTGGCGCAGCCCCAGCAACCCCAGCGCCAGCAGCAGGTAAATGAGTGGCTCGACCCAGCCGCTCTTGACCGACCACCAATAGTGCACCGGCGCCAGCAACAGGGCCAGATAGACCCAGTTGTGCAGTCGCTGCCAACGCGGTCCCATGGCACGCACCAGCCTGGGTAGCGAGGTGATGCCGAGCACCAGCAGTATGCCCCAGACCCCCATCCCCACGACGATGTAGCTGCGCTTGACCAGCTCGCCGGCGATGAGCGCCCAGTCGAGCTGCAGATCGAGCAGCAACCAGCTGGCCAGATGCAACGAGGCATAGGCCAGCGCCCACAGGCCGAGTGGCCGGCGCAGCCGCATCAGCCCCCCCGCCTTGAGCCCCTTGGCCAGGGGCGAGACGCACAGACAGAGCAGCAAGAGGTTGAGCGCCCCCTTGCCAAGCCAGTGGATGATGCCGGGCACAGGATCCCCCCCGAGCCAGCCGCTCGGGATGGCCCAGCCCAGCCAGACCAGGGCTGAAATCGCCCCCAGATGCACCATGAGTTGCAGGCCGCGAGCCTGCCTTGCGCTGATTTTCAGTACCATTGGCCGAGATCCATCCCCTGGTAGAGGCTCGCCACTTCGTCGGCGTAGCCGTTAAACATCAACGTCGGCTGACGCTTGGCACCGAAGGCCCCCCCTTCTGCGATGAAGCGCTCGCTGGCCTGGCTCCAGCGCGGGTGATCCACCTGCGGATTGACGTTGGCATAGAAGCCGTACTCCTGGGGCGCCAGCATGTTCCAGGTGGTGGGAGGCATCTGCTCTTGCAGGCGGATGGTGACGATGCTCTTGATGCTCTTGAAGCCGTACTTCCAGGGGAGCACCAGCCGGATGGGGGCGCCGTTTTGCGGTGGCAGTGTCTTGCCGTAGAGGCCGACCGCCAGCAAGGCCAGGGGGTGCATCGCCTCGTCGATGCGCAGCCCCTCCCGATAGGGGAGCTCGATCCCGCTGCGGCGGGCCAGGGGCATCTGTTCGGGGTCGTAGAGGGTCTCGAAGGCCACGTACTTGGCGCGGCTGGTGGGGGCCGCCTCCTTGAGCAGCTCCCCGAGCCCAATCCCGAGCCAGGGGATCACCATGGACCAGGCCTCGACGCAGCGGAAGCGATAGATGCGCTCCTCCAGCGGCCGCCGGTTGATGAGCTCCCACACATCCAGAGTCAGGGGTTTCTCCACCTCTCCCTCGATCCGCAAGGTCCAGGGCTCAGTGCGCAGCGAACCCGCATTGCGCGCCGGATCGGCCTTGTCGGTACCGAACTCGTAGTAGTTGTTGTAGCTGATCACCTTGCTCTCGGGGGTGAGCACCAGATCGCCGCGCGCGGCCGCCTTGGCCTGAAGGGGGCGCCCGGGGTTTTCCGCTTCGCGCGGGGTCAGCAGATCGAGCACGCCGGCCTCGGCCGGCAGCGCCAGGGCGGCAGCCCCCAGCCCCAACCCCTTGAGCAGGCGGCGGCGATCCAGGTAGACAGATTCCGGGGTGACGGCGTGCTCGGTGAGCGATGAGCGGCGTTTGATGATCATGACTTCTCTTCCTCGCAGGGACCTTGATACAGACTAGACCCGACGAGGAAGAGAAAAATTACACCGATACCATTTCAGGCCAGAACCCGGCTCAGGTGGGCAGAGAGAAACAGCAGTACCAGCACCATGAGGAGGGGCAAGATGAGACCCTTGAGCATGATGCTCACTCCTCCTTGTGACAGGGCCTCTAACTATGGACCAGCTCCCCCGCCCCTTCCATGAAACCTTTTTCGCGAGCGCAAGCGTATTCCTGATGATGGCGACGTGAGCGGGATCACACCCCACGGCCCACCAAATTGCACCCACTCCCGACCGGAGTAGGCTGGCCTCCTTTTCGCATCGGACGGAGTCAATCTCGTGTCACCGCTTATCGCGATCGCGCTCACCACTGGCGTTCTGTCTGCCGTCTGGGGCTGGCTGGCCACCCTGCTCGGCCTGCTCTCCTGGGTCGGTTTCCTCGGCTGCACCAGCTACTTTGCCTCGGAAGGGGGCTACAAGGCGCTGCTCAAGACCCTGCTGTGCAACACCAGTGGCATGCTCTGGGCCCTGCTGCTGATCCACGGCGGGGAGTGGTGGGGCAGTGGCGTCGCCGGCTACCTGATGACCGGTATCGTCGCCACCCTGATGTGTGTGCAGGGGCGCCAGCAGTGGCTCTCCTACATTCCCGGTACCTTCGCCGGCTGCTGCGCCACCTTCGGTGCCGCCGGCCAGTGGCAACTGGTGCTCCCCTCCCTGGTGATCGGCGCCCTGTTTGGTTGGGCCATGAAAGCCTCCGGCCTCTGGCTGCACCGCCGAACCCAGCCGCGCGAGGCGCTGCCGGACGCCGCCTGAGGCGCTGATGAAAGAGGGGTGACCACTGGTCACCCCTCTTCGTTTGTTACCCCTTCTGCTTGAAGTGGGCCGCCTCTATGTTGTGGCGACTGAGCAGCTTGTAGAAGTCGGTGCGGTTGCGTTCGGCCATGCTGGCGGCCAGGGTCACGTTCCCCTCTGTGATGCGCAGCAGGCGGATCAGATACTCCTTCTCGAACTCTGCCCGCGCCTCGTTAAACGAGGGTACCGCCACCTCGACCCCGGAGAGGGCCGACTCCACCATGACGGCGCCGATCACCGGGCTCGGGCAGAGCGCCGCGAGCCGTTCAACCAGATTGAAGAGCTGGCGCACATTGCCCGGCCAGGAGGCCTTGGCCAACAGGGCCAGCGCCTCGGGGGCGAAGCCGGCGGCCACCCCCTCCTGACGCAGGCGCACCCGATCCAGTGCCTGACGCGCCAGCAGGGGGATATCCTCGCTGCGCTCCTCCAGGGCGGGGAGCGTCACATTGGCGACGTTGAGGCGGTAGTAGAGATCCTCGCGAAAGAGTCCCTCCTCCATCCCCTTGACCAGATCCCTGTGGGTGGTGCCGATGACCCGCACCCTGGCCGCCGCCCCCGGATCCCCCATCACCCGCAGCAGCTTGGCCTGCAAGGTGGCGGAGAGATCGCCGATCTCGTCGAGACAGAGGGTGCCCCCCCGGGCCTGCTCGAAGAGGCCCGGTTTTCCCTTCTCTCCAAACAGGGCGAGCTCCAGCTCGGCAAAGGGGGTGGCGGCACAGTTGATGGCCAGGAAGGGGTGCTCCCGCCGCGGGCTTCCCAGGTGGAGCGCCTCGGCGAGCCGGCTCTTGCCACAGCCAGAGGGACCGGTGACGAGGACGTTCACCTCCATGGCCGCCACGCTACGGGCCTGTTGCAGGCTCTGCTGCATGCGCGGGCTACGGGTCGGGAAGCGGCTCTCCAGCTCGTCCACCACCAGAGGGGCCGTGATGCTGAGCGCCTGCTCCAGGGTCTGCAGCAGCATCTGCTTGTCGATGGGCTTGGTGAGGAAACTGAACACACCGGAGCGGGTCGCCGTGATAGCATCGGGAATGGTGCCATGGGCGGTCATGATGATGACCGGCATCCCCAGCCACTCCCCCTGAATGCGCTCGAACAGACCCAGCCCATCCATCCCCCCCATGCGCAAGTCGGTAAGCACCAGATCCGGCCTCTGCTGGCGCAGGGCCATTATGGCTTGCTCACCGCTCTCGGCGGTGGTGACCTCATATCCCTCGCTGCGCAGACGCAGGGTGAGCAGCTTGAGCAGGCTCTGGTCGTCGTCGACCAGCAGAATGCGTCCCTTTGCCATGGGTCTTACCCCTTGCCCTGTTTACGGGAGTTGATCTGTTCATCGATGGCCGAGAGCTTGGCGATCTTCTCCTCCAGCTCCCGGATCTGTGACCTGAGCCTGGCCACCTCGGCCTCCTGGCCAGTGGCCTGGGGACGGCTGCGCGAGAGCAGCAGCCAGGTACGCAGGTAGGCCTGCTCGTCGAGCCCGGTCTCGGGCAACAGGCGCTCCATGGTGGCCAACGCCTCCTTGCGGCGGGCGGCGGGCTCGTCGGGGTGGCTGTTGACCATGGCCAGATTGAGGCGATTGGCGAGGGAGCTCTCCCCCTTGAGCCGTCGCCGCTCCTGCTCCCGCTGTTGGGGATGGCTGCCCAGCAGCCAGTTGCTGTACTGCATGCGCAGTTGCAGTTGATGAAGTGAATCGACCTGGCGCTGGGCCATCACGGCCGGCGTGGGCTCGGTGTTGACGGTGCCCAGCATGGCGCACCCTCCCAATCCCATGGTAAAGAAAACTATCGCGTATCTCATGGTCCTATCACGCATCAAGGGTCAAACGAAAACAGACATCGGCCATCTCATCCTCCACCAGGGTGAGCTCCCCCCCCAGGCTGCGGGCCGACTCCAGGGCGATGGAGAGGCCAATCCCCGACCCCTTGAGCAACCCCTGACGCAGGGAAGAGCCCTGCTCGAAGGGTTCGAAGATACGGCTCCTCTCCTGCTCCTCGATGGGAGAGCCCTGATTGGCCACCTCGACCACCATGCGCGTTCCTTCCTGGCGGGTGCGCAGCCAGATGGTTCCCCCATCGCGCCCATAGCTGACCGCATTGGAGAAGAGATTATCGAGGATAAGGCCGAGACGATAGGGCTCCCCCCGCACAACGCCGGAAATAGCTGGCAACTCGACCCGCATCCCCTTGCTCTCGAGGGGCAGTCGATAGGTGTCGAGCAGGGAGGCAAAGAGGGGCGCCAATGGTAGCGAACTCATCTCAAAAGACTCCTGCTGGCTCAGTCGATTGAAGTCGAGCAGTCGCTCGATCAGGGTTTGCAAGCGACGACTGTTGTCGGTAAGCAGGTCACAGATATCTTTCTGATCCCCGTTGAGGGGGCCCACCACCCCCTCGCCGAGCAGATCGGCCCCCTCTCTGAGACAGGCCAGAGGGGTCTTGAGTTCATGGGAGACGTGGCGCAGGAAACGGTATTTCTGCTGCTCCAGCGCCTGCAGGCGGTCGTGCAGCCAGGCCAGCCGCTCCCCGAGCAGCACCAGCTCGGCCGGCCCCTCCACCGGGGTTCGCTCCGGCTCGATGCCGGCACCCAGGCTGAGGATACGGCTCTCCAGCTGGCGCATGGGATGAATGATGAGATAGGTAAACAGCAGCGCCGCCAGCAGGGTGAGAGTGCCCACCACACCGGAAACCCACCACAGCTCGTTCTGTAACCGGGTGATGCGATCCTGGGCCTCGTTCACCATGGTATCGACCCAGGCGTTGGTCGCCTCCTCCAGAGCCTCGTGGTGGCGATGCACATCGAGAAAACGGGGACTGTCGGCATTGGCTCTGGCCTGCTCGAGCCCCTCCAGCTCCTGCAACCAGGCGAGATCCGCATCCAGCTCGCGGTATTCAGCGGGGGCCGGCACGCCGGCCTTGTGCTCCTCGAGCAGGGTCTGATAGGTCTCAAGCTGTTCCCGATAACGGCCGAGCAGGCTCTCGTCTTCGAGCACGGCAAAACGGCGCAGGGTGCGCTCAAGCTCTTCGCTCAGGGCGGTGAGCTGGATGGCGCGCCGCGTATCTTGCACCATGCGGACCGACCCCTCCTCCACCCGCTGACTGATCCGGGTCAGGGTGTTGTAGTCGTGCCAGATCATCAGGATCAGCGGCAGCAGCACCAGCAGATAACCGGTCAGCACCAGGGTTAACAGGGAGCGGGGTTGAAACTTGTTACCCACCTTGAACATAGTCGAGCCAGCCTCCGCACTATCGAGGGGTCACAGGATAGCCCCTGCGACCACAAAAGCAACGATCCCACCCGAGCTGATCAAATAGTCGGCGCTCGGCACCACGCCCCCTTCTCTCGTCGCCCGACGCCACTATAATCGCCCCCTTTCTCCATCCCGATACCCTCCCATGACTACCGAACCCTTCATCCGCCATCCCAAGGGCTGGTTCGCCCTGGCCACCGTTTACAGCTTCACCGGTGCCGCCATTGCCGCCTCCATCGTCTTCTCCCTGCTGCTCTTTCTCTCGCTCCACGAGGAGCCGGTGATGCAGATGCTGTTCGGGGGGCTCGCCATCATCTTCGAACTGGGCAAGTTCTATGTCTGGTACGAGTACGGGGAGCGTCGTGCCCGCCGCGATGTGAGCGGCTCGGCCTGGGCCCTGCTCTTCTACGCCATCCTGGCCGCCATCTCGGTCGGGGGGAGCATAGGGGGCATCAACAGCGCCACCAACACCCTGATGAGTGAGGAGGCCCGCCACCAGCGGGAGGTCGCCCGCTTCGACCAGCAGATCGCCAGCATAGAGCGGCAGATCCGCCTCAACGAAGAGGCGGCCAAGAAGTACATCGATATGCAGCGTATCTCGAGCGGGGTCAGCCGGCTGCAACAGGAGAACACCCGGCTGCGGCTGCAGCAGGACACCCTGCGCCAGGAGCGTGACCAGCTCCCCAGCGGCCAGCAGTCGGCCATGATGGGGCTGATCCAGAGCCTGTCCGAGGGGATGGGGTTGGCGGTGGGGCAGGTGCAATTTCTGCTGGTCTGCTTTCTCTCGATACTGCTCGACGTCTTCGGCGCCTTCTTCGTGGGGCTGATCGGCGAGGAGCAGCGCTTTCGCCGCACCTTCATACCACGCCCCCCCGAATACGATAACGAGGTGGCGAGCAGACGCCCGCCCGAGCCGATCTCTCCCCATCTGGCGCCTCTGCGTTCGGCCCTGCAAGGGGGGGAGCTGCGTCCCAGCAAGCGGCAGGTTGCCGCCCATCTGAGCCTGCCCATGGAGGAGGTCGACCGCCTCTTTGCCCAGCTGCTCGGTGAAGGCGTACTGGCCCAGGCCCCCAATCGCCACTACTTCCTGAGAGCCGACGCGATGGCGCCAACGCCCAATTAATGACCCAAAGCGCAACAATTGATCGCGCAATGAACTACCTTCTCCTCGAGAGGCCGGGAGTCATCCCGGCCACCCGTTTCAAGGAGGAGGCATGTTCTACCTGTGCAGCATTGGCTCCAATATGGAGCCCCATCACCACGTCAGCAGTGCCATCGGTGAGCTGGTCACCCAGTTTGGGCAGCTTTCACTGAGCTCGGTGATCCAAACCAAGCCGGTCGGAATGACCAGCCCTCACGACTTTCTCAACTGTCTGTTCGTGGTGGAGAGCCCCCTCTCCAGCGGTGAGCTCAAGGGACACTTCGTCGCTCTGGAGCAGGCCCACGGCCGGGATCGCAGCGATCCCCTGTGCAAGGTCAAGGATCGTCCCCTCGATATCGACATCCTGGCCAGCCATCCTCTGGGGGATTTCAGTGCCGCCCGGGTCGACAGCTATCTGGAGGCCCTGCTCGCGGAGCTGTGCGGGGAGGCGGTCACCCTCACCGGCAAGACGGCCCTCTATCCCTGCGGCCAACGGGTCGGCACCGCTCCTCGCCGGCTCAGCCACTAAAGCCGAGCCAGGGCGCGCCCCCCATCCACCTTCAGGCTGGCCCCCGTCATATAGTCGTTGGCCATCACCATCTCGAGGGCCTGCCAGATGGGCTCCAGCCCCCCCTCCTTGGCCAGAGGGGTGCGCGAGAGCACCTCTTGCCGCCACGCTTCTCCATGTTCGTCGAGAAACAGGATTGGTCCCGGCTCTATGGTATTGACCCGCACCCCGGGGGCCAGCTCCCGGGCGGCGCTCATGGCCAGGGCATGGGCTCCGGCCTTGGTGGCCACATAGGCGGCCAGCTCGGGGGGCGGGGCGTGGATATAGATGTCGGTGATGTGAACGATGAGCCCGCGCCCACTCCTGGCCAGGGACTCGCCCAGCAGGCGGTTAAGCAGGTGGGGCGCCTGCATATGAACCCGGAAGAAGCGCTCGAACTGGCGCGCCTCCTCGGTCGGATCCGGCGACCCGTTCTCGAAGCCCGAGGCGTTGTGAACCAGCAGATCCAGCCCACCCGAAGCGACCGCCTGCGCCAGCTGCGCCACCTCCTCGAGACGGGTGAAGTCAGTCTGCCACAGCTCGGCCCCCGCCTCTCGCAGTCGTGCCAGCTCGGGTCGCTCGGTGCGATAGCTGCCCGCCACCTGCCAACCCGCCGCGAGCAGTCGCTCGCAAAGATAGAATCCCAATCGCCGGCCACAGCCGGTCACCAAGGCACGCATTGCTCTCTCCTCATCCATGGCATGAGCCCAGCATAGCCCGAACCCATCGCCCGACTCCCATTTTTCAACGCCCCTCTCCCGGCCCTTTGCAATTTGCGTGGCAATTGAGGGTGCCCCCCTTCCCGAGGGGCGCCACGACAGGGTTCTCGCTTCTGGCAGAGCACTTGCATTACCCGGATTGAAGGGCAACAGAGGGGGAAGAGATCATGAACCACGAAGAAGATCTGCTGCAGCGACTGGCACGCTTCGAGCGTCGGATAAAGCGGGTCGCCGGCCCCCGCCCCGAGCGGGCCCTTCCCCGATCCAGGGGTAAGACCCTCTCCCTGACGCAGTGGCTGCTACCGGCACTGGTGATGGTCATGTCGGGGGCGTTGATCCAGGAGATCATCTGGCAAATCCACCACTGAAGATGGATACAAGATCGAGGATTAGCGCCAGCTCACAGAGGCATAGGGGAAAATGCGCTAGATTAACAAGGCCCATATGACTCATTCCAACAAGGAGCCGTAGATGAGTACCGAGCTGAAGATGGCCGCCCTGACGACCGGCGGGGCCCTGGTGGTGATCATCACCCTGTGCACCCTGATCTTTGCCTGAGCCCACAGAGCCCGCCGCCGGCGGGCTCTTGATGTTACTTCTCCAACCGCTCCAGCGTCTCCTCAAGACAGGTCTGCTCCAGCTCGCTGTCCCTGTGCCGGGTCTCGAGCCAGGCACGGTTGTCCTCGTCGGCAAAGCGGGCCTCCAGCTGCTCGCGTTCATCGGCGAGTCGCTGCGCATCCCCCTTCTCCCCAGCGGCCAGGGTATTGGGCAGGGCCTGCTGCTTGCAGATCTCCAGCAGGCGCGCCATGTCCGCCTCACGGTCCGTGGCCGGACTACAACCGGCCATCAGCAGGGCCGACACCACCAACAGGCTGATACGCATCCTCATCTCTCCTCTCATACACCGATGACGCCAGAGCCTACCACGCCCTCTCCTCCCCCGGCAGCCCCCGTCACCGTCGTTCGTAAGGAGACATTCGATACCCGATAGGGAGAGGCGATCATGCTATAGTCTGGCCGATCTCATCCTCATGGAGCCAGTTATGAAGAAGCTGCTCATCTTGCCCCTGACCCTGCTGCTTGCCCTGTTCGTTGGCGGCGCACTGCTCTCTACCATCGACACGGAGCAGTTCAAGCCGCTGCTGGTCGAGCAGGTTCGACACCAGACGGGGCGCGAGCTTCGGCTCGATGGCCCGATTGGCTGGCGCTTCTGGCCCAGTCTGGGCCTGACGGTCGATCGGGCCGCCTTGCGCAACCCGGCCGGCTTCTCCGAGCCTGACCTCATCCGTCTCGAGCGGGCCAGCGCCTCGGTTGCCCTGCTCCCCCTGCTCTCCCACCGCCTCGAGATCGGTGAGATTCGTCTGCAGGGGGCCCACCTGCTGCTGGAAACCCGCAAGGACGGCCACAACAATCTGGAGCAGATGGGCCCCGCGCCCGAGGCAGCCACAGGGAAGGATGCGCCGCACAATGGCGAGGCCACTACGGCCCCGGGTGCGACCCCCTCTGACGCCCCCGCCTGGCAGATCCGGCTCGGCGGCATCGCCCTGGAGCAGGCCAGTGCCCTCATCCTCGATGGGCGCACAGGCCGCCGCCTCACTCTCGACAACCTCGACCTGACTCTGGGCGGTGCCGATGGGGAGGGGTGGATGCCGCTGACCCTGAGCCTACTGGCCAAGGAGCAAGCGGCAGAGTACCGATTGAGTGGACAGGGTGAGCTGCGCCTGGGTCAGCCCATGGCCACCACGGCACTGCGCCGCCTCTCGGTGGAGGGAAGCCTGCAGCGTGGCCCGCTCAAGATTGAGGCCTTCTCCCTCAAGGCCGAGCACCTCGCCCTGGCCACCCCCTCTCCATTGACCCTGACCCTCAAGGGGGGAGACGGGGTTCGCCAGGCTGACCTCAAGCTCACCACCACCCTCTCGGCAGACGGCGAGGGGAAAACGGTACGGCTTGGCGGCAGCCACCTGACCGCGACGCTGGAGGGCGCCGGCGTGCCCCGCACTCCCCTGGCACTGGATCTCAACGGGGATATCGCCTACGACAGCGCGGCGCGCAGCCTCAGTCTCACCACCCTCAAGGCCCGGAGCGGTGACCTGACCCTGGGGGGAGAGGCCTTTGTCACTCTCCAGGAGACGCCGCTGGTGCGCTTTAATCTGCAAGGCGGCGCCTTCGGTCTGGATGAGTGGCTCGCCACCACGGCGCCTGCGGCTCGGGAGAGCACGACAGACAAGACCCCGGCCACCGCCCCGCAGGGGGCGACACAGCCCCGGGAAGCACAGGCTCAGGATGAGCCGGATCTCTCGGCCCTCAAGGGGGTCAACCTCGACGGCCAGCTCAGACTCGCGGGGCTCACCTACGCCGGTCTCACCCTGACCCAGCCCGAGATCGCCCTGACACTCGACAAGGGGCTGCTCACCCTCAAGCGCTTTAAGAGCGGCTTCGATCAGGGGCAACTGAACGCCAACGGCCAGCTTGATGCCCGCCAGCACCCGGCCAGCTACCGCCTCAACGCCCAGGGCAAGGATGTGCAGATCCGCCCCCTGCTGCAACAACTGGCCCAGAGCGATCTGCTGTCGGGGCGCACCAGCCTGAGCCTGGCGGTGCAGGGGCATGGCCTCTCCCAGGTGGCCCTGCGCCGCGGCATCGCGGGCCAGGCTCATCTCAAGATGGAGGACGGTGCCCTGCATGGCGTCAACCTGCCCGAGATGATCCGCGAGGCCAAGGCAACCCTCAAGGGTCAGCGCGCCGAGTACGTGAAAGAGGAGCGCAAGACCGACTTCAGCGCCCTCACCGCCAGCTTCCAGCTCGGGGGCGGCAAGGCACGCAGCAACGACATCCAGCTCTTCGCCCCGGCGCTGCGGGTACACGGCAGCGGCGAGACCGACCTGGTGAGCGAGGGGCTCGACTTCCTCTTCAATACCTCTGTGGTCGGCACCAGCAAGGGCCAGGGTGGCCGCGACGTGGGCGAGCTCGCGGAGGTGACCATACCGGTGCGTATCACGGGGAGCTGGAGCCAGCCCAGCTACGCCCTCGATCTCAAGGCGCTGCTGCAAAACAACAAGCTGCTCGAGGAGAAGGCGCGCAAGGAGGCCGAGCGCGGCATCAACAAGTTGCTCGGTGACAAGGGTGATCCGGCCCTCAAGGAGGCCGCCGACAAGCTGCTCAAGGGGCTGTTTAACTGACCCCCCGGGCCGGCCGCCAGGGCCGGCCCTTATTCCTCATTTGCGCCAAAAGCGGGAATAAAAACCGTGTCTTTTCCCCCTCCCCTTCATTAGCATCTTCATCACGCGAGGAGTTAATGGAGAGCCCCCATGCAGAGCACACCGGGACGGCCGAAGGGCGAGTCAGATGCACGCATTCGCCTCATTCAGGCGGCCCTGAACCTGTTTAGCCGTCAGGATTACCGTCAGGTATCGACCCGCGCCCTGGCCCGGGAGGCGGGGGTCGATGCCGCCCTTATTCGCTACTACTTCGGCAGCAAGGGGGGTCTGTTTGAACAGATGGTGCGTGAGACCCTGTCGCCGGTGTTGCAGCGCCTGCGTCAACTGCCCCGGGAGGAGAGTCCCTCCGATCTGGCCGGCTTCATGGCCTATTACGACATCATGCTGCCCCACCCCGGCCTGCCACGCCTGGTGGTGCGCGTTCTGCAAGAGACCCCGGGCGGCGAGGCTCACAGGGCCATGCTTAGCGTCTTCGACGAGATCATCGAACACTCGCGCCTGGGTTTCGATCGCCTGCTAGGGAGTCGGCTCGAGAACGGGACGGACCCCGAGCTGGCACGCCTGAGCCTGGTCAGCCTGATGGTCTTTCCCCTCATCGCCCCTCCCGTGTTGATGGCCCGCTTTGGCCTCTCGCTCACCCCGGAGAGGATGCGCCCCCTCATCGAACACAACACCCGACTGCTGACCGAGGGGCTGTGCCCCCCCGCCGCCACAAGGAGCCACCCATGAGAGCCGTTTCCCTGCTGCTGCTCGCCCTGCTCGCCGGCTGCGACAGCCCCGCACCGCACATCTATGGCACTGTGGAGCGGGATCGCCTCACCCTGACCGCCCCGGTCGGCGAGCAGATCGCCACCCAACCGGTGCGGGAGGGGGACAGAGTCAAGGCGGGCCAGGTGCTGCTCACCCTGGACTCGCGCTCGGCCCGGGCCGAGGTCGATCGCCGCCAGGCCGAGCTGGCTCAGGCCGAAGCCAGGCTGGCCGAGCTTATCAAGGGCGCCCGCAGCGAAGCATTGGGCCGTGCCCGCGCCGCTCTGGATGGCGCCGAGGCGGCCCTGCGCGAAGCCGAGCTGCGCTATGGCCGCACCGAGCGGCTGCTCAACACCCAGGTGCTCACCGTCGCCGACTTCGATGCCGCCCGCGCCGCCCGCGACGGGGCAAGAGCCAGCCGGGAGCAGGCGGCCCAGAGCCTGAGCGAGCTCGAAAACGGCACCCGCAGCGAGCAGATCGATCAGGCCCGCGCCGCCGTGGCCGCCGCCAAGGCGGCCCTGACCCAGGCGCGCAAGGCCCTCGCCGATCTCACCCTGAGCGCGGCCCGGGACGCCCGGGTCGAGCTGCTGCCCTGGCGGGTGGGGGACAGGGTGGCCGCCGGCAGCCAGCTCGTCGGTCTGCTGGCCGAGGATGCCCCCTATGTGCGGGTCTATCTGCCGGCACCCTACCTGACCCGGCTCGCCCCCGGCAGCCGGGTGCAGATCCGGGTGGATGGACGCGCCGATCCCATTCCTGGCCTGGTGCGCACCATCCGCAGCGAACCCGCCTTCACCCCCTACTACGCGCTCAACGAGCGCGATCGCGCCCGCCTGATGTACCTGACCGACATCGACATCGAAGGGGGGGCAGAGCTCCCCGCCGGCCTGGCCCTGGAGGTGGTACTCGAGGAGCCGACCCCATGAGCGAGCTGGCCATCGAGACCCGGGGTATGAGCCGCAGCTTCGGGGATCTCAAGGCGGTGGACAGTTTGAGCCTCGCCATCCCCCGCGGCACCATCTATGGCTTTCTCGGCCCCAACGGCTGCGGCAAGTCTACCTCCATCCGCATGTTGACCGGCCTGCTGCGCCCCACCAGCGGCGAGATCCGGGTGCTGGGGGAGTCCCTGCCCGGCGCCGAGGAGCCCCTGCGCCGGCGCATCGGTTACATGACCCAGAAGTTCTCCCTCTACGAGAACCTGACGGTGGCCGAGAACCTGGGCTTCGTGGCCCGCATTCACGGCCTTGGCGGACGCGAGGCGAAAGCGCGGATCGCCGAGCTGATCGCCCTCTATGAGCTCGGCGGGCGAGAGCGCCAGATGGCGGGCTCCATGAGCGGTGGCCAGAAGCAGCGCCTGGCCCTGGCGGCCGCCACCCTGCACAGGCCCGAGCTGCTCTTTCTCGACGAGCCCACCTCGGCGGTCGATCCCGAGAATCGCCGGGAGTTCTGGGAGCGGCTGTTCGATCTCTGCGCCGCCGGCACCACCATACTGGTCTCGACCCACTACATGGACGAGGCGGAGCGCTGCCATGCCCTGGCCATACTGGAGCGCGGCGTCAAGCGGGCCGACGGCGCCCCCCAGGCGCTGATGGCGGCCATGGGGGCCCGGGTCATCGAGGTGGCAGGCGAGACCCTGCGCCCCCTGCGCCAACGCCTGACCCAGGCCCCCGAGGTGCTGAGCGCCGCCCAGATAGGAAGCCGGCTAAGGGTGCTGGTACGCAGCGATCTCCCCGACCCTCTGGGCTGGCTGGCCGCTCGGGTCGAGGGGCGGCCACTGGCCGAGGTGCGCCCCAGCCTGGAGGATGTGTTTGTCACCTGCACCGGGGAGAGAGGGGGTCACCATGGGGCTTAGGATGCTGGCGATCATCATCAAGGAGTTTCAGCAGCTCGCCCGGGATCGCATGACCTTCGCCATGATCGTCATGATCCCCCTGGTGCAGCTGATGCTGTTTGGTTACGCCATCAACACCGATGTGCGCCAGCTCCCGGCGGGGCTGGTGGATCTCAGCGGATCCTCCCAGGGGCGCGCCCTGGTACAGGCCATCGAGGCAAGCCAGGTGGTGCACTTCACCCGCACCTATGCCAGCGCCGCCGAGGCCGAGGCAGCCATCACCCGGGGCGAGGTCAAGGGGGTGCTCTACCTGCCACCGGACTTTGCCTCCCGCCTGATGCGCCGCCCCGAGAGCGGGGGGCACGTCACGCCCGCCCCTCTCGGCCAGTGGCTGGTGGATGGGTCGGACACGGTCGTCGCCTCGACCATTCGCACCCTGCGCAAGATGCCCATCGACGAGGTGTTGGGCCGCCCTGTGGCCGAGGCAGAGCCGACACTGGAGGTAGTGCAGTACTTCAACCCGGAGCAGCGCACCGTGGTCAACATAGTGCCCGGCCTGCTCGGGGTGATCCTCACCATGACCATGGTGCTGTTCACCTCGGCTGCCATAGTGCGCGAGCGCGAGCACGGCAACATGGAGTTTCTCATCACCACGCCGGTACGCCCCCTGGAGCTGATGCTGGGCAAGATAGTCCCCTATGTGCTGGTGGGCTTTATCCAGGTGGCCATCATTCTCGGGGCCGGCCACCTGCTGTTTGCGGTGCCGGTGCGCGGCGGCCTCGACTCCCTGGCGCTGGCCTCGCTGCTCTTTATCTGCGCCAGCCTGACCCTGGGGCTGGTCATCTCCACCCTGGCCCAGACCCAGTTGCAGGCGATGCAGATGACGGTGTTTATCCTGCTCCCCTCCATCCTGCTCTCGGGCTTTATGTTCCCCTACGAGGCGATGCCGGTGGCGGCCCAGTGGATCGCCGAGGCCCTGCCTGCCACCCACTTCATGCGGATGGTGCGGGCCATAGTGCTGCGCGGCGCCGAGGTGAGCGAGCTCGGCCGCGACGCCCTGTGGCTGCTCGGCTTTACCGCCCTCGGCCTGCTGACCGCCTCGCGCCGCTTCACCAAACACCTGGACTGAATATCGATAAATACAGGTCTTCAACCCCTGTCATACAAGAAGGGCCTTCACAAGAAGGCCCACTCCATACAGAGGTGATTTACTCACGCGTCACCGTCAAGGTCACAAAGCCGCGGTTGTTTTCATAAAACCCCCAGGCATCGTTGGCAAAACAGTAGAGATAACCGCTCTGCTCAGGGGTGTGGGTACACTCCTTACCAATAACAAACGGGATCAGTGGCGCAGGTGTTCCATCCTCATTCGGGTTGTTCCCATTGGCCAGAGCGCCTATCAGGGTAAACCACTTCGCCCCTTCCACTCGCTTGGTTCCCATGAGGTTGACCTGCGGATTATCCGTCACCTTACCGTACACACTCTCAAGCTTGCCGAGCATATTGGCTATCTGGTGGGTAAAGGCCGTGCTGTACTCCCCATCCGGCCCGGCGGGAATATGAGAGTCATACCACTCACCCTGGGCACTAAAGCGGTACTGATGGTTGGCTTCCAGATAGATGCCGGTCCAATACCATGGATGGCGGGCATAAATATCGAGAGTAATTGAGCCTTGTGGCGACCAGTCGCGAGTGGGTAGATAGGGGAGCTGAGCGATGGGTGATGCCAGGCGCCGCGCCTGCACCGAGGGGTGGTACTGCGCCGAGTCCAGCCTGGGTAAACCACGTGGCCGGCTCAGTAACAGCTTCATCAAGCCGACGTGCGACTCATGCAGCCATCCCGAAGGGTCCGGCTGCAGCTGTTCTACGGGTACCGGCTTGAACGCGAGACCAGATTGCTGCGCCTCTTCCATCATCCACTTCAGCGTGATGTCCGCGAGGCCATGATCCTTGTACCCCCCTCCCACATCGCTGTGCACCCCGGCAAACCAATATTGCTTGATATCCCTGCCCGGCTCTTCTCTCCACAGGGTGGGTGTAAAACTGCTGCGCTTCTCATCGATAGAGACTGCGTGACGCGCACTCTGCACATGGGTGCCCAGTTTCACATCATGAAAGCGGTAGTTGTCGGGGTTATCGAACAAATTGAGCACCCCCTTGTCATCGGGAATGCCTAAAGCACCAACGGTATCCCACACCCCGATAAAGCGAATGGCGGTGGAGTTGGGGTGAAAATCAAGATCGCCGAGCGAGCGCCCCTCCCGATACCCTTGCCGATAGATACGCTCCACCACCTTGCCGCGCCCCTCATCGGCATGGAACCGAACAAGCCCGAAACGCCCGATCATCCCCCCAAGGCTACGGGCGGTGAAGGCACCGCGGCTGAATCCGAACAGGAAGATCTCATCCCCTTCGCGATAATGAGTCGCCAACCACTGATAGCAGTCACGAATATCTTCGCTGAGCCCATAACCGACAGCGCCTCCCAGCACCTTGTCCATCAGGCCACCACTACCCACTCCGCTCTGATAACGAGTCAACTGCGAATCATCGCAGCAGAGGGCATTGAACAGCTTGAACACATTGGTCGGCGCCGGTACGCCTTCATCTTTGTTATCCGCGCTGTTCCAGGTTCCATCACAGCAAACGATCAATTTTCTGGCCATCACTCGTCCCCCATCCTGGCTAACCCGGTTCGGTCCATCAAGGATACCGAACGCCCACAACCAGACTCATACTAGACCATGCGTTAATCCGCCCCGAGAAGGTGATCACAATCTGCCGGCTCCCCGATGAGTTCCGCCGACCTTCTGGTTGAAGCTCTGTCTGCTGCGCTTTACACCGCGCCTCTGATACCATTCCCCCCTGTCACCATTTTTCTATCCCGGCCTCTGGCCATGCAATCCAAAGGGACGCCTGTTATGTCCACGACCTTCACCGCACTCGGCCTATCCCAGCACCTGCAACAGACCCTCTGCGAGCTTGGCTATCGCGTGCCGACCCCGATCCAGGAGCGCGCCATCCCCCTCATCCTGGCCGGACGCGATCTGTTGGCTGGCGCCCAGACCGGCACCGGCAAGACCGCCGCCTTCGTGCTGCCGCTGATTGAACGACTGCTGAAGGCGCCGGCCGGCGAGGCGCGGCCGGTGCGCACCCTGGTGCTGGTGCCGACCCGCGAGCTGGCGGTGCAGGTACAAGAGAGCGTCGTGCGTTACGCCAAGGGCACACCTCTCACCAGCACGCTGGTCTACGGCGGGGTCAGCATCGCCGCCCAGGTGGAGGCCCTCAAAACGGGCGTGGATATCCTGATCGCCACCCCGGGCCGATTGCTCGATCACCTGCGCCACGGGGCGGTGAGCCTGTCGGCAGTGAGCCATCTGGTGTTTGACGAAGCCGACCGCATGCTCGACATGGGGTTTATGGACGAGATCACCGCGCTGCTGAAACACCTGCCAGCAGCCCGCCAGACACTGCTCTTCTCGGCCACCTGTGATGACAACCTGTTTGCCTTGAGCAAGGTACTACTGCAGGACCCCGAGCTGATTGAGGTGGCAACCCGCAACACCACGGCGGCCGAGGTGGAGCAGCGGGTCTATGCGGTAGACAGCGAACGCAAGGTGGCGCTGGTGCAGCACCTTATCAAGGCCAAGGGGTGGGCACCGGCACTGATTTTTTGCCGCACCCGCCAGGGGGCCGACAAGCTGGCCCAGCGGCTCACCCAGGGCGACATCAATGCGCTGGCCTTTCACGGGGACCTGACGCAAGGGGCGCGGGAGAAGGTGTTGATCGAGTTTCGCGCCGGCACCCTGCAGGCCCTGGTGGCCACCGACGTGGCGGCGCGCGGACTCGATATCAGCGATCTCAACTATGTGATCAACATGGAGTTTCCCTTTATCGCCGAGGACTATGTGCACCGCATCGGCCGCACTGGCCGCGCCGGCAACAAGGGGCTAGCCATTACCCTGTTCAGCCCGGAAGACACACCGCTCATGGAAAAAGTCGAGGCGGTGCTCGACACCCGGCTGCCCCAGCAGTGGTTCCCGGGCTTTGAGCCGGATCTGACCCGCGAGGCACCGAGCAAGGGGCGCAGCAGCAAGGGGGCCCTGAAGCAGAAGGCCAGACGCCAGGCCCTGGGCAAGGGCAAGGGCAGTAAACGCTGAGCGCAGGAGGAGCATCGTTATGATGTGGTCAAGACAGCTGGCGCTGATCGCCGCCCTGTGTGTCACCCCGCTCTTGCAGGCGGCTGAACCACGCCATTTTATCTACACGAGTTCAGGAGAACTGGCCGCAGCACAGCCCTTGCTCGCGCGCAGCGACATCGACGGTGCCCAGATTGTTTACAGCTGGCGAGCCCTCGAGCCCACCAAGGGGCATTACGATTTCTCCGCCATCGAGCGGGACTTAAAGACTCTGCAAGCGAGTGGCAAGCAGCTCTTCATCCAGATCCAGGATCGCTTCTTCGAACCCGACGCCCGCTATGTGCCCGACTACCTGATGCAGGATCCCGCCTATCACGGTGGCCTCGCCCCCCAGTTCGACAATCCGGGGGAAGGCAAGCCGGTCGGATCGGGCTGGGTAGCCCGCCAGTGGGATCCGGCGGTGCGGGCCCGCTATCAGGCGCTCCTCGCCGCGCTGGCCCGGCAATTTGATGGCCGCGTCTATGGCGTGAATCTGCCCGAAACGGCGATCGATCCGGACGAGAAGCGTCCGCCCGAGGGGTTTACCTGCGATCGCTACTTTGAGGGTGAGATGGATAACCTCGCCGCGGCGCGCCGCCTCTTTACCCGTTCGCACCTGGTGCAGTATGTCAATTTCTGGCCCTGCGAGTGGGATAACGACCACGACTACATGGGGCGCCTGTTTGCCTTTGCCCACGCCAACCGGATCGGCCTCGGTGGACCGGATATAGTGCCGCACCGCAAGGCCCAGATGAAAAATGCCTACCCCCTCTTCCACCGCTACAAGGGCAAGCTTCCGCTGGTCGCCATGGCAGTGCAAGAGCCGACCCTCACCTATACCAACCCCGCCAGTGGCAAGCCCTTCACCAAGAAGGAATTTGTGGCCTTTGCCGATGACTATCTGGGGGCCGATATCATCTTTTGGAGCACCAGCTCCCCCTGGCTAAGCTCCCACTAAAACCCCAAAAATGCCCTGATGGGCGTTTTGGGCCGCCTCTTTTCCTCCCTTTTCGACATTTCCAACCCTCTCTTTTTTGGACACCCATCAATTCACCGATCTCTTCTTTCTATTGTGGGACATCCATCATTTATCTATCGCGTAATGGTAAAGCGGTGCGCATCGTTCATGGGTGGGATGTCAGCCCGATTCGCCCAGAATTGTCAGGATTTCAGGCTCACTGTGTGAGGATTTGAAAACAAGCACAATAACGACCAGCCAATGACGCTAACATCACTGGATAGAGGCTTACAAGATGGGTTTAATGCTGAGTCAATAAGCCGGCTGGTGACACCGTCGCTGGCCGCAGTGGTGGGCGTAACGCTCTCGTGCCACGCCGTGACCGATGGCCCGGATGCCGCTTCGTTTGAACAGCTTCACCTGCTTGAGCCAGTCCTCAGCGTCGAGTTGCAACCGTTGCAAGATGGGGGAAAACGCCGCAGGGATATGGCCCCGCTTGTCATCGCGGATGGCCCGCCCCGTCCAGTCAACCAGCGCCAGATAGTCGCTGAAGGTGTAGGGGAGTGACTCGGGTTCCCCCTGCTTGGCAAACGGCAGCAGCAGGGGTGGCAACTCGGTGGTCTGGGCCCTTCCCAGGCGCTGGCTGATGCTGGTGTAGTCGCTCTCCTCGGGTCGGTCGGCGAGTTTGGCGCGAATGGGGTTGAGCTCCACATAGGCCATGCAGGCGAGCAG
>NZ_JBFODE010000060.1:0-27631 GCF_040908155.1 Aeromonas sp. R6-2 | reverse complement strand
CCTAGCACGACACCATTGGCACAGGCAAACGCACTGACCATATGGATGGCTGAAGCCCTGTCATCACGGTGATAGGAGCCTCGCAACACCTTTCCATCCAAGGCGATAACGTCGCCGTTACTGCACTGACTTACCGATGTCATCCAGCTGAGAAAACAATGCTGAAACTGCAATGGGTCGAGCCGGGAAATGACGCGGGCAATCGTGTCATCAACCGGCATGCCATTGAGGAAGAGCTGGCGCTTCTGGAACCAGTCTAGATGGGCGTCACCAAAGTCCTCAATATCCTGCCATCCTTCAGCACCACCGATAACAGCACAGAGCGTCAGAAACAGCACATCAAATAAGGGATAAGCCACTTTGGCGGTTTGCCTTGGGTCTTGGAGCTCGGCAAAGTGCTTAGAGAAGGCGTCGATGGGCATGAAGTGGCTCTCCGAAAAGAGAGCATAAGATCACAGCCCGGGACGGCGGTCAAACCCAATGGTTCGCTCAAAAAGCGTTCGCGATCTCGCCCTGGTCCCAGAAGTCTTTTCAGAATTTATCAGTGAAAGCCACGGACTGTATAAAAACGGTGATCTGTCATGGAAAAATATTTCATATGGTATAAGGCTGGCAGACAATGAAAAAGATATATCAGTAGATATTGGCGGGACTTACTATGCCCCCATGTCACTGGCTAGCTCATCATATTTATCGATTAGAAAAGATGAAATAATTAAGAATAATGATCCATCTAGAGTGACAACTGCTAAGCAATCTTATGAGGTTGAAGATGCTCATTTGAATAAAATTTGGAAGTCTATTCCTGCATCATTCCGGTCATCTATGAAAGATGAGCAAATAGCATGGATATGGGGAAAAGAAAGTAAGTGCGGCAAGATAGAATCAGCAGACCTTGCAGATCTATCCATATCGGAGAAGGTTAATAGGTATGAGTGCCAAACCGAAATGACCAAAAATCGCGCAAAATATCTAAGCGGTAAATAGTGATAATATAAAAACTGTACGGTTCTTGTTATTACCGAACACCGGCGTCAGCCGGTGTTTTCTTGTGTCATAGAAATTCTGGGACACCCACCATTTTGACAGGAGCGTAGCGCTTTGCGGGAAAATGCTGAGAAATTCTGGGTCACCCACAACGGGAACTCTGTGACACCCATCATTTGTAACCGTTCACCGACAGGGACTTGACGCACACAACTCGGCAGGGATGGGGTAATCGGTACAGATCCAGCAATCACTTGAAAGCATTCAATAATAGGCCTCTTTTTACTGATTTGAACAGTATTTATCGGGGTGGATATAGGCTCGTAGCCAAGTAGTATGTTTTATTTTTTTTCTGTGGGTGATGATGTATGGTCTTTTGGTTTTTTCGAACGAATGGAGAGCGGTCGCCATGTCATTTTTTGTCTCACTCACTCAGTCAGTTCTGGTTGATATTTAGAGTTTAAGGAATGACTTATTGTTTCAATCGCGGTTGTCTTGTTTTTAACCATGGTGTTGGGTTGAGTCAAGCAGTTACAAAGAGAGTCTCTACTATTAACCGGAGTGGATCTCCGGCCCTTCTTGATATCTGTTTTTTGACATCGAATTGGTGACCATGATGTGATAACTGGTGGTCATATGAGCCAATAAAGTGTAGAGTGGTTAGGCTAAATATTGACCTGAATGGTCATCACGGGAGAATGGAACGAACTGACAGGGAGGCATAGATGGAACAGTATCAGTCTTGGCTGGGGGATTATCTGCTGAGCCGACGCGACGGGGATCATGCCATGGCGGCCGATCTGGCGCGGGATATTGAGGCGTTCTGGGCCGAGCAAGGCAACAAAGAGGAAAAAGAGAAGTGGCGCAGCCGCTACCGCCAACATCTGGCGCAGGCAGTCTGAGTCACACGCGATAGCGGGGCCTTTGGCCCCGTTCCTTTTTGGCTCTCACAGCCACTCCAGATCGGCATAGGGTGCCTGGCGAAGGGCGCTGAGGCGGCTGGCCAGATCGCCGGCGTGGATCTCCAGGCGGTGGCCGTCCGGATCGAGCAGGTAAATCGAGTCACCCTCGCTGCTGTTCTGTTTCCACTCCACCACAGCGGCGGCGCGCAGCCGCTCACAGAAGGTGGCGAAGTGCTCGGGATCGATGGAGAGGGCTACATGGGTGTAATCCCGGGCCGGGGCTGGCGTGTCGCATGAGAGGCAGAGCCAGAGTGTTCCCAGACTTAGGTAGGCTCCGCCGCTCCAGCGTACATGGGGGTGAAAGCCCAGCAGATCGCGATAGAAGGTGAGGCTGCGCTCGAGATCGCCGCTAGCCAGGGTCAGATGATTAAGACCGGTCAGCATGTCCCAATTCCTAATGGGTGAGCCAGATCATCAGGCTGAAGAATCCGGCCATCAGCGAGCCCAGTCCAATGATCCAGTAAAACCCCTTGAGTCCCTGTTTGAGGGGAATGCGAAACCAGAGCAGGAAGAGATACCAGCCAATGGCCAGCAGCAGGGGAATAAGAAACATTCGAGCCATCACGTCCTCACTGTTATGCTGTGGCCTCTTCGTTGCATACCTAATGGACTGTAACAATGAATCAGCTGCAAATCACCGCCTTCGGCGATCCTTCTGTTCTCAGGCTGGCCAGCGTGCCCGAAACCGTCCCCGGTGAGGGGCAGGTGCGGGTGCGGGTGCACTATGCCGGCGTAAATCCCATCGATGCCAAGACGCGTGCCGGCCTCGGCTGGGCGGCAGCCCAAAATCGGGACAAGCTTCCCTGGACCCCGGGTTATGACGTGGCCGGTGTGGTCGAGGCGCTGGGCCCCGGCGTGACCACACTTGCCGTGGGCGACAGGGTGTGTGGCATGGTGGGTTTCCCCCTCGCCGGTGGTGGCTATGGCGAGTCTGTGGTGGCGCAGGTGGATGAGTTGGCCCGCCTGACCACACTGCCGCTGGATCAGGGGGCCGGTCTGCCTCTGGCCGGGCTCACCGCCTGGCAAGGGCTCTTCGAGCACGGTGAGCTGCAAAAGGGGCAGCGGGTGTTGATTCTGGCCGCCGCCGGTGGTGTGGGCCATCTGGCGCTGCAGTGGGCGCGCGCCTGGGGCGCCGAGGTGGTGGCCCTGGCCAGCCCGGATAACCATGGCTTCGTGTTGGGACTGGGGGCGCGTGCTGCCTTCGATTATCACGACCCCGACTGGCCCGCCCGGGTGGGCGAGGTTGATCTGGTGCTGGATCTGGTGGGGGGCGAGAGCGGCCAGCGGGCGCTCGCCTGTGTCAAGGCCGGTGGCCGGCTGGTCACTGTCCCCACCATCACGGCCGAGGCGATCAAGGCGGCCGGGAGCGAAGGTGGCGTCGAGGTGCGCGGCATGCTGGTCCACCCGGACAGCAAACAGCTCGCCCAGATGGTGATGCTGCTCGAGATGGGTGAGGCCCATCTCCAGCTCGCCCATATTTTCCCTCTGGCCGAAGGGGCCCTGGCCCATCAGGCCATCGAAGGCGGTCACACCCGCGGCAAGTTGCTGCTGCGCATGGATGGCCATGCCTGATCTGGCGCTTTGGCTGGGTGCCCATGGCCTGACGGCGCTGTTTGTCAGCGCCTTCGTCTCGGCCACCCTGCTGCCCGGTGGCTCAGAGGTGTTGCTGGGCGCCATGGTGGCCCAGCAGCAGTGGAGCCTCTCCAGCCTGCTCGGGTGGGCGACCCTGGGCAATACCCTGGGCTCCATGACCACCTTTGCCCTCGGTTGGTGGGCCCGGCGTCACAAGGCTCCCGAGGATTTCACCGGCCGTGGGGAACAAACGGCCCTTTCGTGGCTCCAACTACATGGCCACTGGGCCCTGCTACTGGCCTGGGCCCCGATCGTCGGGGATGGCCTCTGCCTGCTGGCGGGTTGGCTAAAGATGGCGCCCCTGCGCGCCTGCCTGCTGATCGCCCTGGGCAAACTGGCCCGTTATGGAACGGTCGCCCTGCTGGCCGGCCAGTTCTTCTGACTCAACGCGAGGTATTCGTGAAGCATCCACTCTCTCTTCTTGTGCTCGCCCTGCTCTCCTCCTCGGTGCTGGCGGCCCCGACCCTGGTGGCCGAACAGCATAAAGAGCCCGGCAAGCTCGCCATTCCCTATCAGATGTATCGCCTCGACAACGGTCTGACCGTGATCCTGGCACCGGACAAGTCTGACCCTCTGGTCCATCTCGATGTCACCTACCACGTGGGCTCTTCCCGCGAGGTGGTGGGCAAGTCCGGTTTTGCCCACTTCTTCGAGCACATGATGTTCCAGGGATCGAAAAACGTGGGCGATCAGGAACATATGCGCATCATCAACGAGGCCGGTGGCACCATGAACGGGACCACCAACCGGGATCGCACCAACTACTACGAAACCGTGCCGGCCAACCAGCTGGAGAAGGTGCTCTGGCTCGAAGCCGACCGCATGGGCTTCCTGCTCGATGCGGTGAGCCAGAAGAAGTTCGAAATACAGCGTGCCACGGTCAAGAACGAACGGGCCCAGCGTATCGACAACCAGCCTTACGGCCTGGTGGGAGAGCGGGTGGGTGAGGCGCTCTATCCGCGCACCCATCCCTACTCCTGGCAGCCTATCGGCTATGTGGAGGATCTCGACCGGGTCGGTGTGGATGACTTGAAGCAGTTCTTCCTGCGCTGGTATGGTCCCAACAATGCCACCCTGACCCTGGGCGGCGACTTCGAGCCCAAGCAGGCCCTGGCCTGGATTGAGCAATACTTCGGCCCGATCCCCCGTGGACCCGAGGTGGCCGAGCCGACCCCCGAGCCGGTGACCCTGCCAGAGACCCGTTACGTCACCCTGGAAGACAAGGTGCACCTGCCGCTGCTCTATATCAGTTACCCGACCGTCGCCCTTGGGGATCCGCAAGAGCCGGCCCTCGACATGTTTGCCGACGTGCTGGGGGGCTCGGCGAGCTCCATGCTCTATCAGGCCCTGGTCAAGACGGGCAAGGCGGTCGACGTGGGTGCCTCCCACTACTGTGAGGAGCTCGCCTGTACCCTCACCGTCTATGCCTACCCCAACCCGGCGGTCGATGGCAGCCTCAAGAGCCTCAAGGCCGAGGTGGACAAGGTGATCGGCCAGTTTGCCCGGCGTGGTGTGCAGCCAGATGATCTCGAGAAGGCGATCAACAAGTACCGGGCCTCGACCATCTGGGGTCTGGACAGTGTCGAGGGCAAGGTGAGCCAGCTCGCCATGGGCCAGGTCTTCATGCAAGACCCCAACTACCTCTTCAAGAGCCTGGATGCCATCGGCAAGGTGACTCCGGCCCAGGTCAAGGCCGCCTATGACAAGTACATACTGAACAAGCCGTCCGTGGTGTTGAGCGTGGTGCCCAAGGGCAAGCGGGATTGGCAGGCGGCCAAGCCCAACTTCACGCCGGCCGAGCGTGCGCTGCCCGACTACAGCAAGCACGGGCAGGTGTTGCCGGTGCGCACCGTCAAAGATGACTTCGATCGCAGCGTGCAGCCCAAGGCTGGCCCGGCGGTCAGTGTGACGGTGCCGACCACCTGGCACGGCAAGCTCGACAAGGGGATCGAGATCATCGGCACCAGGAGTGACGAGATCCCGGCCGTCTCCATCACCATCGCCCTGCCCGGCGGGATCCGTGCAGAAGGCAAGGATCAACTCGGCATCGCCAACCTGACTGCGGCCATGCTGGGGCAGGGGAGTGAGCGCCTGAGCGAGGCTCAGCTCAGCGACGAGCTGCAAAAACTCGGCTCCGGTATCAGCTTCTCCAGTGCCCAGTACAATAACCTCATCACCATCAGCAGCCTGACCGACAAGTTGCCCGAGACCCTGGCGCTGGTGCAGGAGCTCCTGTTCCAGCCCGGTTTGCGTGAGGCTGACTTCGAGCGCACCAAGAACCAGATCCTGCAGGGGATGCAGCAGAGTCAGCAGCAACCGGCCTGGATGGCGGGCCAAGCTTTCCGCGAGCTGCTCTACGGCCAGCAGACCCGCCTCGGTCAGCCCTCTGACGGCACCCTCAAGGATGTCGAGAAGTTGACCCTGGCGGATGTGAAGGCCTTCTGGCAGCGCTACTACAACCCGGCCAATGCCCGCATCGTGGTGGCTGGCGACGTGGACCAGGCCACCATCGAGCAGGGGCTCACGTTCCTCACTCGCTGGCAGGGCAAGGCCCCCGAGCTGGGTAACCTCAAGCCGACCGAGCCCCAGGCCAAGCCCGGCATCTATCTGGTCGACAAGCCGGGGGCCCCCCAGTCGGTGATCCGCATCGGTCGCCGGGCGCTGCCCTACGACGCCACCGGTGAGTACTTCGAGGCCGGTCTGATGAACTTCAACCTGGGAGGCAACTTCAACAGCCGCATCAACCTCAAGCTGCGCGAGGAGAAGGGCTATACCTACGGGGCCAGCTCGGGCTTCTCCGCCAACCGCGACGCCGGTGTCTTCGCCGTCGGTGCCGACGTGCGGGCCGACGCCACCGTCGATGCCATCCGTCAGGTGCTGCTGGAGCTCGACAAGTACCGCAAGGAGGGACCGAGCGCGAAAGAGATGGATTACTTGCGCAGCGCCGTGACCCAGCAGGATGCCCTCTCCTACGAGACCCTGGATCAGAAGGCGGGTTTCTTGTTGCAGATGATCATGTATCAGTTGGGGCCTGACTTCGTGGCCCGCCAGGGGGAGATCATCAAGACCATCAAGCCGCAGGCCCTCAAGGCCCTGGCCGAGCGCTGGCTGGATCCGGGCCAGATGGTGATCGTGGTGGTCGGCGATCGCAAGGAGCTTGAAAAACCGCTGCAGGAGCTACATCTTCCCATTTATCCGCTGCCCGCACCTTAAGGCAGCCACAACAACCACCGGCTCCCCTTCGGGGGAGCCTGGAGTGAGCCGTGATTATGACAACACAGACCCTCACCCTCGACGAGCTGCTGGCCGCCCTGGGGACACCGGAACGCCTGCCTGCTCTCAAGGGGATGCGTCGTGGCATCGAGCGCGAGACCCTGCGTATCACCCCGACCGGCGAACTGTCGCAGCAGGATCACCCGCGAGCCTTGGGATCGGCCCTGACCCATGCCAACATCACCACCGACTATGCCGAGCCGCTGCTGGAGTTCATTACCCCGGCGACTGACTCTATCGATACCCTGCTCGAGCAGCTCGGAGACGTCCATCGCACCGCGATGCATCAGATGGGTGACGAGCGCCTCTGGCCCCTCTCCATGCCCTGCTTCGTCGGTGGCGAGGAGAGCATCCGTCTGGCCGAATATGGCAGCTCCAACATCGGTCGGATGAAGAACCTCTATCGACGTGGTCTCAAGCTGCGCTACGGCAGCCTGATGCAGGTGATCGCCGGGGTGCACTTCAACTTCTCCATGCCCGAGAGTTTCTGGTGCGAGTGGCAGGCCCTCGCCTGCAAGGAGTGTTGCAGCCAGCGTTTCATCTCTGAAAAGTACATGGGGCTTATTCGCAACGTCTACCGCTTCGGTTGGCTGGTACCCTATCTGTTTGGGGCCTCCCCGGCCATCTGCGCCTCCTTCCTCAAGGGACGCGAGACTCGCCTTCCCTTCGAGAAGCTGGGGGAGGGGACCCTCTACCTCCCCTATGCCACCTCCCTGCGCCTGTCGGATCTTGGCTATACCAACAGCGCCCAGGCCGGGCTCAACATCAGCCACGACAGCCTGCCGGCCTATGTGGCGTCGTTGCGCCGCGCCATCCAGACCCATGCTCCCGAGTTTTCCAGGCTGGGGGTCAAGGTGGATGGCGAGTATCGTCAGCTCAACGACAACGTGCTGCAGCTGGAGAACGAGCTGTACGCCCCGATCCGTCCCAAGAACACCCCGCGCAGCGGTGAGAAGCCCTCGGATGCCCTGGCCCGGCGCGGTATCGACTACATCGAGCTGCGCACCGTGGACGTCAACCCCTTCAGCCCTATCGGCATCGAGGCCGACCAGATCCGCTTCTTCGATCTCTTCCTGGTGTGGTGCCTGCTGCGTCCGTCCCCCTTGCTGGGGGAAGAGGAGATGGCCCGCAACCGCCGCAACCAGACCAGGGTGGTGTTGGAGGGGCGTCGCCCCGGCCTGATGCTGGAGACCGACGGTGGCGAGCAGAGCCTCAAGGAGTGGGGTCTGTCCCTGTTCGACGAGCTGGCCAAGGTGGCCACCCTGCTCGATGCCAGCTGTGGTCGCCGCAACCGCTATGCCGCCACCCTGGAGGCCTTGCGTCCCCGTCTCGAGGATCCCGAGCTGACCCTGTCGGCCCGCCTGCTGCGCGAGCTCAAGTCCGAGAACAAGGACAACGCCTGCCTCGGCCGCGAGCTGGCCGCCCGTTACCGGGAGCAGTTGCTCACCACGCCTCTGGAGTATTGGGATGAGGAGTACTTCACCGCCGAGGCGCGTGACTCCCTGCAAAAACAGCGAGAGATTGAGCGCGGCGACAGCCTGAGCTTCGATGACTTCCTGGCCGACTACTTCGGCCAAGGGGTGCCGGTCGCCTGAGGGCGCCCCAGGGAAGAAGAGAAAAAAGCCCCGTCACAGTGACGGGGCTTTTTCTTGGCGCTTGTTGTGGGTGCCGGCTCAGGCGACCCCATACATGGCGTCGATCTCCTGCTTGTAGGTCGCCTCTATGATGCGACGGCGCAGCTTCATGGTGGGGGTGAGCTCCCCCAACTCCATGGAGAAGGCGCGCGGCAGCAGGGTGAACTTCTTCACCTGCTCGAACTTGGCCAGCTCCTGTTGCAGCTCCGCGATACGGGCTTCGAAGAACTCCACCACCTTGGAGTGGCGCAGCAGCTCGGTCTTGCACTGGTACTGCAGGTTGATGGAGCGGGCGTACTCCTCCAGCGACTCGAAGCAGGGCACGATCAGGGCCGAGACGAAGTGGCGGGCGTCGGCCACGATGGCGATCTGCTCGATGAAGCGATCCTTGCCGAGGGTCCCTTCCACCACCTGGGGGGCCACATACTTGCCGTTGGAGGTCTTCATCAGCTCCTTGAGGCGCTCGGTGAAGTAGATGTTCCCTTTGGCGTCGATATCGCCGGCGTCGCCGGTGCGCAGGAAGCCATCGTCGGTCATCACCTCGGCCGTCGCCTGGGGCTTTTTGTAGTAGCCGCGCATCACGGTCGCCGAGCGCACCAGCAGCTCCTTGTTCTCACCCAGCTTGACCTCGATCCCCGGCAGCAGGGTACCGATAGAGCCCAGCTTGAAGTGACTCTCCTCGTAGCAGCAGACGGTGGCCGTGGTCTCGGTCATGCCGTAGCCGTACTTGAGGTTGAGCCCCATGGCCTGGAAGAAGAGGTTAACGTCGTCGGCGAGGCGGGCACCGGCCACCGGCAGGAAACGGGTGCGGCCACCGAAGCGGGCGCGCAGCTTGCGAAACACCAGCCGTTCGGCGAGCCAGAGCTGGCCGTAGAGCAGGGGCGAGACCCGTTTATCCTGCTGGCGACGCTCCACCACCCGGGTACCGACCCGGGTGGCCCAACCGAACAGGGCGCGGCGCAGGGGTGGCGCCTCGGCCACCTTGGCCTGGATCATGGCGTAGGCCTTCTCGTAGAGACGCGGCACCGAGCACATGACGGTGGGTTTGACCTCGCCGAGGACCGACATCACCTGCTGGGGGTCGCGGATATAGACGTTTTCGGCGCCGCAGTAGAGCACATAGTAGCTCCAGGCCCGCTCGAAGACGTGGCTGAGGGGCAGCATGCACAGGGAGACATCCTCCTCACCCAGATCGAGGCGACCGTCGTGCATCTGGAAGCAGGCGGCGATGTTGGCAAAGTCCAGCATCACCCCCTTGGGTTCGCCCGTGGTGCCCGAGGTGTAGATGAGGGTGAGCAGATCGTCCATGGCGTAGCGACGCTCGCGCTCTCGCAGGGTCTGCTCGCTCGGAAGGTGGTTGCCGCTGCTGAGGAAGGTCTGGAAGTGGCAGGCCTGCTGGCAGCCGCGCAGATTGATGGTGCCATCGAGGGCGATCACCAGGCGAATGTCACCGCTCTCGATCAGTTGCAGCGCCTGGTCGAACTGGGGCTGCTCCCCCACGAAGAGGATCTGGATGTCGGCGTCACGCACTATGTAACGCGCCTGCTCCAGGGTGCTGGTGGGGT
Organism: Aeromonas sp. R6-2; assembly: GCF_040908155.1. Lineage (NCBI taxonomy): Bacteria > Pseudomonadati > Pseudomonadota > Gammaproteobacteria > Aeromonadales > Aeromonadaceae > Aeromonas > Aeromonas sp. R6-2. The sequence continues at coordinate 17,578 of NZ_JBFODE010000060.1, read as the reverse complement.
AGATGGGGACGCTCACCCCGCGGGCGGCGAGGATACCGAGGTCGGCCTGGGTCCACTCCGGCATGTTGCGGGCATAGATGCCCACCATCTCTTTCTCCTGATGGCCGGCGCGGATCAGCGCCTGGGCACAGTAGTCCATGGCCTGGCCCAGGGTGCGCCAACCGATGGCTCGCCACTGGCCATCCTGACGGGTCCGCAGGGCCGCCTTGTTACCCAACCGGGCAATGCGCTCGCGAATCAGTCGAACCAAATGAAGCTGCTGCATCAAAAAGATTTCCTCAGTAACAGTTGTACGCCCTCAGGCGGCGTAATCAGCGGGCTAGAGTGTAAACACTAAAAATACAGCTTACAAGTGTGCGCTGTTTTCGGAGATCACATTTTGCACATTTCGCCGGGGCTTGGGATGAGCCCCAAAGAGTGGTTAAATAGGAACGGAATCAATAAGCTGGAGTCGGGTATGGCGAGCAAGGGAGTGCTGATGGGGCTGGTGGGTGGCGTGCTGTTACTGGCCGGGGCCGGGACGGCCGGGGTCTGGTGGTGGTTGGGCCAATCGACACCGGATGTCGCCGTCAAGGCCCCCGACAAACCCAGTCCCAAGGCCTGGCAGGAGGGATTCGCCGGTTTCTTGCTGGCGCGCTCCGAATCGGAGCAAAGCGGTATCCCCCTGCTCTATCTGGTGGAGCGCAATCCGGGACACTGCTTCTATTGCAAGCAACTGCATCAGGCGCTGTTCGATAACCCAGAGATGAAGGCGGCCATCGCCCCCTTCATCAAGATCTCTTTGAACCCCGACGCCAACAACAACAGCCAGCAGGCGATCGCCCAGTTGCCCGAAATTACCTCTTATCCGGCCATGTTTATGCAGCTCTCGCCCCAGGGGCCCCTGCTCCCCCTCAAGGTGGTGGTGCAGGCCGAGCAAATATGGGTACCGCGGGAAGACTACATGAAGGGCAACTTCATGCCCCTCTCACCGGCCAGCCTGACCCTGGCCATCGACAACACCCGCAAGTTGCTGGCCGCGACGCCGACTCGCTGAGGGTCATCCCAGATCGAACAGGCGCGACATCAGGATGGCGTCCTCGCGATCCGCGCCTGTGCCATAGTACTCCTCCCGTCGGCAATACTCGGCGAAGCCCTCGCTCTCGTAGAGGGCGATGGCCGGTCCATTGCCGGCGCGCACCTCGAGAAACCAGGCCTGCGCCCCCTTGTCCTTGCTACGGGTCAGGTACTCTTGCAGCAGGGCGCGTCCCAGCCCCTTGCCCTGCCACCCGGGATGGACGCAGATGTTCATCAGTGAGCTGTCGCCTGCCACCAGATCCGAGATGAAGAAGCCGACCGGCTCACCCTCGACCAGCATCAGGCCGTTGAGGTAGCGAGGGCCGAAGCAGGAGAGCAGGTTGGCCTGGCTCCAGGGCCAGCGATGGGCGGCCTGTTCAATGGGGTAGACGAGGTCGACGTCGGCCTCGGTCAGGGGGCGAAATTCAGTCATGGTGTGTGCGGATCTGTTGCCACAGGGCGCGCTTGTCGGCGGCGGTGGGATTGAGGGGGCAGACCAGGGCGCCTGGCCTGGCCGGATCGGGCCGGGTCAGCCAGAGCCAGCGCGGCTGACCGGCCGGCAGCGGGCCGGGAGGGTGCAGGCTCACCTCGGCCGGGGTGATGCCGAGCAGGGCGCAGAGATCCTCCAGCAGGGGGCGGGCGGGTAGCCGCTCGGCCACCAGCCAGAGGCCCTGAGGCTCGGTTGCCGCATGAGGCTCCCCGGTCGCGTCGGCGGGGAGAGGATGGCGCAGCTGCCAGCTGGGGATCCCCATCCGGCTAAGCAGGGCGGCGCGAAGATCTGCGGGGGCACGATCAGGCATAGAGAGCGGTCGCTTTGATCTGGGTTGGCAATGAAAGGCGTGAGCAGAGTACACTCGAACCTCTTTTGCTGCACTATTTTGCTGCGCCATGCGAATGGCACATTTCTGGAACGGAGCCTCTCATGCAGCCACAAGGCAATCTGGGCGAGCGGATCGCCCACCTTATTTCAGCCCTCGGAGAAGGGCTTTATGAACGCCAGGATGTGCTGCGTCTCTGTCTGCTGGCGGCCCTCTCGGGAGAGAGCGTCTTTTTGCTCGGCCCCCCGGGGATCGCCAAGAGCCTCATCGCACGGCGCCTCAAGCAGGCCTTCGTCGATGCGCGTCACTTCGAATACCTGATGACCCGTTTCTCCACTCCCGAAGAGGTGTTTGGTCCTCTCTCCATCCAGGCTCTCAAGGAGGAGGGGAAGTACCACAGACTCACCCGGGGTTATCTGCCCGAGGCCGAGGTGGTCTTCCTCGACGAGATCTGGAAGGCGGGCCCGGCCATCCTCAATACCCTGCTCACGGCCATCAACGAGCATCAGTTCCGCAACGGCGACACCCTGCACGATATTCCGTTGCGCCTGCTGGTGACCGCCTCCAACGAGCTGCCGGCGACCGACAGTGGTCTCGAGGCCCTCTACGACCGCATGCTGATCCGCCTGTGGCTGGATCGGGTACAGGAGAAGTCCCACTTCCGGGCCCTGCTCGGCAGCGAAGGGCGCGCCGAGGTGAAGATGCCGGCGGCCCTGCCGGTACGCGGTGAAGAGTATCTGGCCTGGCAGGGGGGCATCGAGCTGGTGCGGTTGCCTGACTCGGTGTTTGAGCTCATCTATCAGCTGCGCCACGCCATCGAGAGCCGGCTGGCACACTGCTATGTGTCGGATCGCCGCTGGAAGAAGGCGGTGCGCCTGGCCAAGGCGAGCGCCTTCTTCAACGGGCGCGATGCGGTGGGTCCCCTCGATCTGCTGCTGCTCAAAGATTGCCTCTGGCACGACGAGAGCTCCCGCCAGGGACTCCATGACATCATGAGCGAGTTGGCAACCCTGCACTGCTTTGACCAACTCTCCCTGAGCCAGCGTCTGCAGAGCCTGCAGGATCAACTGCTGCAGTGGGAGGGGGAGATCGCCGTGCGCCTCGCCCCCACCGCCAGGCGCACCCGCAACTGGCTCGGCCGCGAGACCGGTTGGGCCCTTCACTTCGGCGAGCACCGCGGGCCCAAGGAGAAGGTGGTGCTGCGCCTGCTGTGGCCTGCCCCTCTGGAGGCGGATCATCCGGATCAGCTGAGCGACGAGCTGGAGTTCGATCGGGTGGTGCTCGACTACTGGCGCGAGGGGGCCGAGTCGGTGGCGGGTCGTTGCCTGCGCCACAAGTGGGAGCGGCAACTGGAGCTCTGTCTCGACGAGGAGCGTCATCTGCAGGTGATCGACGCTCAGCGCAACCCGGTCGCCCTGCTGCACCCCACCCTGATGCCCGAGGTGGTCAGCGCCCCCTGGCGCGAGCGGCTGGCGGCTATCACATCGGAGCAGCGGGCCCTGCTGCAGGATATCCGGCGCCAGCGGCTCACCTTTGAGCAGCAGCAATCCCATCTATTCTTGGGGGAGGAGTGGCTGGATCGGATCGAGAGCAGCTTCTTCGTGCTGATGCGTGATGCCGAGGCGGTCATGGCCCGGCTCGACACCTGGAAGGACAGGGTCACAGACCTGGTAGGTTGATTCATGCTGGAAATCGGAGCCATGGAGCTCGGCATCATGATGGCGGAAGGGGAGCTGGTCACCGAGATGGTGCTGGCGCTGGCTGGCTCGAGCAAGCTGGTCGACTTCATGCGCAAGGCCCCCAAAGAGGCGGCCCGCTTGCGACGCCGCCTCTTCAACTGGGGCGATCGGGTGCGCGCCGATCTCCGGCGCAAGCCCGTGCCCCCCGCCATGGAGCGAGAGTATCTCGCCTATCAGGCCTGCCGCCCTCTCTCCTGCCAGCAGTTGCTGGCCCGTAGCCAGACGATTCTGGAGGCGCTGGAGCCCGGTAGCCCCTTCTCCCTCGAGGCTCCCTCCCTGCTCTCCCAGTTGCGAGATTCGCCTACCGAGGCGCGCCGGCGGCTCCTGATGGAGCGTTGGCGCACCAGCCTGGTGGCGGCCCTGCTCCGTTTTCAGCAGGAGCTGGCCGAAGCCGAGCGCGAGAAACAGCAACAGGAGCTGGAGTCCCAGCTGCTGGCCAATCGGGAGTTGGTCGAAGCCCTGGATCCCGAGCAGGTCTCGGCCGGTGGCCTCTGGGATCTGGCTCAGGGAAAATGGCATCCCCGCAGCCTGGTGCTGGTGCGCCAATACGCCGCCATGCTCGAGAAAGAGCCCCTGCTGCGCGAGATAGCAGAGCTGCTCGGTCGCAGCGACAGGGACAAGGAGCGCGACCATCAGCCCAAGCCCCCGGAGCCCATGATCGAGCTGGAGCCGGTCATCAGTGACGAGGTGCCCGACGATCTGGTGGGGATCCACCCGGCCGGGGATCTGCTGCGCATGTTACCGAGCGAATCGGTCATGCTGGGGGACCCGGATCTGGAGTACGAATTCTATCGACGCTACCTGGAGCGTCGCCTGCTCAGCTACCAGCCCAAGGGGATGCTGCCCCGTCAGCGCCTGATCCCCCTGCAACCCAGGGATCAGGGGCGTGAGGAGCAGCAGCGGGGCCCCTTCATCGTCTGTGTCGATACGTCCGGCTCCATGGGGGGGTATCCGGAGGAGTGTGCCAAGGCGCTCTTTCTCGCCCTGCTCAAGGTGGCCATGGCCGAGCAGCGCCCCTGCTTCCTGATGCTCTTCTCCACCGAGGTGGTGACCCTGGAGATCACCGCCGAGACCGGGTTGGAGAAGGCCGAACGTTTCCTCTCCATGAGCTTTCACGGGGGCACGGATCTGGTGCCCTGCCTGGAGCGGGCCCTGACCCAGCTCGAGGCGCCGGCCTTTTTGCGGGCCGATGTGTTGATGCTCTCCGATTTCGTGGCCCAACGCTTGCCCCAGGCTCTGCTCGACCGGTTGAACCAGCGCCGGGCCGCCGAGACCCGTTTCTATGCGGTGGCCATGTCCCGTCACGCCAAGCAGGCCCTGCTGCGGATCTTCGATCGCAGCTGGTTGCTCGACTGCTCCCTGCCCGGTCGCTGGCTGCGGCACTGGAGGCAGCCATGAGTGGCCCGGGGACGAGAGGCCTGTTGCTGCTGGGCACACTGCTGACGCCGCTCTGCGCGTCGACCGTGCCCCTCTCTTCGGCCGAGCTGGAGCGGGAGCTCGGCGCCATCGAACACACCTATCTCGCGGACACCGAGTTTCGGGGGCGGGTGGAGCGTCTGCGTGTCGATCTCTCTGCCTATCCGGCGGCGCAGCAGATGCGGATCCGGCGTCTGGCCTGCTGGACCCAGCCGGCCGACGAGATAGTGGAGTATCGTCAGGCGATGACTCAGGCAAACCAGGAGTATGAGCTGGCCCTTGCCCTGGGTGATGAGGTCGCCCAGAGTGATTTCATCCTCTGTCGGGGCTGGTTTCATCAGCTGCTCGGGGAGATAGCTCTCGCTTACGGGGACTACAGCCAGGCCCTGTCCCTGGCGCAGCACGCCGGAGATCGCAGGCAACAGGCCCAGGCCCTGCTCTATCGGGGCGCCCTCTTCTCGTTTCAGGGGAGTCCGGCCAAGGGGCTCAGCGATCTGATGAGTGCCCAGCGCCTCTACGATGCCCTGTCGCTCCCGAGCTGGTATGGCAAGGTACAGCTGGATCTGGCTGCCACCTACCGCCGCATGGAGCTCTTTGGCCCGGCCCGGCGGCTGCTCGATGAGATAGAGATGCAGTTGCCACCCCAAGGGGACAGCGCCCTTCTCTACGATCTGCATCGCCAGCGGGCCATGCTGGAAAATGGCCAGGGTCACTACCATGAGGCTCTGACCGAGCTGGACAAGGCCGAGGCAAGCCATCCGGAATCCACCGCTCTGGGCCTCTCCCTGCTGCGCCTGGATCGGGCAGAGGCCATGTTGGGGCTGGGGCAGTTGGAGGAGGCAACGGCCCTGCTCAAGCACGTCGGTGAGGCGTTTAAGGCCGAGACAGATCCCCTGCTCAATGGCTACTGGCATCTGCTGATGGCGCAGGCCGACACCCAGGCCGGCGCTTACCAGAGTGCGCTGTTCCACCTCAATCGGGCCGAGCCTCCCCTGCGGCGGGAAGACAACCTGCGTTACCTCATCAGGCTGGCCTCCCTGCGCAGCCAGGCGCTGGAGGGGTTGGGGCAGTTACAGGCGGCTCTCGACGAGCAGCGTCTGTTTATCGCCCTCAGAACTCACTTCATTCGCGAGATCCAGGAGCAGAGTGCCGCCTGGGTACGCGGTGAGTTCGAGCTGGCGCGCCAAGAGGCGGAAAACGCCCTGTTGCGCAGCCATCAGCAGTTGCAGCAACAGGCGCTGGAGTTGGCGGATGAGCGTCGTTTCTGGCTGGCTCTGGTGTTGATCCTGCTGATAGCGACGGGGGCCCTGCTGGTGCGCTGGCTCCTCGAGCGCAATCGCCATATGCGCCAGCTGGCCTTCACCGATGAGCTGACCGGCACCCAGAACCGCCGCCGGGTGTTGAGCCTGGGAGGGCGCATGATGGCCGGTGCCCGTCGGCATGGACACCCCTTCAGCGTGTTGGTGTTCGATATCGATCACTTCAAGCGCATCAATGACAATCTGGGCCACCATCAGGGGGACTGCATTCTCAAGTGGCTGGTGGCCTCTGTGCGCCACCTGCTGCGCCAGCAGGATGTGCTGGGGCGAGTGGGGGGAGAGGAGTTCCTGCTGCTGCTGCCGGGGCTGGAGCTGGCCCAGGCGGCCCGTGTGGCCGAACGGATCCGGGCCTTCATTGCCGGGCGGGCCTTCCCCGGCATGCCCTATCCGGTGACCCTGAGCCTCGGTTGTGCCCAGCTCGGGAGCGGGGACGCCGAGCTCAGCGATCTGATCCGCCGTGCCGATGCTGCCCTCTATCGGGCCAAGGGGGGCGGTCGTAACCGGGTCGAGCTCGACCTCTGACGGGCTGGGTATTTTTCACTCGCGCAGGTATAATGCGCCGCGATTTATCCGCCAACCGGAACCGGGACGCCCATGTAAGACGCCACGACATCCGCCATGTTGACCATGGCCCACTCGTCACGCCGCACTCTGCGAGTCGTGCGTCCGTCCCAATCCCGGCTGCGGCCTGGCCGCTGCCAATCAACTGAAGAATAGTGAATCATGTCATCTGAATTTCTGAGTGAAGTCTCCAAGAGACGCACTTTTGCGATCATCTCGCACCCCGACGCCGGTAAGACCACCATCACCGAGAAAGTGCTGCTGTTCGGACAGGCCATCCAGCGCGCCGGTACCGTCAAGGGCCGTGGCTCGGGCCAGCACGCCAAGTCCGACTGGATGGAGATGGAGAAGCAGCGTGGTATCTCGATCACCACCTCCGTCATGCAGTTCCCCTATGGCGACAGCCTGGTCAACCTGCTCGACACCCCGGGTCACGAGGACTTCTCGGAAGATACCTACCGTACCCTGACGGCGGTCGACTGCTGCCTGATGGTCATCGACGCCGCCAAGGGCGTTGAGGATCGGACCCGCAAGCTGATGGAAGTGACCCGTCTGCGCGATACCCCGATCCTGACCTTCATGAACAAGCTCGACCGGGACATCCGTGACCCGATGGAGCTGCTCGACGAGGTGGAGGGCGAGCTCAACATCATGTGTGCGCCCATCACCTGGCCCATCGGCTGCGGCAAGCTGTTCAAGGGGGTTTATCACCTCTACAAGGATGAGACCTACCTCTACCAGACCGGTCAGGGCCACACCATCCAGGAAGTGCGCATCGTCAAGGGGCTCGACAACCCCGAGCTGGACACCGCCGTGGGCGAGGATCTCGCATCCCAGTTGCGCGGTGAGCTAGAGCTGGTCAAGGGGGCGTCCCACGAGTTCGACCATGAGGCATTCCGTGCCGGCGAGTTGACCCCGGTCTTCTTCGGTACCGCGCTCGGTAACTTCGGCGTCGACCACATGCTGGACGGCCTGACCGAGTGGGCACCGACCCCCATGCCGCGCAAGGCCGAGAGCCGTGAAGTGGTGGCGACCGAGGAGAAGTTCTCCGGCTTCGTGTTCAAGATCCAGGCGAACATGGATCCCAAGCACCGCGACCGCATCGCCTTTATGCGTATCGTCTCCGGTACCTACACCAAGGGCATGAAGATGCGCCATGTGCGCCTCGGTAAGGACGTCAACATCTCCGACGCCGTGACCTTCATGGCCGGCGATCGCGAGCAGGCGGTCGAGGCGGTGGCTGGCGACATCATAGGTCTGCACAACCACGGCACCATCCAGATCGGCGATACCTTCACCCAGGGTGAGGATCTCAAGTTCACCGGCATCCCCAACTTCGCGCCCGAGCTGTTCCGCCGCATTCGCCTGCGTGATCCGCTCAAGCAGAAGCAGTTGCTCAAGGGGCTGGTGCAGCTCTCCGAAGAGGGCGCGGTGCAGGTGTTCCGTCCGCTGATGAACAACGATCTCATCGTGGGGGCGGTCGGTGTGCTGCAGTTCGACGTGGTGGTGTCCCGTCTCAAGAGCGAGTACAACGTCGAGGCCATCTACGAGGCGGTCAACGTGGCGACCGCCCGCTGGGTGGAAGGCAGCGACGTCAAGAAGTTCGAGGAGTTCAAGCGCAAGAATGAGCCGAACCTGGCCCTCGATGGCGGTGACAACCTCACCTACATCGCCCCGACCATGGTCAACCTGCGCCTGGCCCAGGAGCGTCATCCGGACGTCAACTTCCGTCAGACCCGCGAGCATTGACAAGCGCTTGCCTCATCGGCTGACCAGATAAAAACAGACCCCGCCTCGGCGGGGTCTGTTCATTGGCGGCTCGCCTCCGGGCCAGGGGTCATCACTCCTCGGCCGGCGCCTCAAGGGCAGGATCGAGGGAGAGCAGCATGCAGATCTCGCAATCCCCGTGGCCCGTGTGGCCGAGGGGGCCGGGGAGGTGCTCGAACCCCAGGCTCTCGTAGAGGGCGGTCGCCTCGCGCAGGCTGGCGGTGGTCTCCAGGTAGCAGCGGCGGTAGCCCATCTGCCGCGCCTGGGCCAGGGCCTGCAGCACCAGCCGTTTGCCCAGTCCCAGACCGCGCAGGGCCGGCAGGAAGTACATCTTCTGCAGCTCGCAGGTCATCCCGTCACCCCCCTGTAACGGGGCCAAGCCTCCTCCACCCAGTATCTGGCCATCGGGTCCTTCGACAATCCAGTAGCAGCGATCCACCCCCTGATAGACCTCGTAGAGGCGATCGAGGTCCGGATCCGCGACGCCGTAGCCCTTATCGGCGGTGAGACCATACTCGGCCGAGACGGTACGGATCACGGCGGCGATGGCCCGGTTGTCCTCCACCTCGATGGGACGGATCCAGTACCCCTGCTGGCGGCGAGCGCGGGAGAGGGCGCTGCGATAGAGCTGGGTGCCACGCCACAGGGTGTCGCGCTCTTCACCGGTGAGCTGGGCCAGGGCGGCTTCGACCTGGGCATCCATCTCGGCGTGCAGCCCTTCCAACTCGCTGCGTCCCCGCTCGGTCAGGGTCGCGTGCTTGCTGCGCCCGTCTCTGGGGTGATCCTGCCAGGCGATGAGGCCGCGCTCGGCCAGACGCGCCAGGGGGCGGCTGGTGTTGGATTTGTCGATACGCAGCTTGTCGGCCAGTTGCTGGTTGGTGGCGGGACCACTCTCGAGCTCGATCAAGAGGTGAGCCTCGACCGGGCTCAGGGTCAGGGTACCGCACTGCTGGGAGAGCAGTCCCAGCTCACGGACCAGCTCCCGGGAGAGGGCGCGCAGGGATCGGCTGTCCATGAAGTCTCCTTTCGTTGTGGTGTGCAACTTAACATAGGTCACAACGTTGCGTATCGCAAGCAAATAAAAAGGCGGGCCACTTGGGCCCGCCAGGATCACGCGCAGGGATCAAATGAGCTGCGGTAGCAGGGCCTCGCTGTAGGGAACCAGCTCTGCGCCGTTGCGAACCCGCTCGACATAGTCGGGGTTGGCGATGAGAGGGCGGCCGATGGCCACCAGATCGAAGCGGTTGGCCGCGACGGCCTCGGCGGCGCTCTGGGGGGTCAGCTGGCCGACACCCACCAGGGTGCCGCGGTAGTGGGCACGGATATAGTCGCTGGCTCGCCCGTCCAGATAGTCGAAGGTGAGGGCGTCATCGAAGATGCCCACGTGCAGGTAGGCCAGGGTCCGATTGTCCAGCTCGCTCAGCAGATGGTCGAACACGGCGCGATCGCGCACGTCCCCCTCGAGGTGAACATAGGCGCCCGGGGAGAGGCGCAGGGCGGTGCGTTCGCCACCGATGCGCGCGGCGATGGCGTCGACCACCTCCAGGGCAAAGCGGGCCATCTTCTGCGGGCTGCCACCATACTCGTCCTCACGGCGGTTGCTGTCGTGGTGCAGGAACTGGTCGATCAGGTAGCCGTTGGCTCCGTGGATCTCGATCCCGTCGAAGCCGGCGTCGATGGCATTGGCGGCGGCCTGGGCATAATCCCGAACCAGCTGCTCAATCTCGGGCACCGTCAGGGCACGGGGCACCTGATAGGTGAGCTCGCGCATGCGGGGTACCGTCCCCTCGAAGGCGACGGCCGAGGGACCGAGCACCTCGGCCTGATGGAAGAAGGGGTGAGAGAGACGCCCCACGTGCCACAGCTGGGCGAAGATCTTGCCCCCCTTGGCATGCACCGCATCGGTGACGAGCCGCCATCCCTGGATCTGCTCGGGGGTAAACAGGCCCGGGGTGTTGGGGTAGCCCTGGCCGTCCGGGCGAATGATCACCGCCTCGGAGATGATGAGCCCCAGATCGGCGCGGCGGCCATAGTAGGCGGCCATCTGTTCGGTGGGCACCAGCCCAGGCCCTGCCATGCAGCGGGTGAGGGGGGCCATGACGATCCGGTTGGCCAGGGTCAGGGTGTCGTTAAGCTTGAACGGGGTGAAGAGAGAGCTGGTCATGGGTAACTCCGGCGGTTATTCTTGAATGCGCATTCAAAATCTTTTTGAGCGCGAGTGCAACTCTTTTTTGAATGGTTGTTCAAGAATTCATTGGTCCCGATGGCCGCTGTTTTGAATGTCCGTTCAAGAAACGTTGGAGGAAGGGGGCGTCTGGGGTAGACTGCCCGCCGTTTTTATTTGAGGGAGATCCCATGCGCAGTGCCGAATTTGACCGGGAGCAGGTCCTCACCAACGCCATGGAGGTGTTTCGCAGCAAAGGCTACGCCAAGACCACCATGCAGGAGCTGGTGGTCGCCACCGGGCTCCACCCGGGCAGCCTCTATGGGGCCTTTGGCAACAAGCGGGGATTACTGCTGGCCGCCGTCGATCACTATGTGGAGAGTCGCCGCCAGCAGCGTCGTGACCTCATGGCCGGATGCTCTCCCCTGGCGGGGATCCGCGCCTACCTGATCCACCTCTCCGACGAGCTGATCCAGTGCACCTGCCTGGTCACCCGCACCGTGATGGAGCTGGATCAGGATGAGGAGGTGCGCGAGCGGTTGGCCCGGGTCTATCAGGATCTGGAATCGGATCTGGCGGTTGCGCTGCGCGCCGCCATCGAGCAGGGGGAGCTCCCTGCGGCCGAGGTGGCCACCCTCTCGGCCTATCTGTTGGTGGGGGTGCAAGGGCTGGTCACCTTTGCCCAGTGCCGGCGTGATCCGGCCCTCTCCCTGGCGGTGGTCGAGCAACTGCTGGCCGGGCTGGCGGCTCGCTGAGGCAGGCTCACGGGCGTTGTTCGCCCTCTGCCACCAACCCCTTCATCAGGGTACGCAGCCAGAGCAGGGCCGGGTGCTGCCCCAATGCCGGGTGCCAGACGCAGTTGAGGTGGTAGCCCGGCACATCCTCCGGCAGATGCAGACGGCGCAGGGGCCAGTGACCCGCCAGCAGATCGGCCACCTTGCTCGGCAGCACCAGCAGGTGGTCGGTCTGGCAGACGATGGCTGCCGCCGACATATAGCTCTGGCTGTTGACCGAAATGCGTCGCGACAGCCCCTGGCTCTCAAGCCAGCGATCCAGGCTGGTCTCCGAGGTGCCGAGCGGTGAGTGAAACACGTGGGCCATGCCGATGAGTTGCTCCAGCTCGAGCCGTTCACCCATCCCCCCCAGATCGCTGCGCACCAGGCCGGCCAGCGGCTCGGTGAGCCAGGTCTCCTTGCCCAGATACCCGGGCACCTGCATGTACTCGTCAAATCCCAGCACCAGATCGATCTCGCCGCTCGCCAGCTCCGCCTCCGGTAGCCTGTCGCGCAGGATGCGGATCTCGATGCTCACCCCGGGCGCGAGATCCTTGAGCCGCTGGATAAGCGGCGGCACCAGCACGCACTCCACATAGTCGGTGGTGCACAGCACAAAGCGCCGGCGCGAGGTCAGGGGATCGAACTGCTCCTCGTCGGTGAGCTGCTGCTCCAGCAGGCGCAGGGCCTGGCGCACGCCGCTGTGCAGGCGCTGGGCCCGCGGGGTCGGCACCATGCCCTGGGGGGTGCGCACCAGCAAGGGGTCGCCGAAGGCACTGCGCAGCCGGGCCAGGGCATGGCTCATGGCCGGTTGGCTGATATAGAGGGACTCGGCGGCCCGGGTGACGCTCCCTTGTGTCATCAGGGCATCGAGGGCGAGCAGCAGATTGAGGTCGAGCTGGTGCAGTTTCATGGGAAGATCATTTGCCGTATTTATGGGACAATCCATCCTATTCATTTGATGGATGAGTGTGCAACTTCATACACTGCGGCTCACACTCATTTTCCGGGTGCGCCTAGCCCCGGTCTGCCGGTGGATGAGAGTCCGCCCGTTTCCCCATTACCGGCCGTGTGATGGCCCGTCATCACGCCGCCCGCAAGGACATTGCGATGAGCATCAAGACCATCAACTCCACCCCGGCCGCCGACGGCTTCACCATGCCTGCCGAGTGGGCGCACCAGCAAGCCGTCTGGATGATCTGGCCGTTTCGCCCGGACAACTGGCGCGAGGCCGGTCGCTTCGCGCAAGAGACCTTCGCCAAGGTCGCCGATGCCATAGGTCAGGCCACTCCGGTCTTCATGGGGGTCCCTGCCCAGTTTATGGAGCAGGCGCGCGCCATCATGCCCGCCCACGTTACCCTGGTCGAGATGAACAGCGATGACTGCTGGGCCCGCGACACAGGCCCCACCATAGTCACCAACGCCGCCGGCGAGTGCCGCGGGGTGGATTGGGGCTTCAACGCCTGGGGCGGCCACAAGGGCGGCCTCTACTACCCGTGGGATCAAGACGAGCAAGTGGCGGCCCGGATGCTGGAACAGCACGGCATGGATCGCTACGACGCGCCGCTTATCCTGGAGGGGGGCTCTATCCACGTGGACGGCGAAGGCACCTGCATGACCACCGCCGAGTGCCTGCTCAACGAGAACCGCAACCCGGATCTCACCAAGGAGCAGATCGAAGCGCACCTGCGTGACTACCTCGGTGTGAAGAGCTTTATCTGGCTGAACGAGGGCGTCTACATGGACGAAACCGACGGCCACATCGACAACATGTGCTGCTTCGTGCGCCCCGGTGAAGTGGCCCTGCACTGGACCGACGACGAGAACGATCCCCAGTACGAGCGCTCCCTGGCCGCCCTCAAGGTGCTCGAGGCCGCCGTCGACGCCAAGGGTCGCAAGCTCAAAATCTGGAAGCTGCCCCAGCCGGGCCCCCTGTTCTGCACCGAGGAAGAGTCTGCCGGCGTCGAGAGCGGCACCGGTGTACCGCGCGAGGCCGAAGGGCGCCTGGCCGGCTCCTACGTGAACTTCCTCATCACCAACGATCGCATCGTCTACCCGCTGCTGGACACCGCCACCGACGGGCAGGCCCAGCGCATTCTGGAAGAGATCTTCCCGGATCACAAAGTGGTCGGCGTGCCGGCCCGCGAGATCCTGCTGGGCGGTGGCAATATCCACTGCATTACTCAGCAGATCCCTTCTGGCAAATAAGAACCGGATGACGATCCTGCTGCGAGACCGTGATCAAGGCTCATGTGCAGCTCGCTTATGTGAAACCGGGGGCTCACGTATGTTTATACGCTCCGGTTCCTGCGCTGCTCTTCACCTTGCTGACGGCCTCTCGCGACGGGTCGTAAACCGGTTCTAGTTAGTATTCCAAACCCCACGCCGTGGGGTTTTATCGCTTGATGACATGATGGTCGCAGGCCGCTGATGCGGCGATCATCATGACAAACTGTCACCCTTTTACAGGAGATCCCCAATGATCCCGAAAATGGTAGATGTCACCGAGGTTTCCATTGCCGAGCTGCGCGATGCGCTCGAATCAGGCCGCACCACGGCGGTCGAACTGGTCAAGGCCTACCTGGCCCGCATCGAGGCCTATGACGGTCCCGAGACACAGACCCGCCTCAACGCCGTCGTGGTGCGTAACCCCGATGCACTCAAAGAAGCCGAAGCGTCCGATGCCCGCCGTGCCCGTGGCGAAACTCTGGGGCCGCTCGACGGCATCCCCTACACCGCCAAGGACAGCTACCTGGTCAAGGGGCTGACTGCCGCCTCCGGCAGCCCGGCGTTTAAAGATCTGGTGGCCCAGCGCGACGCCTTCACCATAGAGCGCCTGCGCGCCGCCGGTGCGATTTGCCTGGGCAAAACCAATATGCCGCCCATGGCCAATGGCGGCATGCAGCGCGGCGTCTATGGCCGTGCCGAGAGCCCCTACAACGCCGACTACCTGACCGCGCCGTTTGCCTCCGGCTCTTCCAACGGGGCCGGCACCGCCACCGCCGCCAGCTTCTGTGCCTTTGGTCTGGCCGAAGAGACCTGGTCGAGCGGCCGGGGCCCGGCATCCAACAACGGCCTGTGCGCCTACACCCCGTCCCGTGGCGTCATCTCGGTGCGCGGCAACTGGCCCCTGACCCCGACCATGGACGTGGTGGTGCCCTATGCCCGCACCATGGCCGATCTGTTGGAAGTGCTCGATGTAGTGGTGGCCGACGATAGCGATCCCCGTGGCGATCTGTGGCGCCTGCAGCCCTGGGTGCAGCTGCCCAAGGCCTCCGAGGTGCGCCCGGCCTCCTACCTGGAGCTGGCCGCCAAGGCCGATGCCCTCAAGGGCAAGCGCCTCGGCGTGCCGCGCATGTTTATCAACAAGGATGAACTGGCCGGCACCAGCGACAACCCCGGCATCGGCGGCCCGACCGGTCAGCGCATCCATACCCGTGAGACCGTGATCGCCCTCTGGGAAGATGCACGCAAGGCCCTGGAAGCCGCTGGCGCCGAAGTCATCGAAGTGGACTTCCCCCTGGTCTCAAACTGCGAAGGGGACAGACCCGGCGCACCGACCGTCTTTAACCGTGGCATCGTGACCCCGGAGTTTCTCAACGACGAGCTGTGGGAGCTCTCCGGCTGGGCGTTCGATGACTTCCTGCGCGCCAACGGTGACCCCAAGCTCAATCAACTCGCCGATGTGGATGGCCCCCAGATCTTCCCCCACGATCCGGGCACCCTGCCGAACCGCGAGGGCGATCTGGCGGCGGGCATGGACGAGTACGTCAACATGGCCAAGCGCGGCCTGAAATCCTGGGACGAGATTGCCACCGTGCCGGACGGCCTGCGCGCTCTGGAAAAGACCCGCAAGCTGGATCTGGAAGACTGGATGGACGGGCTCAAGCTCGACGCCGTGCTGTTCCCCACCGTCGCCGACGTTGGTCCCGCCGATGCGGATGTGAATCCGATCTCGGCCGATATCGCCTGGAGCAACGGCATCTGGGTGGCCAACGGCAACCTCGCCATTCGCCACCTCGGCGTGCCGACCGTTACCGTCCCCATGGGGGTGATGGCCGATATCGGTATGCCGGTGGGTCTGACCTTCGCCGGGCGCGCCTATGACGACAACAATCTGTTGCGCTTCGCCTCGGCCTTTGAGTCCACCGGCAGCAAGCGCCAGGTGCCGCCGCGTACGCCGCCGTTGGCTTGATTGCTGGTTGGGGTTAAGTATCTATTACTAGTACGATGTTGATGAATACAAAACCACCTGCTGTATGCTGGTGGTTTTGTAAATAGTTAGAATGTTGATGTGTCGGTGGGGGGCTATTTTTTCCTTTTGGAGTTTTCATTTATACTTCTGTACAGTATAAAATTCACTTTTATTAGTAATCACTGAAAGAAAGCGAAACATTTAAGGAGGCGATAAACTCTACACTTCTAATGAAGATTTAGTAGCCTGTAAATGGCTTCTCTCTCTTTCTTTTCTTGAACGTCATTCTTTTTAAATAACATAGGGAATAGGCGTTCTGGTTCTTTTATTGTCGTGCTTTTACTAGTTTCTCCAGTATCTATATTGGTATTACATGTTGCTTCACGATAACTGTGTAAATTTTCTAACGCTTTATTTTCGGTTCTAAAAATACATCTTACTTCTTGGGATTTAGGTGTGTTTTTTAGCATCTCAACCACGGTTGCAACTCTATATAATGTCATTATATCACCCAAGCAATTACTGGCATTGAAATGACCTTTATTCTTTATTTTTAAAATATTTATAGCATCCCGACAACCATAAATGGCAGCAACGCATATTATTATAGCTATGTGTCCATGATGGAATTCTAGCTCCTTTGAAAAACGTACTAATTTTTCAGAAATTATGTATCGGTCTTTTTGAGAAGGTATGCCTGTGATTTTAAAAGAACTATAATAATCAAGTAACTTTAATACGTTGGGGAGCGATAACTCCGCCCACTCATCTTTACTATAATCGCTATTCATTAGTGTGTATATCATGTGTTTTAATAAACTGAGAGGCTCTCTCATGTAATCTAAACCAACAAAGTTGGCGACACATTGCCAATCATGTTCAAATTCTTTTATAACAGCATCAACCGTTAGTTCGTTTTTTCTATCGGTTGCTTTTTCGATGATTGATAGGAGAAATGAAAAACGATATTCTTTACTCTTAGCTAGCTCAGTTAATTCACTAAGGCGTTCTTTTTTCCTATTGTCATTTCCAATGAGTATATTACTTCTATCCTTAATAAGACCGATGGTACATATATCCATCAATAGTATAGTGTGTCCATTGAGAGTTTTTGTTTCTATCATATTAAATCCAAAAGTTTAAAGTGATGTCTTGAAGTTGTTTTAGTGAACTATGATAACCTTTTAGTTAATCAATGTGTAGCGCTGTTTGAGCCTCTTTGTATGTGTTCTGGATATCGAATAGCGAAGCATATTGGGACGATTGAGAACAGGAGAACATTGAGAGTACCGTTGATACCAAAGGTCTCTGGTTTGTTTTTCTAATCACCAGATTTACTCTAAGCGAGAAATTACACTGCGCTAATCGTCCTTACATCAAGGCGGTGATTGCATGCTTTGGCCCTTTACCGCGTTCAAATTCTGGGACACCCACCATTTTGACAGGGGGGAGAGATTCTGGGACACCCACCATTTTGATAAGATTCTGGTAAGATTCTGGGACACCCACCTTTTTGACAGGGGCGTAGTGGTCTGCTTGGCTTGAAGCCTCACTGCCGAGGAACTTGCCATGACCATCGCCCGCTCACGTCAAATCAGTCGAAAGATTCTGGGACACCCACCATTTTGACAGGGGCGTAGCGCTCTGCTTGGCTTGAAGCATTACTGCCGAGGAACTCGCCATGACCATCGCCCGCTCACGTCAAATTAGCCTGCAGGATACGCCCTACTACCACGTGGTGAGCCGCTGTGTGCGGCGGGCGTTTCTGTG
>NZ_JBFODE010000006.1:0-262373 GCF_040908155.1 Aeromonas sp. R6-2 | reverse complement strand
TTACCCCCGCTGCGTGAAGCCAAGACCGCAGAAGTACAGCGTAAAAAAATCCAATAAAAACAATGCCAGTCAGTCTTAACTGACTGGCATTAGCCACTGCGGCGTCTTTTTTACTTCTAGTGCTCTGCTCGACGCTTGCATCTCTGAGGGCCCATCCAGAGTCGTCAATGTTTGACAGTCGTGGTCGATGATGGATATGAAATGCCGTCTTCGGCTGCACGATAGACGCCTCAAATGTGGTGCCAAGTGAAATCTACTACGTTGTTTATCTGCAATCGCCAGTACTTTGATCGTGAATGCGCTGTCAGGTGGGAGCGAGAAGGCCAGCCGTAGAGCTCGAGCAATCCAGGTCTACAGGGGGCAGGCGAACGACTCAATAGGGACTGCCTGTGCATGGCGTTGAGCCAGGGTGTCCCCTGCCATAGTGGCAGCGGCCACAATGCTTCTCCATGGCAAGGCCTCGGCGTGTCACGGCCACTTATGGCCAATATCGGCACCATTGGTGCTCTGGTACACTCGCGCTCAGCCAACATAAGGAGCGCACTATGAATCTCACCGTCTATCAGGTCGATGCCTTCAGCCGGACCCCGTTTGGGGGCAATCCCGCCGCCGTCTGTATCACGGATCAGGGGTTAACACCGGCCCTGATGCAGGCCATCGCCGCCGAGATGGCGGTCTCGGAGACCGCCTTCCTGGCGCTCGATACCGGGCGCCTGCGCTGGTTCACCCCCGAGGTAGAGGTCGAGCTGTGCGGCCATGGCACCCTGTCGGTGGGGGCCGTGCTGCGCGAGCAGGGGATACTCGGCGAAGGGGAGGGGAAAACCTTCGAGACCCTCTCCGGGCCCCTGTCGGTGAGCGTGCAGGGTGAGTGGCTTTCCCTCGATTTTCCCGAGCTGCCCGCGACGCCGTGCGAGCCTGACTCGGCGCTGCTGGTGGCCCTCGGCATTGAACGAAGTCGAGTGCAATGCTACGCCATGAGCGGTCCCAAGGTGATGGTGGTGGTCGATGAGCCCGCCTTGGTCGAGGCGCTGGCGCCCGACTACGGTGCCCTGCGCCGTCTGCCCGGGCGCGGTGTGGTGGTGAGCGCGCCATCCGCTGACCCGGCCTTCGATTTTATCTCGCGCTATTTTGCCCCCTGGGTCGGGTGCGAGGAAGACCCGGTCACCGGCTCGGCCCACTGCATCCTGGCCCCCTATTGGGGCGAGCGACTCGGGCGCAGCCGTCTCATGGCCCGTCAGGCTTCCCGTCGTGGCGGCGAGCTGCGTCTGGAGCGAAAGCCCAACGGGCGGCTCGCCATATTGGGTCAGGCCCATGTGATCCTCAAAGGGGAGCTGCGTCTGCCCAAGGAGTAAGGCCCTAATCAGAGCTTGCACTTGCGAGGCGTGAGCCTTGTCGCACAAAGGGGGCGATCTCTGACCCCAATCCACTATAATGCTCCCCTTTTTATGGCCGCCGAGCCACTCGGCGGCCTCTGATAGCCCAGGTTAGATCGGGCCAGCACAACAGAGATACGGTTATGCATTCCCTTGAGCAGCTGCGCTCGGGCGAGCTGGACGGCGCTCGCTATTTGAAACTCAGTGAAAACCTGACGACCTTCCCGCCCGAGATCCTGAGCCTTAAAGAGACGCTGGAGGTGCTGGATCTGACCGGCAACCAGCTAAATACACTTCCGGACGCGCTGGCCGGGTTCAGCAAGCTGCGCATCATCTTCTGCTCGGAGAATCACTTCACCGAGTTGCCCGAGGTGCTGGGACGCTGCCCGTCGCTCACCATGGTGGGTTTTAAGGCCAACCGCATCGTGAGGGTGCCCGGGGCCTCGCTACCCGCACATCTGCGCTGGTTGATCCTGACCGACAATGCAATTGGACGCCTGCCTGACGAGCTGGGCCAATGCGGCGGCCTGCAAAAACTGATGCTGGCGGGCAACCGGCTCTGCACCTTGCCGGATCTGTCCCGCTGCCGGCGTCTCGAGTTGGTGCGCCTGTCGGCCAACCGGTTACGGGTGCTGCCATCCTCGCTGTTGACATTGCCGCGCCTGAGCTGGCTTGCCTTTGCCGGCAATCCGTGTTGCGCCGAGCCGGAAAGGGGGGCGACTCCGGCGATCCCCTGGGATGCCTTGCGCCTCGGGGAGCTGCTGGGGGAGGGGGCCTCGGGCCGGATCTTCTCGGCTAGGCTCCCGGGCGAGCGCCCCGTGGCAGTCAAGCTTTTCAAGGGGGCCATGACCAGTGACGGCCTGCCCGACTGTGAGATGGCGGTGGCGCTTGCTGCCGGGGAGCACCGGGGTCTGATCCCGCTGCTTGGGGAGGTGGAGGCTCACCCTCAAGGGTCACCGGCGTTGGTGATGGATCTTGTCGATCCCGCCCTGGTCACTCTGGCGGGACCGCCGAGCCTGGACTCCTGCACCCGGGATATCTACCCACAGGGCTTTCATCTTACTCTGAGCGCAGCGATCCGGCTGCTCTGGACCATCGCCTCGGTGGGGGCGCATCTGCATGGGCGCGGGATCCTGCACGGGGATCTCTATGGTCACAATATTCTGCACGACGCCAGAGGCCGGGCTCTGCTCGGCGACTTTGGTGCCGCCTCCTTCTATGAGCCGGGCACCCCACTGGGTCGGGCCCTCGAGAGCATCGAAGTGCGTGCCTTTGGCTGCCTGATGGAGGAGTTGCTGGCCCGCAGTCAGGCCTCTGGAGATGGTGCAATGGCGGCCGTGAGCGGTCTGTCTCACCTGGCATCGTCCTGCCTGTCAGAGAGGGGGGAGGAGCGTCCTGCTTTTGCCATGCTGGCGGCCCGGCTCGAGGAGATGGCGAGCCAGGAGCACGTCGCCATGGCGTGAGGGGGCGATTGCCCCTTGCTGACCCCGGGCCCCTTGGGCATAGTGGTATGCGTTACACACCTTTGGCGCCGCCCCGGTGCTGCACGCCGGGTTTTCCCCGGGTGGGAGGTCGGGGCTGGCTATACACCTTCGGAGAGAGACGATGGAAGCTGCATTCTGGCATCAGCGTTGGGAAGAGAACCGGATCGGGTTCCATCAGAGCGATTTTAATGGCTGGCTCAAGACCTGGTGGGCGGACCGGCCCATGGATGAGCCGGTCCTGGTTCCCCTGTGCGGCAAATCACGGGACATGGTCTGGCTCTGTGAGCAGGGCCATCCGGTGCACGGCTTCGAGCTGTCGCCACTGGCGGTTGAGCAGTTCTTTGGCGAGCAGGGGTGGACCCCGGAGCGGACCGAGGTGGGACCCTATCAGCGGCTTGGCCATGGGGATCTGCACATCTATCAGGGGGATTTTTTCGCCGCCTGGCAATTGGATCAGCGCTACCGCCTGGTCTACGACAGGGCGTCGCTGATCGCCCTGCCGGCTCCCCTGCGTCTTCGCTATGCCCAGCAACTGGCCCGCATGGTGCTGGAGGGGGGGGAGATCCTGTTGGTGACGGTGGAGTATCAGCCCGATCCTCAGCATGAGCCCCCCTTCTCGGTGAGCGAGCTCGAGGTGCGTCGCCTGTTTGAGCCCCACTTCTCGGTGAGCGTGTTGGGACGCCAGAGCGAGGTGACTCATCCCAGGGTGGTGAGCGGTCAGCTCTCCTACTTCGATGAGGTGTGTTACCGCCTGGTACGCCGTGCCCACAAGACGCTACCACCTTTGATGTAGATCAACGCCACTGCCGCCCCGACTCCCTATGATGAGCCTGTTTCTCAATCACTGTTGGTTTCGCGGCGGCCAGGCTGCCCGACACAATCGGTGTCTGATTTTCACGCTCATGTTCACTTTGCGGCCAAGCCGTATTTGATGTGGTATTTCCAGCCGACCCAGAGGGTCGGCTTTTTCTTTTGGGTTTCGCACAGGGAACATCAGAAGAAGACCCGCCGTGGCGGGTCTTGCTGTAGCTAAAGGTTGTAAAATTTGCGGGCACTCAGGCGAAACGCCCGGGTGTCATCGATGAGCCTGCCCTCGATCCGCTCGTCGTGCTGGTGTCCCTGGCCGTAGCTGCAGAGGATCAATCTGTCGGAGGTGCGCGAACGCAGCCGGGTGATAAAGCGGATGAGATCGGCGCGGGTGAGGCGTCCCACCTCGTCGTGCACCCGCTCCCGTTGATCGAATCCCCAGTCTTTGTTGCCTATGCTGACCCACAACCGCTGCCCGCGGGTGCGCAGATTGGCGTCGCGCTCGGAGAGTTGCGCCTGCAGCCCCGCTTTACTCGCCTGCCACTGGGCTTCGGTCAGCTCGAGCATGGCCAGCGGGAAGAGATCGATAAACTCCTCAATGGCATCGAGCAGGATCTGGGGCCCGGCTACCGGTGACTGGATGTAGAAGATGAGGCCGGGATGACGGTTCAGGGGGAGGTTACCGCTGCCCACCACATAGCCAAGCTGCTGGCGGGTGCGCAGCTCGTGAAAGAAGGTCGACGACATGATGTGGTTGGCCAGGGTGAAACAGGCGATATCTCTGGGGCGGGTGGTGCGCGACTGGTAGTAAACCAGCAGAGCCGAGTCGGCGTGCTCGCAGCCATGCTCGCGGATGAGGGTGCCGCGTCCGCCGATATCGATCAGGCGGCGGCGGGTCTCGCGGCTTGGTTGGCTGTAGGGGGCAAGGTGCCGCTCGAGCAGGGCGGCCAGGGCCATCGCCTCAGCTTCCAGCCAGTCCCCGTGTGCCAGACACTCCACGTGGATCTCCTGAAACAGGCTGGCGACAAACTCGGGCATGTCCCCAAGCTCGGTGGCCTTGAGGTGCGGCAACAGCTGCTCGAAGGGAGGATTGTTGGGCTGCAGCAAGGAGGTGAGCTGGTTGAAAAGCTGGCTGATGGGGCGGCTGTGGGCCTGATTCTCCCAGTTGCGGATGAGCGCCTCCTTGATTTCCCTGAAGCGTTCGGGATCCGGATAACCCAGGGTGCGGTTGGAGAGGATCATGTCGAGCAGGGCAAGCTGGTGCTCCGAGAAACCCTGAATGGCGATGGAGAAACCTCCCTGGTGGGCGTAGATCTGATAAGAGAGGCCCGCCAGCTCTGCCTGGTAGGTGAGGGCACCGAGATGATCGCTCAACAACTCGACCGCCAGCCGGGCCATGGCGATATGGCGCGGACTCTTGACCGCGTGCTCGCTGTCAAATGCCACATAGAGGTTACCCTTGGGCACCCGATAATGATCGTCGTGCAGATGCCAGAGGCGAAAGCCGGGGCGATCGATGAGGGGGACCGGAATATCGGTGGAGAGGGTCGGGAGCCGGGCGCTGAGACGTTGACAGATAAAGGGGTTGCGCTCGGGCAACGCCAGCTCAGGATGGGGGGCTGCCTCGCGCCAGATCTGGCGTAGCCGTGTCGGCAGCGGCGTCACTCCATAGGGGGTATGGTACCAGAGGGCATGACGGTCGACCCTTGCCTCGGGGGCGGTGATGATCAGCCTCATATTATCGGGGGTAAAGGCATCCATCAGGCCGGCGAGCTGCGCCGGATCGCACCCCGTCATCATGTAGTCCCCGTAGAGCAGATCGTCGGGGGCGTAGGCAAAGAGATTGAGTACCAGCCCCGATACGGTATCGATGGGTCGTGCTCGCTCTTGAAAGCGGAAGGCCGACTCGAGTACCCAACGTTTCTCTTCATAGCGCCACGGCTCGAGACCGTGGCGCCGCACCAGCGCCAGATAGCCAAACAGCAGCTCGACAATCTCGTCTACCCGCTCGAGCCCTTGGGGGGTGAGGGCGAAGGTAACGCAGAAGTCCTTGAAGTTGCTGCCGCTGACGCCGCTGCCTGCCGAGAGTTGATTACACCAGCCGAGCCGCTTGAGCAGGGCGAGCAGGCTTCCTTTGCTCTCGTCACCGATGAGATGGCTCAGAAAGGTGAGCGGTTTTTGGCGATAGAGATGATCCAGGCTCGGCAAGGGGAAAACCACCGAGAGACGGCGGCTCTCCTTGACCGGGGTGAGTTCGATACGAATGGCGAGATCGTCAGGGCGGTAGAGGGGCGTCCGGATCGTCGGGGCTCCCAGATTGCGATTCAATACGGGAGTAAAGTGGTCGATTGCAAAGGCCTGCAGTTGATCGAGGGGGCGGGGGGCCAGGAGTACCAGCGCCATGCGATCGCTGCTGTAATGGTGCTCATAGAAGTCGAGCAGCTCGTCGCGCAAGGCCCGCCCCGGCCGGTCGGTCAGGGTCTCCAGGTTACCCACAGAGAACTTGGCAAAGGGGTGGGCAGGATTGACCGTCTCCTTGTGTACCTGATAGCTGCGACGCACATCGTCTTGCAGCTTGAGGCGATACTCCGACTCGATGGCATTGCGCTCCTTGTCCACCAGCTCAGGTGTGAAGGTGGGGGAGATGAAGAACTGGGCGAAGCGTTTAAGGGCCGGTTCCAGATAGTCATCGTCGATATCGAAGTAGTAGTTGGTGTATTCGGTCCCGGTCCAGGCGTTGTTGCTGCCGCCATGGCGGCTGATAAATTGCTGGTATTCACCGGCCTTGGGAAAATCCCGGGTACCCAGGAACAACATATGCTCGAGAAAATGGGCCATCCCCTCCCGATCGGCCGGGTCATCGAAGTGGCCGCAGTTGACGGCCAGCGATGCGGCTGACTTGTCGGCAGCCGGGTCTTCGATGAGCAGCACCCTCAGGCCGTTGTCGAGCACAAGGTAGCGGTAGAGTCGGTCATCATTGGGGCTGACAAGGGGAGTCATAGTGGGACCCGATGCGCAAGTGATTGGGAAGTAAAGACAATTATTGACCTCTGCCGTTGACGAGGCAAACCCTTTTCTGCGACTTGGTGCAATTGTTTCGCCCTGGCGGGCAGGGTAAGATCCCGAGCGCATTCAACAGGCCCTGTGGGCGAGGTAGTAATGAAGATCTACATCATGCGTCATGGTCAGGCCGGCATGAACGCCAAGAGTGACGAGTCGCGTCCCCTCACCGAGCAAGGGATCCACGAGTCGGTGCAGATGGCGCGTTGGCTGGCCCCTCAGATGACCGGACTGGATCGGGTGATCCACAGTCCTTATCTGAGAGCACGAGAGACCTGGCTTGCTATATGCAGTGAACTTCCCGAGGCTCGCGTCGTCGAAGAGAGTGACGAGATCACCCCCTATGGGGATGCGGCCCGGGTTGCCAGCTATCTGGAGGCCCTTGCCGGTAACGCAGAGAGCCTGCTGGTGGTGAGTCACCTTCCTCTGGTGGGCTATCTGGTGCATGCGCTCTGTCCCGGCCATGAGGCCCCCCTGTTTGCCACCTCGGGGATGGCCTGCATCGATTTCGAGAATGGGCGAGGAGAGTTGCGCTGGCTCGAGGGGCCGCATACAATCAGGTAAACAAATTTGTAACATTTGGTTGCAAATGTGGCTGGTATCAAAAATAGAGAATAAAAAACCAAATAATCAGAACTTTTTCGCAGACGCTGTGGTCAACTGAGTAGAACTAACGAGGGTGATATCGCATGCGCGTGTTTAAGAAGTATCTGCCTTTGATGATTGCCAAGCATGTCAAAACCTTTTTCAAAGGGCGGATTTATGTTCACGGTCGAGGTCGCTTTGATTTCGAGGGGGGCCATCTTCTGATGCCGCCCCAACCCGATGAGCCCCATCGACTCACGGTGCAGGAGGTCAACGAGGTGATTGATCGATTGCATCTGGAAGCCGCCTAGTACAAGGGCCCCTGATGGGGCCCTTGTTCATTGATAGCCCCTTTGCGCTCCTTGTGTTACAGCCTGGTTGCTCCTGTTGATTTGGGATAACAATCTGGTTTTTGTCTATTCATTGGTTGTTCACGCTTATTTATAGTGGAAATCCCATCAGCTTGATGGGATAGTGCCTCTGCTCAGGCGGGCGTACTAACACAATAATATGGCGCCAACGGTGCGTGAGGTGGGCGGGATCGCCCCCTGCGTCAACTTGCCGCGAAATGCCTGGGCCGCAGCAATGGACGCCGCCCGTTAGTGCTCAGGGATTCGATGACGATGACAAAAGAACAACACCCCTTGCTGAGGCTTATCAACAGCACCAGCCTCATCAGCCAGATCCTGGTCGGTCTGGTCCTTGGCGTACTGCTCGCCACCTTTGCTCCCGAATTGGCCAAATCGGTCGGTCTGCTGGGTTCCCTCTTCGTGGGCGGGCTCAAGGCGGTGGCCCCCGTACTGGTCTTCGTGTTGGTCATGGCGGCCATCATTGGCCATAAGCAGGGCCAAAAGACCAATATGAAGCCAATCCTCTTCCTCTATGTGCTGGGCACCTTTGCCGCAGCCCTGGTGGCCGTGATTGCAAGCTTCCTCTTTCCCTCCAACCTTCATCTGGTGGCCAACAGTGCCGAGCTCTCGCCCCCCGGCGGGATCACCGAGGTGCTGCAAACCCTGCTCTTCAACGTGGTGACCAACCCGGTGAAAGCGCTGCTCGATGCCAACTATATCGGGATCCTGGCCTGGGCCATTGGTCTCGGGGTCGCCCTGCGTCATGCCAGTGAGAGCACCAAGGCCGTGATCGTCGATCTTTCCCACGCCATCACCTGGATAGTGAAGGCGGTGATCCGCTGTGCTCCGCTGGGGATCCTGGGTCTGGTCTCCTCGACCCTGGCCGAGACCGGTTTCGACGCCCTGTTTGGCTATGCCCAACTGCTGGCGGTGCTGCTGGGCAGCATGCTCTTTATCGCCTTCGTGGTGAACCCGCTCATCGTCTTCTGGAAGATTCGCCGCAACCCCTATCCGCTGGTGCTCACCTGCCTGCGCGAGAGTGGTCTGACGGCCTTCTTCACCCGCAGCTCTGCGGCCAACATCCCGGTTAACATGGCCCTGTGCGAGAAGCTGCGCCTGCCGGAGGATACTTATGCGGTCTCCATTCCCCTCGGCGCGACCATCAATATGGCCGGCGCGGCCATCACCATCACAGTGCTGAGTCTGGCGGCTGTGCATACCCTGGGGATTGAGGTCGATATCGCCACCGCCCTGCTGCTCTCCGTGGTGGCCACCGTTAGCGCCTGTGGTGCCTCCGGGGTGGCCGGTGGCTCCCTGCTGCTGATCCCGCTGGCGTGTAGCCTGTTTGGCATTGGCAATGACATCGCCATGCAGGTGGTGGCCGTGGGCTTCATCATCGGGGTACTGCAAGATTCTGCCGAGACGGCCCTCAACAGCTCTACCGACGTGCTGTTCACCGCATCGGCCTGCATGGCCGAGGACAAGTCACTGCTCGAGAAGTCTGCCGAGGCGGTGAGTGAAGCCTGAGAGGCCCATGGGAAGGGGAGATAACGATACGGACGAATCTCTTTAAATTGTTCGTAAAATCAATAGCGTGATTATTCGAAACCTTCCATTTTATTTAGCATTTAAATGTGCGATAAAGCACCGCCACGGGGCGTTGAACAGGAGTTCAACGCCCCTGTTAGTAAAAAAATCCAAAACTGTTAATAGCACGTAATAAGGAAAATCCTGTGTTATCAAAAGGACTCGTTAGGAACATTGGCTTCCAGGTAATGGTCGCCATGGTGCTGGGTGCCGCCGTGGGCGCGGCAATGGGGGAGCAGGCCAGCCTCTTTGCCCCCCTGGGTAATCTCTTTATTCAGCTCATTAAGATGCTGGTGATCCCCCTGGTGGCGGTGGCCATCATCTCGGGGGCGGCGAACCTGGGCGCCAGCCCTGCTGCAGGCAAGATCGGGGTCACGACCCTGGCCTTCTTCATGCTGACCTCGGCCCTGGCCGTGCTGCTGGCCCTGGTGATGGGGCAGGTGTTCGAGCCGGGCGTGGGGGTCGATCTCTCCAGCGTTGAGGGGATGTTCTCGGCAGAGTATGCCGACAAGGGTGTACTGCCCGATGCGATCAGCACCCTGCTGGGCATGGTGCCGACCAACGTCTTTCAGTCTCTGACCCAGGCCAATATTCTGCAGATCCTGGTTTTCTGTCTGTTCCTCGGTATTGCCATCGCCAAACAGCCGCGCGAGAAATCCAAGCCGCTTATCGATGGCATGAACACCCTGGTTGATGCCTTCGTCTGGATGATCAACAAGGTGATGCTGATTGCCCCCCTCGGGGTTTTCGGTTTGATGGCCGATGCCATTGGTACCTACGGCTTCGACGTGCTGACCATCGTCATGAAGCTGTTTGTGGTCTATGTGGCGGCCATCCTCATCTATGGATTCGTGATCTATCCGGGTCTGGTGGCCCTCTTCTCCGACACCCCGGTCATGCGCTACATGAGCGCCATGAAGAAGGCTCAGGTGGTCGCCTTCTCCACCGCCTCTTCCATGGCAACCCTGCCGGTGACCATGGAGGTGGTCGAGAAGGAGCTCAAGGTGACCAATGCCACCGCCTCCTTCGTGCTGCCCCTCGGTGCCACCATCAACATGAGCGGCAACGCCATTTACTACGGTCTGGTCGCCATCTTCTTTGCCCAGGTGTTCCAGATCGATCTGAGCATGGGCGCCTGGGCGGCCATCATCATCACCTCAACCCTGGGGGCGATCGGCCAGGCCGGTGTGCCGGGGCCGACCTTCCTGGTGGTGGCGGTGCTGCTGGCGGCGGGGATCCCCATCGAGGGTCTGCCCCTGCTGTTCGCCCTCGACCGCATCTTCGACATGGTGCGTACCGCGTTGAACATCACGGGGGATGCGGCCTGCGCCGTGATCGTCGACAAGTACAGTCCCGAGTTTGATCCCAACCGCTGGAACAAGGCGGCATAACAGAGAAGGGGCCCGATGGGCCCCTTCTTCTATGTTGGCGTCTGCTCGTCACCCAGAGCCGTCAGCGCGCTCTGGCAGCGCGACTCGGCCGCCTCCAGATCCTGCAGCACCTGCCGGATATCCTCCATCTGCTGACGCAAGCCGGCCCTGTGGCTCTCTATCATGGTGAGCATGGTGGTAAGCTGGGTGCGGCTGCTCTTGTCGGTTTCGTAGAGATCGAGCAGGGCACGGATCTCGGCCAGGCTAAAGCCAAGGCGTTTGCCACGCAGGGTCAGCTTGAGGCGGACCCTGTCCTGACGGCTGTAGATGCGGCTCTGCCCGCGCCGAGTGGGCTGCAGTAACCCCTGATCCTCGTAGAAGCGGATGCTGCGGGTCGTGATATCAAACTCCCGCGCCAACTCGCTGATGGTGTAGCTCTCTTCCCTGTTTCCCATGGTGCCACTGGTGTGTCAATTTTGCATGGCACCTTACCGAAACTGACCTGCCGGTGCAACCGCTTGTCCGGCAAGGGAATAATGGTAATGTTGTGAAAATGTAACCAGGAGGGATTCAGACATGGAAGTGGTGATCGTTGCCGCCCGTCGGACACCGATGGGCAGTTTTATGGGGGCATTGTCGCCGCTCGCGGCGCCTGTGCTGGGCGCAAGGGTGGTACAGGCGCTGCTCGCCCAGTGCGGGCTGGCGGGGGATGAGGTGGAAGAGCTCTATGCCGGGAACGTGCTCTCGGCGGGGTTGGGGCAGGCGCCTGCCCGTCAGATGGCCCTGTTGGGCGGATTGGCGGAGCGGGTCCCTTGTACCACGATCAACAAGGTGTGTGGCTCGGGGATGAAGAGCGTCATGGTGGCGGCCGATCAGATCCGCCTCGGGCAGAGCAAGGTGGTGCTGGCCGGTGGCATGGAGAGCATGAGCCGTGCTCCCTATCTGATCGACAAGGCGCGATCAGGCCTGCGCATGGGCCATCAGACGTTGCTCGATCATCTCTTCCTGGACGGTTTGCAGGATGCCTATGAGGGTCACCTGATGGGGCACTATGCCCAGAAAGTGGCCGATGAGCAGGGCATTGGGCGCGCCGAGATGGATGAGTATGCCATCGCCTCTCTGTCACGGGCTCGCCGGGCCATCGAAGAGGGCGCGTTTGTTTCCGAGTGGGTGAGTGTCGTCGATAACAAAGGGATGAGCCTGCTCGAGGTGGATGAGCAGCCGGGTAAAGCCAGGCCCGAGAAGATCCCTCATCTCAAACCGGCGTTTGGAGAGGGGGGATCGATCACGGCGGCCAACGCCAGCTCAATCTCGGATGGCGCCGCAGGGCTACTGCTCATGAGCCGGGATGAGGCGCAGCGCCGCGGGTTGCCAATCCTGGCGAAGATCTGTGGCTACAGCACTCATGCGGCCGCACCTGCCGGCTTTACGACGGCCCCCGTTGGTGCCATGGTCAGGCTGCTCGAGCAGCTGGGGTGGCACAGCCGCGAGGTGGATCTGTTCGAGATCAACGAAGCCTTCGCCATGGTGCCTATGCTGGCCATGAAAGCCATGGATCTCTCCCATGACAGGGTCAACGTACATGGCGGTGCATGCGCCCTCGGTCATCCTCTGGGGACGAGCGGAGCGAGGATCCTGGTGACCCTGATCCACGCCATGCACCGTCTTGGGGCGCGTCGTGGCATGGCATCCCTCTGCATTGGTGGCGGGGAGGCCACGGCGTTGGCATTGGCGCTTCCTTAGGTGGGAGCCATCAACTGACTGGTCCAGATGGTTGCGGTGAGATAGTGCTGGGAGAGAACCTCGTCGCTCATCTGTAGCGTGGTGGCATAGCGTGTCTGGGCGGGCCAGTTGGCCTGCTCACAGGCATCGGCAGCCAGCAGATAGGTCCCCAGATGACCGCTTCGCTCGAGCAGGGCCTGTTTGATCACGCTTGCCAGGGGGATCGACTCCAGCAGGCTGGTCATGGGTTGCTCCATCAACACATCGAGCAGGGAGAAGAGCCCCGTCATAAAGGCTTCCGAGGCGCCGGAGCGACCCTGATGCTCGGCCAACAACTCACAAAACCGAGCCCGGATCAGAGACATCTGGTAGAGCTCGTCACTCTTGCCGATCCCCGCATTGCCAGCCGCGACCAAGGCCACGAAACGGCGCAGCTCCTCATCACCCAGGTAGATAGCCGCCTGACGAAAGGAGGAGATAGGGTTGGCGCCTCCCTTGAGATGATTGACATAACGCAGCAGTTTCAGAGAGAGGGAGAGATCCTGACCGAGCAGCTGCTCCACCCGCCTGAGATCGATCTCGGGTTGGTTGACCGCCTGCAGTAACTGCATCACCACCAGTTGGGAAGGTTTAAGGCTGGCCCGCTTGACCAGCTCGGGACGACTGAAGAAGTAGCCCTGAAAGAGTGAAATGCCGGCACCCTTGGCTCGCTCGAACTCCTCCAGGGTCTCGACCTTCTCGGCCAGATAGATGAGGTCAAGATGGCGATGCTGGTAGATAAAGCGGCGGATCTGCAGCATGGGGGTGGTGCGCAGATCAAACTTGATGAGCTCAATATAGGGAAGGAAGGGCTCCCAGGCCGGTGCCAGGGTAAAGTCGTCTAGGGCGAGTCGGTAGCCCGCCGCGTGGAGGTTTTTTACCTTTTCCAGCAGGGCCGCATCGGGCGTGGCATCTTCCAGGATCTCGATGATCACCTTCTCCCGCGGCAGGCATTCGGCCAGCCCGGAGAGCAGCAGCTCATGGGTAAAGTTGATCAGTGCCACCTTACCGGCCAGCAGTTGATCGATGTTCTGGTGTAGAAACTGCTCGACGACCAGTTGGGTTGTGGCCGTGCTCGATGAGATATCGGGAAAGACATTGCTGAGGCTGTCTCGAAACAGCAGTTCGTAGGCATGAGTCTGCTGCTGCGCATCGAGGATTGGCTGTCTGGCGACATAGGAGTACATGGGGCCTCCGCAATAAGAATCACCCAGAGTGTATGGCGTAGCGGGGAAGTGTACCAGCGCCCGAACGGGCGCCGGTAGCAGAAAGGTTAGAATTGATAGTTGATTTGCACTCCGGCCAGCCAGGCATCGCCCTCGGAGTAGCCGTTGAAGTCGGAGCGATAGGTCATGGGTTGACCATTGATGACGACCGGCTGGCTCAGGCTCTCATGTACACTGACCCGTTTACCATCGATGAAGGTCAGGCCCAGATCCACCGAGAGGGCGTCACTGTGGCGATAGCCCAGGCCGGCGCTGTACCAGATGCGATCTGCATCGGGGATGGAGATGGTGCGACGATCGGCCGGCACCGGGCTCTGATCGTAGGCCAGCCCGGAGCGCAGCTGCCACTTGGGGGTCAGCTGATAGGTCATCCCCAGGGCATAACGCCAGCTGTCTTCCCAGTGCTCCTCCTTGATGGGGAGGGTTCCCAGATGATCGAGCTCTGCGGTCAGAGACTTGAACTTGCTCCAGTCAGTCCAGTTGAGGCTGGCATGCAGAGCCAGGCGCTCGTTCAGCGCTTGATAGAGGGCCAACTCGGCAGTGGCGGGCAGGGGGAGGATCAGACTGCCCTGATCGCTGATGGTCGCGAACTTGCCCGGGGCAACCGGTTTGCTGACGGTCGCGTCACCTTTGAGCTTCAGATTGACGCCATTGCGATAGGAGAGACCGATACGGGTTTGCTCACTCGGGGTCAGCAGGATGCCGGCATTCCACCCCAGTGCGTTGCCATCTCCCTCTACGTGTTTGGCGATCACACTCTGGCCGTTGGTCAGCGTAGTGGGATAGGTGCCACCCACTTCTCCCTCACCCTTGATAAGGGAGAGCCCGGCGCCAAAGGAGAGCATGTCGGTAATGCGATAGGCCAGTGCCATTCCCAGATCGACCGTCTTGATCTCGGAGACATTGCCGAAGTGGCCGGCATCATAGCCCTGTGGCATCTCAATTCCCAGGCCGTAGTGGGAGGTGGCAGAGAGGCCCAGGCTCAGGCGATCGTTGAGTGGGGTGACGAAGTAGAGGTTGGGGATCCAGGCCGCATCGGCGATGTCGTGGGCATTGGCCCCCTTGGTTCCCGTGATGTCCTTTACTTGGCCATCGATGTTTACATCCGGCTTCAAGTAGATGAGGCCACCCGACAGAGCAGGGGCGTCGAAGCGGGTGATGGCGCCGGGGTTACGACCCAGGACGCTGGCATTGTCGGCAATGGCGGCCTCACCGGCGAAGGCGCGGCCCAGACCGGTGGCTGACTGTTCGGCCAACTGATAGCCGGCGGCGTGGGCCTGGCTTGCTGCCAGCGCAAAGGCAATCACAGAAGGTTTGAAATAAGTACGCATAGCTCTCCCTGACGTTTCTATTGTGGTTTTTATGGCGGCAGAATTTTATCTGGTCTGAGGAGTATCGCAACCGGAATGGGGTCGGAGGGGGTAAAACAGTAGCTACTGCTGTGCATCTGTTACTTAATAGTTTGATTAAAAAGGAAAAGAGAACATGTGTGCGCTACAGGTGTACGCCGAAATAGAGATCGTGAGCATAAAAAAAGCGCCCCGAAGGACGCCTTTATGAAACAGTGAAATCAGAATTTCATGTTGAACTGGGCAGAGGCCAGGAAGGCGTTACCGTGGGAGGTACCCTTCCAGCGCAAGGATTGATCCTCATGAGAGACCAGTCCTTCGTTGACATCCACTTCCTTGCCATCCAGGTAGGCCATGCCGAAGTCGACGCTCATATCCTTGTCGATATGGTAGGTGGCACCAGCGCTGTACCAGATACGATCGGAATCGGGGATACTCAGGCTGCGATACTCAGGCTCGATCGGGCTGTTGTCATAGGCAAAGCCGATGCGGGCCTCCCAGCTCGGGTTGATGTACCAGGTGCCGCCGATGGCGTAGCGCATGGAGTCTTTAAACTTCTCCGGCTTGTAGAGACAGACGCCGGCACCATCGGCACTGACACAACTGTCGCTGGTGGCCTTGAGCTCCTGGAAGGCGCTCCAGTCGGTCCAGTTGACGGAGTAGTGCACCGCAAACTGGGGGTTGAGGCGATGATAGCCAGCCAGCTCGGCCTGAGCCGGCAGCTCCATATTCAGCTCGCCATCCACGGTTTGGCCAGGTTTGCCCGCACCGATGGTGGAGAGCCCCTTGTAGTCACCCTTAAACTTGATATTGACCTGAGAGCGGTAGGTCAGGGCCAGGCGGTTGTCCTGATTGAACTCGTAGAGAGCGCCCACGTTCCAGCCAAAGCCCCAGTCATCGCCCTTCATATGGCTGATATTGGTGTCGGCAGATACTTTTGATTTGGTTTGTGCGGAAATTGCGGGAGCGAGTACACCGGCGAAACGGTTGAGCTCGGCTTCGGCGTAGACAAAGTTAATACCGGCGCCGAGGCTAAAGCCCGGAGCGACGCGATAGGCCAGGTTGGGGTTGATATTGAAGGTCAGCAGCTCGGTATTACCCGCAGCAGAGCCGGCGCGATAGGCCTCCGGATATTCGGTGGAGAGGCCGTAGTTGGAGAACATGGCGATACCCCAGGCCAGATCCTCTTTCAGGGGCTGGATAAAGTAGGCGGCCGGTACGAAGGCATCGGGGGCAATACCTTTCTCACTGGCGGGGATCACACCGTTGATCTTGCCGTCTACATCCACATCCGGGTGGATATAGGTGCCGGAAACCGAGACCGCCATCTTGTCGAACATGGTCATGGCGGCCGGGTTGCGAGCCAGCACGGAGGCGTTATCGGCGACCGCGGCTTCACCGGCATAGGCACGGCCAAGGCCAGAGGCAGAGTGTTCGTTGAGCTGGAAGGCGGCGGAATAAGCCTGGGTGCTGGCGAGGGCCACGGCGGCAGCCAGCAGGCTCTTCTTGAAGGAAGCAGTAGTCATGATCGTCTCTCTTGGTGTTGATCTTTTCGGGTCAATCCTGACCCGTGCCGCTCGGATGGCGACAAGATCTTTGTTTTTTAGCTTCATATCCCATTGAATACCGGCGTGATTCTAATGATCTGGTAGGAGGTAAGAAATCAGACCAGTAGTGGGAGAATACACAATAGATAACGAACTGTTAACAGTTTGTTCTTGTAATGCGCATTGCCTGAGCAGATTGTCGATCTGCTGCACAAATTGGGTGAGTGGCACTCGAAGAGGGGGGCGATAAAAAGCCTCAATGCCGGTTACTGTGCATCTGCGGTTATAGGGCCTGACGACAGGGCCACGCAGTGGCCGACCATTCAGGGTGCTGCGACTGATAAAGGCCCAAAGGATGGCAGAGAGCCTTTCTTATCATCAGTCATGGTGAAATGGAGACTGACCCAGGTACCGCTGATTTCTGCCTTAATCATCGGCGGTGATGACATCGGGCAAAGGGGCGGCAGAGGCCGCCCCATATTTTCAATGGTTATGAAACAGATTCTGGCCAAAGGGGTGGCACAAGGGCGGGACAAAGATCTGCATCAGTGTGCCTGTTGCCTGGCGGGAGCGATCCAGACGCTGAAAGTCCAGATCGATGTCTTCGGGCAGCCAGCCGAGCACAGCGCTGAAACAGCCGTTTCCCAGGCTCTTCTCCAGGACCCCTTGCCAGTTCTTGATGCGGTTTCGGGGGAGCAGCAATACTCGGGTGGGATCGATCCCCTTGGATTGCAGATCGGCGGCGCTGGGAGCGCCCGGTGGGGCGAGTAACAGGATCCAGCCCGTGTGCAACCGGGTGCGTTTAAGCAGGTCGAGGATAGTGTCCTGAGCCGCCGGATCAGGGCGCAGGCAAGGTCTGTGGCGTGGCCAACTCGTGAAAGCGCTGGAGTGGGAGTGGATTGCGGCTAACTGGGTCATATCTCACCTGTACATAAAAACAAGCTGTATGGGTATACAGTAGTTTGTTCGTGCCTTCGGATCAACCTCTGTTGCTAAAAATGTGAGCACTGCAGGGGGTGTGGCTTGCCGCGGTCGCCGCCAGTGTCCATGGTTATAGATGCAGGCAATGTAAGGAGGGGCCATCATGGATGCGAGTCAGCTCAGGCTGCTGGATGCCAATATTCTGCTTGGGATCGTCAATGAGAAGCTGCGTTTGGAGTGCGGCTCACTGGAAGAGTTGCTCTCCTATTACGACATGAATGAAGAGGTGTTGAGCCGCCGTCTGCGGGAGATTGGTTACCGCTACGACCCTGCCAGCAACCAGTTCAAAGGGTGGTAGCACAGGTTGGACAGACAGTACCTTTTCTGGCATTGGTGCTGTCTGTTTTCTTTATGTGCTGGAGGGCCGTTTTTATGAAAACCTATTCAGCCATTTGTCTCGAAAATGCTTTCATATCTAATTGAATTGGAAGGGATTAAAAAGAATCCTTGAACAAGGTGAAAAGAAAGGGTTTTCATCATTTTCCTGTCATTTCTGGCGTTTAAAGTGTGACTTGGATTCACTTTTCATCGAACTGGTTTCGCTAGTATGCCTCCAGCCAGTTTTCATGATGAACATAATAATTGACTCACTCTATGAGCCGGGAAATTGGCCCCGCATTTCAGTAACGAAGGGAAAAGCTTATGGCAACCAAGAAGAAGACCGACATTCTCCTGGATAAGGAGCAGCTCAAGGCGAGCATCGTCCGTCACCTGCGCTCCACGCTCGGCACCAGTGAAGAGAAGGCTTCTCAAGAGTCCTGGTGGAAGGCAACCGCAGCCGCAGTCAACGAGCAGGTGTACGAGCGTCTGACTCGCACCCAGCAGACCCACCTCAAGCAAGACACCCGCGCCATCCACTATCTGTCGGCCGAATTCCTGATGGGGCGGTTGACCTCGAACAACCTCCACAACCTCTCTCTTTATAAAGTCTGTGATGAGGCGTTGGCCGATCTCGGACTGAATCTCAGCGACCTGTGCGAATGCGAGCCAGACATGGCCCTCGGCAACGGTGGCCTGGGCCGCCTGGCCGCCTGTTTCATCGACTCCCTGGCGACCCTGAGTTACCCGGCCATCGGCTACGGTATCCACTATGAGCACGGCCTGTTCCGTCAGGAGATCCAGGATGGCCGCCAGATCGAGCGTCCGGACTCCTGGCGTGAGTACGGCAACCCCTGGGAGATCTGCCGTCCCGAGTCGGTGCAGGAGATCCCGCTCTACGGCTATGTCGAAACCGTGTTTGGGGACGATGGCCGCATGAAGAAGGTGTGGCACGCCGGTCGCAAGATCAAAGGGGTGCCTTGGGATATCCCCGTGGTCGGGTTTGGCGGTCACACTGTCAACATACTGCGCCTGTGGGAGTCTCGCGCCTCCGAGTTCTTCGATTGGGATGTGTTTAACGCCGGTGGTTACCTCGACTCCCAGGCTGAGAAGGCCCAGGCCGAGACCATCTCCAAGGTGCTCTATCCCAACGACGAAACAGAAGCCGGCAAGGAGCTGCGTCTCATCCAGCAGTACTTCTTCTGCGCCTGCTCGATCAAAGACATCATGCGTCGCTACAAGCGTGCCCACGGTGATGACTTCAGCCACTTTGCCGACCAGATCGCCATCCAGCTCAACGACACTCACCCGACCATCGCCATTCCCGAGTTGATGCGGGTACTGGTGGATGAAGAGGATCTGCAGTGGGAGAAGGCGTGGGATATCTGCTACCGGGTCTTTGCCTATACCAACCACACCCTGCTGCCCGAGGCACTGGAGAAGTGGGCCGTCTACCTTTTCGAGCGGGTACTGCCCCGTCACCTCGAGATCATCTACGAGATCAACAGCCGCTTCCTTACCGAGAAGGTTGAGCCCATGTGGCCGGGTAACGATGCCATCAAGGCCAAGCTCTCCATCATCGAGGAGGGGGATGTCCGCAAGGTACGCATGGGTAACCTGTGCGTCATCGGCTCCAACAAGGTCAACGGTGTGGCCGAAGTGCACTCCCGTCTGGTCAAAGAAGATCTCTTCCCCGAATTCGACCAGATCTGGCCGGACAAGCTCTGCAACGTGACCAACGGGGTCACCCCTCGTCGCTGGTTACTGGCCTGTAACCCCGAGCTGGCAGCCCTCTATGACGAGGTGGTGGGTAAGGAGTGGCCGCTCAAGCTGGATCTGCTGCGCTCTGTGGTGAAGTTTGCCGATGACAAGGCCTTCCAGAAGCAGTTCATGACCATCAAGCGTCACAACAAAGAGAAGCTGGTTCAGGTGATCAAGGCCGAGACTGGCATCGAGGTGAGTGCCGAGGCCATCTTCGATATTCAGATAAAACGTCTGCACGAGTACAAGCGCCAGCAGCTGAACCTTATCCATATCATGGCTCTCTACCGTCGTCTGCTGGCCAATCCGGACTACGATATGCACCCGCGGGTGTTCATTTTCGGCTCCAAGGCAGCGCCTGGCTACAAGCTGGCCAAGGACATCATCTACGCCATCAACAAGGTGGCCGAGCGGGTGAACAACGATAGCCGGATCCAGGGCAAGCTGAAGGTCGTTTTCATGCCCAACTATCGCGTCAGCCTGGCAGAGAAACTGATCCCGGCCGCCGATGTCTCCGAGCAGATCTCTACCGCAGGGTATGAAGCGTCCGGTACCGGCAACATGAAGATGGCGCTCAACGGTGCCATTACCATCGGTACCCTGGATGGCGCCAACATCGAGATCGCCGAAGAGGCGGGTGAAGAGAACTGCGCCATCTTCGGTCTGACGGTGGATGAGGTGAAGGCACTGAAGGCGCGCGGT
Organism: Aeromonas sp. R6-2; assembly: GCF_040908155.1. Classification (NCBI taxonomy): domain Bacteria; kingdom Pseudomonadati; phylum Pseudomonadota; class Gammaproteobacteria; order Aeromonadales; family Aeromonadaceae; genus Aeromonas; species Aeromonas sp. R6-2. The sequence goes on along the minus strand of NZ_JBFODE010000006.1, from coordinate 242,112 downwards.
TACAACCCGTACGACTTCTACTACGCCAACTCCGAGATCAAGGCGGTGCTGGACTGGTTTGATACAGACTACTTCACGCCGGGCCGTCCGGGGGAGCTCTCCTCCATCAAGCGGGCTCTGCTCGAAGGGGGCGATACCTATCTGGCGTTGGCTGATTTTGTCTCCTACTCCGAGGCGCATCGCAAGATCGATACCTGGTATCGTGACCCTTCCCTGTGGGCGAAGAAGGCCATCATCAACTCCGCGACCATGGGCAAGTTCAACTCCGACCGCTCCATCGAGGACTATGTGGCTCGGATCTGGGGTCTCAAGAGCTGTAAAGTCAGCTAATACCCCCTGATAGTGTTACGACTAAACCGAAACCCGTGAGGGTTTCGGTTTTTTTATCGTTTCGTTTCTCGATAGAGGGGGAGCAGGTAGCCGTTGAACTCGGCAAGGCGTCCATAGTGTTCATAGATACGGGCAACCTGGCCCGACGCGATGAGCCGTGGCATGCGAAGTTCCCAGAGTGACAGGGCCTTGGCGCCTGATGGGGTCGCCGTAAAGGCGGGATAGGTAGGCTCACCCTGCAGTTTCTTTGCCATTATGGGAGGGGGCACCCGACTGGAGGGCAGGGCATCGGTCACAAAATAGTCGTAACGCCCCTTGGTGAGCAGGGCGAACCCCTTGTCGGCACTTTCTACCTCGGTATAGGTGCCCTCTATGCCAAGGGTCTCGTCAAGGCTCCATCCCTTCTGTAGCAAGAGCCGCCCGTGCTTGAGCTGATCGATTCCTTGCCAGAGCGCGGCTTTCTCCCGGGTCATATAGACGGTGATGAGATCCACCCCATCGGGCTGGCTTGCATAGTGGAGGGTGTCAACTTCATTGCGATAGCTACCGAGCAGCACCGCCAGAACGCCACTCCTGGTCAGGGCTATGGCGCGTTTGTAGGGAACAATATGGGGAGCGACCCCCATGTCGCTACCATAGACGGCCCGGAGCAGGTCGAGATAGATGCCGCTACCGTCCCGATTGCAAAAATCTTCCCAGTGATCGCAGTAGGCATCCAGCGTCTCGGCGCGGGAGGTGGGCAGGAGCGATAACAGTAACAAAAGCGCAGGGAGGCATTTCATCACGGGGCCCGCACAAGGCATACATGAGGTGAGCTTAACACATCCAAACGCCTGAACCGTGATATCCCGCCGAATCCCATGTTTCATGGGAACCACACCCGGGATGGCCATTCGTGGGAGGGGTTTTACCCCCTTGAGGGGAAAAACGTGACAAGACGCGCTTTACCCTAGGCAGGATCCCGCTTTTTTTAGTACTATCATGCCCTTTCCTATTTTTTGCTGGAGCAGCTCCCAAGGGGAGTGGTGACGAGGAAGACATGCAGCAGCTTGAAGAAGTGGTCGGCCAGGCGAAGGCCGAAATTGAGGGCGTAAGCGACATCGCCACGCTCGACGAAGTCCGGGTCAAGTATCTGGGGAAAAAAGGGTTCTTTACCGAGCAGATGAAGGGCCTCGGTGCCCTGTCGCCGGAAGAGCGTCCCGCCGCCGGTGCCGTGATCAACCAGGCCAAGCAGGCCGTACAGGATGCATTGGGCCTGCGCCGTGATGCCCTCGAAGCTGCCGTGCTGAATCAGAAGCTGGCCGCCGAAACCGTCGACATCACCCTGCCGGGTCGTCGCATCGAAAACGGTGGCCTGCATCCGGTGACCCGCACCATAGAGCGTATCGAGCGCCTGTTTGGCGAGATGGGCTTTACCGTGGCGCGTGGCCCGGAGATCGAAGATGGCTTCCACAACTTCGATGCCCTGAACATCCCGGCCCACCACCCGGCGCGAACCGATCACGACACCTTCTACTTCAACCCGGACCTGATGCTGCGTACCCACACCTCGGGCGTGCAAATCCGTACCATGCAGCAGCAGCAGCCCCCGATCCGCATCATTGCCCCGGGCCGCGTCTATCGTAACGACTACGACATGACCCACACCCCCATGTTCCACCAGGTCGAAGGCCTGCTGGTTGACGAGCATGCCAGCTTCACCGAGCTCAAGGGCATCCTGCACGACTTCCTGCGCAACTACTTCGAGGAAGATCTCACCATTCGCTTCCGTCCCTCCTACTTCCCGTTCACCGAGCCGAGCGCCGAAGTGGACGTGATGGGCAAGAACGGCAAGTGGCTGGAAGTGCTGGGCTGCGGCATGGTGCACCCGAACGTGCTGCGTTCGGTCGGCATCGATCCGGAAAAATACTCCGGCTTTGCCTTCGGCATGGGCGTTGAACGCCTCACCATGCTGCGCTACGGGGTCAACGACCTGCGTGCCTTCTTCGAAAACGACCTGCGCTTCCTCAAGCAGTTCAAGTAAGGGCGAGAGAACATGAAATTCAGTAAATCCTGGGTGATGGAGTGGGTCCGCACCGAGTTGAGTGACAATGCACTGGCCGAGCAGATCACCATGGCCGGTCTGGAAGTGGACGCCGTGGAAGCGGTGGCCGGCCAGTTCAACAACGTGGTGGTGGGTGAAGTGGTCGAGTGTGGCCAGCATCCGGACGCCGACAAGCTGCGGGTGACCAAGGTCAACGTGGGTGAAGAAGCGCTGCTCGACATCGTCTGCGGTGCGCCGAACTGCCGCGCCGGCCTCAAAGTCTGCGTGGCCAAGGTCGGGGCGACTCTGCCGGGTGATTTCACCATCAAGAAAGCCAAGCTGCGTGGCCAGCCGTCCCACGGCATGCTCTGCTCCTTTAGCGAGCTGGGTATCGACGTCGAAGCCGACGGCATCATCGAGCTGCCGCTTGACGCCCCTATCGGCACCGATATCCGCGACTACCTGGCGCTCAACGACGTCGCCATCGACGTGGATCTCACCCCCAACCGTGCCGATTGCCTCGGTATTGCGGGTCTGGCCCGCGAAATCGGCGTGCTCAACCGTGCCGACGTGGTCGAGCCGACCTGGACGCCGGCTGTCGCCACCATTGACGCCAGCTTCCCGATCCGGGTTGAGGCGCCAGCCGATTGTCCCCGTTATCTGGGTCGCGTCATCAAGGGGCTGAATCTCAAGACCCAGAGCCCGCTCTGGATGCAAGAGAAGCTGCGCCGTGGCGGCATCCGCTCCATCGACGCCATCGTCGACATCACCAACTACCTGCTGCTGGAATACGGTCAGCCGATGCATGCCTTCGATCTGGCCAAGCTGGACGGGGAGCTGGTGGTGCGCCGCGCCAAGGCTGACGAGCCCATGACCCTGCTCGATGGCACCGAGGTGAAGCTCAAAGAGAACACGCTGGTTATCGCAGACGCCCAGGGCCCTGCCTGCATGGCCGGCATCTTCGGCGGCGATCGCACCGGCGTGTGTGAGACCACCTCCGACATCCTGCTCGAGTGCGCCTTCTTCGCGCCGCTCTCCATCACAGGTCGTGCCCGTGCCTATGGCCTGCACACCGATTCGTCCCACCGCTTCGAACGCGGGGTGGATCCAGAGCTGCAGGCCAAGGTGATGGACCGGGCCACCCGATTGCTGCTGGATATCTGTGGCGGCGAAGCGGGCCCGGTGATCGAGGTCAAATCCGACGAGCACCTTCCCAAGGCACAACCCATCACCCTTCGTCGCAGCAAGATGGAGCGTGTCATCGGCATCCAGATCGCTGACGAGCAGGTGGTCGAGATCCTGACTCGCCTCGGCATGCAGGTGACCGCCAATGCCGACGGCTGGACCGCGCTGGCCCCCTCCTGGCGTTTCGACATCGCCATCGAGGAAGATCTCATCGAGGAAGTAGCCCGTATCTACGGCTACAACAACATCCCGAACCTGAAACCCGTTGCGTCGCTCGCCATGGTGGAGCAGGCCGAAGGGCAGGTGACCCTCAAGCGTGTTCGCCACCTGCTGGTCGACCGCGGCTTCCAGGAGGCGATCACCTACAGCTTCGTCGATCCCAAGGCCCAGCAGATCCTGTTCCCGCAAAGCGACGCTATCGTGCTGCCAAACCCGATCTCGGTCGAGATGTCCGCCATGCGCGTGTCGCTCTTCCCGGGTCTGGTGCAGGCTGTCGTCTACAACCAGAACCGTCAGCAGCCGCGTGTGCGCCTGTTTGAGCAGGGTCTGCGTTTTATCAAGGATGCGTCGGCCGAGAACGGCATCCGCCAGGAGCCCATGCTGGCCGGTATCATCACCGGTAACCAGGGTGATGAACACTGGGACGCCAAGGCCCGTGCCGTCGACTTCTTCGATCTGAAGGGCGATCTGGAAGCCGTGCTGGATCTGACCGCCGAGGGTGCCTCCTTTACCTTCGAACGTGCCGAGCACAGCGCCCTGCACCCGGGCCAGAGCGCCGCCATCCTGCGCGATGGTGTGGTGATCGGTCATATCGGGGTGATCCACCCGAGCCTCGAGAAGAGCCTGGGCCTGAAGACCCGTGCCGTCCTGTTCGAGCTGGAGCTGGACAAGCTGACCCCGGCCAAGGTGCCGGTCGCGGCCGAAGTTTCCAAGTTCCCGGCCAACCGCCGCGATATTGCCGTGGTGGTTGACCGTCAGGTCCTGGCCGGTAACGTTCTCGCCGTAATTAAAAAAGTTGGCGGAAATCAGGTAGTTGGAATAAACTTGTTTGACGTGTACCAGGGCGCTGGTATGGCCGAGGACAAGAAGAGCCTGGCCATCAGTCTGGTGTTGCAAGATACCCAGCGCACCCTGGAGGAGAAAGAGATTGCCGAAACCGTCGATCGCGTGGTTCAGGCTCTCTCGGCAGAGTTGAACGCATCCTTGAGGGATTGATCTATGGCGCTGACCAAAGCCGACATTGCAGAGCACCTGTTCACCCAACTCGGGGTGAGCAAGCGCGAGGCCAAAGAGCTGGTGGAAGCCTTCTTTGAGGAGATCCGGCAAGCCCTGGAGCGGGGCGAACAGGTCAAGATCTCCGGCTTTGGCAACTTCGATCTCAGAGAGAAGAGCCAGCGACCGGGTCGCAACCCCAAGACCGGTGAAGACATTCCCATCACGGCGCGACGCGTCGTGACCTTCCGACCCGGGCAGAAGCTCAAGGCGAGGGTCGAGAATGTCGAACCGCTCAAGGAGTAACAAAAAGCCAGGCCTAGCCTGGCTTTTTTCACTCTCCCTTTTTAGCGTGCCAGCCCTGGCCGGCTCATTACCCTTGAGCGAGCCCACCCGCGCCTGGTTGGCCAGCCAACCCGAGATCTCCCTCTGCTATCCGGCCATCGATTACCCTCCCTATCTGGTGAAAGGGGGTGGCTTGGCGCGGGATCTTATCAGACAACTGACCGACTCTCTGGGGTCGCGCGTCACCTATCTCTCCTATCCAACCTGGCGTGCCACCCGGGAGGCCTATCTGGCGGGGGCGTGCGATCTGCTGCCCATCATGAGCCCGGAGGGGGTGGATCCTCTGCTTGGCGTGCAGAGTCGGCCCCTCTTCACGGTGCGCTCGGCACTGCTCTACAGGGCCGGGGCAAGGAGGGGGAGTGCCATGGTACCCGCCGCCTGGCTGAGTCCTGACACCATGGGGGAACTGTTGCCCGAGCTGGCCCTGAAGCCCGCTCCGGCAGGGGTCTCTCCCTACCAGCTGTTGCAGGAGGGGAAGGCACAGGCCTATTTCGGTGACTACCTCTCCCTGCGCGATACCCTGCGCCAGCATCCCGATCTCGATGCCAGATTGCGGACCCTGGATAGCCAGGGATTACTGATGTCCATGCGCCTGGTGATGCGAGACGAGCCCAGATTGCGCGAGGCTATCGATATCGCCATCCGTTACCTTCCCCCGACCCGGGTCTACCGGCTGGCCGAGGAGTACGTTCCTCATGCCGCGCAGGCGATCAACCCTCCCGAGTGGAGTGACGAGACGCTCTCCTGGTTGGCTCGGACCCGGGAGATTCGGGTGGCGATAAACCCGGGTCTCAGCCCTTTCTCCAGCGTGGGAAGCCGCGGTGAGCCGGTAGGGTGGGCGGTCGATGTGCTCAAAGGGTTGCTCAGACCCCACGGTATCGCCATCTCCTGGGTTCCGGTCACCACTCGGGAGGAGGCGTTGGGGCGGCTGGAAGGTGGGCAGGTTGATCTGCTGCTCGGGTTACCCGAGACATCGGCGCTGGCCGATACCCTGCGTTTTACCCGCATCATGGTGCGCAGCCACTGGGCCATCGTCACCCCTACCAGCGTCGTGACCGAGCTGGCTCAACTGGCCGGTAAACGGGTATGGGTGCCGGAGAGCCTGTGGGACACGGATCTGCTTGCTACCCTGGCGCCGGCTCAATGGCAGCGGGTCGCCACCCTCGATGAGGGGGCACGGCGACTGAGGCTCAACGAGGGCGATGCCATGCTGGCCGATCTCTATCAGTTGCAATACCCCTTGCAGCTCAATCGATTGCACGATCTCAGGATCAACGATCTGGCGACCGAGCGCTGGGGCCTCGGGTTTGCCGTCGCTGCGGCGTCACCCCATCTGGCCACCTTTCTCGATCAGGGGATCATGCGGATCACCCCGACGCAGCAAGATGAGCTGCGTCAGCGCTGGCTGCGGCTCTCGGTGACCCAGGTCGAAGGGGTGAGTTATGGACTCTGGATTGGCTCTTCCCTGTTGCTGCTCCTGACTGGTGGGAGTATTTCGCTGCTGATCTGGCGCTCCAGACGCCGAATGGCCCTCGAGGTCGTGCGTCGGCGCGAGGTGGAGAAGGGGCTGTCGGAGGCCCGGGAGCGTGCCGAGGCCGCCGTCGAGGCCAAGGGGCGCTTCCTGGCCTCGATAAGCCACGAGATCCGCACCCCCATGAACGCCATCATAGGCCTGCTGGAGTGGCTCTCCGGTACGCCGCTCTCGGCAGAGCAGGGCAGGGCACTGGAGGGGGTTCGACAGGCCAGTGACGAGCTGCTGGGTCTGCTCAACGATATTCTCGACTTCTCCCGTAACGAGAGCACCCAGCTGGCCCTGACTCCACAGCGAGTCGATCTGGCCCTGCTGTGCGAGCAAGTGGCGGCCATCCACTGGCCCAAGGCAAGGGACAAGGGGCTGGCCCTGAGCCTGCGGGTTGAGCCTGACTTGCCGGTAACCCTGTGGCTCGATCCCCATCGTTTCGCCCAGATAGTCCACAACCTGCTCTCCAATGCCATCAAGTTCACCCCAAGCGGCCGGGTGAGCCTCACCCTGGGGGTGGGCGATGGCCTGCTGCATCTGGCGGTGGAGGACGAGGGCCCGGGTATCGAAGAGGAGCTCGGTGCACGCCTCTTCCAGCCATTTGAGCAGGGTGAGGAGGCCAGACGCCAGGGGCTGGGAACCGGCCTTGGGCTGGCCATCTGTCGCCAGCTGGTGAGCCAGATGGGGGGGGTGATCGGTGTCACGGCACGCCAGCCCGGGAGCCGCTTCTGGTGTCGCCTGCCGCTGCAACCATCGCCCCTGCAACTCCCCCGCAAGCGTGTGGTAGAGGGCGTCACGCTGTTGATGCCGTCCGACGAGGCGGCTCGCTGGGATCCCTGGCTGGGCCGGCTCGGGATCGCCCGGCAAGGGGAACCCCTTGGTTTGGAGCATGATGAGTTTGGGCTCCCGTGCTGGCGCTGGCGTGGTCAGCGGCTGCTGCCCGGCGCCATCCTGACGGCCCTGACCACGGCGAGCCAGGGTGAGAGCCACGAGCCCCCTGCGACGGGAACCGGACTCAAGGTGCTGCTGGTGGAGGATCACCCCCTCAACCGCCAGGTGTTGGCTATGCAGCTGGGGCAGTTGGGGGCCCGGGTGGTGGAGGCGGCCGATGGCGCCGAGGCGCTGCAGCATCTGGAGCGTGGGGAGAGGGTCGATCTGGTGTTGACCGATCTGCAGATGCCGCTGGTCGACGGCGCCGAGCTGTGCAGACGAATCAAGGGCGATGCCCGTTGGGATGGGATCCCCGTCTATGTGATCACCGCCGATCTCAGTGTCCAGGCGGCCGAGCGACTCACGGCCTGTGGCTGCGATGGCCATCTTGACAAGCCGGTGCGTCGCCAGGAGTTGGCGAATCTGATGCAAGGGTGCCTGCCCACCGTTACCGATGAGACACCGAGTGGACTGCTCAATGATGAGTTGATAACCCTCTATGAGACCACCAGCCGACAGGATCTTGCGCTGCTGCAACGCCAGTGGCGTGAGGGGGATAGCAAAGGGTGGGCCTCCCAATTGCACCGGATCAAGGGTTCGGCAAAAATGGTAGGCGCCGCCGAGCTGGTCAGACTGGCTGACTATTGGCAGCAGCATCCGCAATGGGATGGAGAGGCCGCCCTCGGTGCGGCGCTGGAGAGCGTGGTATGCCGCTTGCGCAGAGGTGACGACAATGATCAACATCATCACAGATGAAGAGCTGACAGCGCTGCTGGGAGGTGCAAGCGGTGAGCAGGATGAGTTTCGTCCCGTAACCCTCTATGCCCTCGACGATCGCAGCTATTGCCTCGCCCTCGAGAGCCAGCTGCCAGCCGAGATTGCCCTGTTGCGGGCCGAGCCCTCCAGCGACTGGCAGTGGGGAAGCTGGTTTGGCAAGAGTCAGTTCCTGCTCTTTAGTCCCGCCCACCACAGTGGCAAGGTTTACTGGGATGCCCTGCATGAGGGGGAGGGGATCCTGAGTCTCGATACGCTCTGGCGCCCCCGACTCGAGCGGGCACTGCAGGCCTGGCATGAGTGGCTGGGTCGCCAACAGGTGTTGCTGCTCGAGGATCACCCCTTTCAGGGAGCGCAGATGGCCGGGCAGATCCGGGAGATGGGCGCCCAAGTGACCCTGGTTCGCGACGAGAGCGAGCTGCGCCGCGCACTGGAGACCGGGCCGGTGGATTGGGTCGTCAGCGATCTGGCGCTGGCACACGATGATGCCATTCGGGTATTGGGGCGCGAGGTAAAGGTGACGGCGCCGGTGATCCTGCTGTCGGGGCACGATCAGTCCCTGGTCGACGGGGCCGCACAACTGCTCTCCCTGCGCGGTGTCAAGGTGGTGGGAGCCTTTACCAAGCCCCTCGACACCCATCGCCTGCTTCCCCTGCTGCTGCGCGGTTACGAGGGGGCACCTGCCCCCCATCTTCGTCCTCCCCAGTCGCGCCGGGTGAGAAGCTGGGCAGGGGAGATTGCAGGCGTCCTGGGGCGGCCGGATGCCCCTGTGCCGGCCCCCCTGAGTCGCTGGCTGCTGCTCGCTTCTCTCGACAAGGAGTGGTCGGCCCTGCGTCAGCAGGCCGAGGGCGAGGGGCGATGGACGCTGGTCATTCGCTCCCGGGATGAGCTGCTCTCCCATCCAGAACGCTTCTCCCTCGCCTTGCAGGCTCGCCTGGCGGGGGCCTCGCTGGCCCTCTTCGTCGATAGTCGGGAGACCCTCTCCTTCGAGCTGCTCGAGCGCCTGCCCCTGGAGGCCATACTGGTTGGCTCACGCTTGTTGCCCTTGCTCGAGCAGGGGGGGCTTATCGAGCACTTTCTGGAGCGGGCCCGGGACAAGGGGTGCCGGCTCTATCTGGATGATCCCTACGGCTTGCTCGACGACGAGGTCTGGCTGGCGCGCGGCTTTGAGGGGCGCTGGTAGGTGGGCATTGATTATCGCTGCAAGGGGGCCGACATGCCGCTCCTGCATCAGCTGTTGGATCAGGGGCCCTGGCCTCATACACGCAAAGAGATGCCGCTGTCGTTGACTCTGGGCGGCGATCGGGTGTTGCTGCGAGAGGTGGTGCCCGGTGACAAGGGGCGTCTGGTTCAGGCCTTTCACGACCTGAGCGAACGCAGCGTCTACCTGAGATTCATGCGTGCCAAGCAGCCGCCGAGCCAGGAGCAGGTGGCCTGGTTTACCGATTATCCGCGTGACACCCAGCTGTCACTGCTGCTGTGTGACGACAAGGGCTACCCGGTGGCGCAGGCCCAGTCTATCCGGCGTCGGCGCCATCCTCTGCGGGCCGAGTTCTCCTGTGTGGTCGCCGATCACTTCCAGCGTCGCGGGGCGGCTCGCCATATCTTGCTGGCCCTCGCCCTGCTCGCCAGGGGGGAGGGGGTTCGGGAGTGGATGGCCGAGATCCTGGCCGAGAATCGCCCCATGCTGGCTCTGGTGCAGCGGCTCGGATTGCCGGTGTCGCTGGTGACGGGGCGGGCCATGGTGTTTGTGCGCCTTGATCTGACCGCTCTCGATCCCTGGCTTGCCCATCAGACCAAGGGCGAATAGTCGCAGGGGAAGGCGCGTGCTAGGGTCAAGGAAAAAGGAGTAAGGCTATGGAACGACACTACCAGCATATCGTTATCCTGACCGGGGCAGGCATCTCGGCCGAGTCGGGGATCAAGACCTTCCGCGCCAGCGATGGACTCTGGGAGGATCACAGTGTCGAGGATGTGGCCACCCCCGAGGGCTATGCCCGGGATCCGGCTCTGGTACAGCGCTTTTACAATGCACGGCGGGCCCAGCTGCAGCAGCCCTGTATTCATCCCAATCCCGCCCACTACGCCCTGGCTCGCCTCGAGCGCCTCTTTCCGGGCACTGTGACCCTGGTGACCCAAAATATCGACAACCTGCATGAGAGCGCCGGTAGCAAGAACCTTGTCCATATGCACGGCGAGCTGCTCAAGGCGCGCTGTCCCCAGTCGGGACAGACTATCGAGTGGAAGGGGCCGATCACCGAGAGCGATCTCTGCTCCTGCTGTCAGTTTCCCCACCCCCTGCGCCCTCATGTGGTCTGGTTCGGCGAGATGCCGATAGGGCTTGATCGCATCTATTCGGCACTGGCGCGCTGCGATCTCTTCATCTCTATCGGGACCTCGGGGGCCGTCTACCCGGCCGCCGGTTTCGTCCATGAGGCGAGCCTGAGCGGAGCCCATTCGGTGGAGCTCAATCTGGAGCCCAGTGAGGTCGACAGCCAGTTTGACGAGAAGCACTATGGGTTGGCCACCCATCTGGTGCCCGCCTTCGTGGACGGCTTGCTGGTGGCCCACGGCGTGCAATCCGAGCCTCTCAAGCCTGAATACGACTGGATGGCGCATCGCTGATCCGCAGCACTCTCCTGGCCATCGGAGTGAAATCCCGCCACACTCATCCCGACATGGTGTGAAGTGGGAGGTGCGCTATGCGTCTAATGCGCGGATGGTGGCTCGGGTTGCTTCTGGTGTTCGGGGCTCAGGCGGAGGAGGTGCTGCTGACCCTGAAAAATGGCAATGGTGAGCCTATTCGTACCTTCACCCGAGCCCAGTTAACGTCGCTGCCCCAACACCATTTTCGTACCATTACCGCCTGGACCCAGGGCAGCAATAGCTATGAAGGCCCCGCCCTTGAGCAAGTGCTGCAGGGGACGGGCGCCAAACGCATCGCCATGACGGCCCTCAATCACTACCGTTATGAGCTGGATCTGAGACCCTTCTCGAGCTACCCCGCCATCCTGGCCATGAGCGAAAATGGCAAGCCTCTCACCCGTCGCAACAAGGGCCCCCTGTGGCTTCTGCTGCCTTTCAGCGATCGCCCGGATCTCAAAACACCGGAAAATGAGGCTGCCATGGTATGGCAGTTGGTGACCATAGAGATAATTCGATGAGGCGCCTGCTGTACAACGCCATGATGTTGCTCACGGCACTGCTCTTTATCGGTGTGTCGGTATTGGCTCTTTATCTGCAGGGGAAACAGGAGAAGAGCGTCGATTACCTCTATCGCACCAACTACTGGCACATGGGCCAGCTGGTGTTGGAGTCACAACGTTTCTGCGATGGATTGCGACTCTATCGGGCGGGGGCTCTCTCCAGGGACGATCTCACCCTGCTCTTCGATCTCCTCTGGAATCGGGTCGATATCTTCCTGGTTAGCGAGGAGTCTGCGGAACTGCGCAGGCAGGGCGGAATGGTGGAGGCGACCCGCTCCCTGTTTGATAACCTCAAGCGGTTGGCCCCCCGGATCGACGGAGGTGAGCTTGGTCCCGGCCCTATGATGGACGAGCTGGTCGAGCGAGTCACTAATGACATTCGTCGTATTGAGGTCCTCGAGCAGGAGGCACTGACCGGTGAACAGCGCCAGAGTTCGGTCCAACATATCCGCCGGGACCTGCGCTGGCTTCAGATCAGCCAATTGCTGCTGCTGTTGGCCGGCATGGTGCTGGTGCTGGCCCTGTGCCGGGCCAACGATCAGAATCGGCGCCTCTCTTTACTCGATCCCCTGACTCGGTTGGGCAACCGACGAGCCTTCTACCAGGCCCTCGGATCCGGATTGTGTCACGAGCGGGTAGGGGCCCTGGTTATCCTCGATCTCAAGCGCTTCAAGCAGGTTAATGATCAGCTCGGGTATCAGGTGGGAGACAGATTGCTGCAGGTGATCGCCCAGCGGCTCGGCGACTGGCCCCATGGCACGGCCTACCGCCTTGGAGGGGACGAATTTGCCCTGGTGATGCCCCCGGCCGAGAGTGCCGGGTTGAGCGAACGGGTCAAAGAGATCCCGGGGGTGATCGGCGAGCCCTTTATCACCCGGGAGCAGCGCCTCATCCCCCGCTGTCGGTTGGGCGTTGCCTTGGCCGGTGGATCGGATGAAGTGAGCAATCTCATCGATCATGCCATCCAGGCGCTGGATCAGGCCAAGCGGGGGGACCTGGGTGATCTGGTCTTCTTCGAGCGGCGTCTCGCAGAGCGTCTGCTGCTGCGTCAGCAGCGCAGTCAGACCCTGTTGCAGTGGCTTCATCAGGGGGGCATGAGTCCCCTGGAGCACAGCTTCGAGCCGCTACAGAGCGCAGGAGAGGTGAGCGCCCTGCTGCTCTATCTGCGCTGGCTGCCGCAAGGGGAGCATTGCGAGCCCGAATGGCTCGACGAGGTGGGGATGCTGGAGCAGGTGGCGCTGCCCCACGCGGCCATGCTTTGGCAGGAGCGGGGTCTCCCCCTGGTGATCCGCTTGCACGGCGTGACGCAACTGATTCATCTGCTCGATGGCCTGGCGCTGCGGCAGGAGATGGTCAGCCGTGTGATCCTCTCTCTCCCCGTGGTGGGAGAGTGGGATGAGCAGCTCAAAGAGAGGGTGATTGCCAGCGGCGTCGCGTTGGCTGTCGAGGAGATAGGCAGCGCCACTGCCCGTCAGCTGGCAGAGGGATGGCCCATTCGTTTCTGGCTATCCCTCTCCCATCAGGGGCAGCTGGGGGAGAGCCTGCTCACCCTGTCGCGGGAACTCGGTCTGACCCCACTGGATTGCCCGGCTTAGGGGCGGGGGGAGGCGCAGGAGCGGCGGATCACCAGATTGGGCTCCAGCGTGATCAGGCGCGAGGCGTCCTGGCTGCCATTGATGCGTGCCAGCAAGGTGGTCACCGCGAGGCGGCCGAGCTCCTCCTTGGGCTGGTTGACTGTGGTGAGCGGCGGCGAGAGGTACTCGGCCAGCTCCACGTTGTCGTAGCCGATGATGGAGAGATCTTCCGGGATGCGCAGCCCCGCCTCGGTGGCGGCGCTAACGGCCCCCATCGCCATCATGTCGTTGCAGACAAACAGGGCGGTGGGCCGCTCGGGCAGCGCTAGAAGACTCTGCATGGCGCGATGGCCGCTGGCGCAGTCGAACGCCCCTTCGACGATCCACTCGCTGTGCAGGGGGAGCCCCGCCTCCTGCAGGGCGTCGATAAAGCCGGCCAGCCGGTCGGCCCCCGGTGCCCGCGAGCGCGGCCCCGTGATGCAGCCAATCTTGCGATGACCCAGGGCAATCAGGTGGCGGGTCGCCAGCATGCCCCCGTGGCGGGAGTTGTCGGCGATGAGATCGCAGCCATCCCCCCCCGTGCCCCAGTCCATCTGTACCACCGGCAGCCCCTTGAGCCAGTCGAGCTGACCCAGCACCTCCTGTTGCCCCTCGCTGCACATGATGAGCAGGCCGTCGACCCGCTTTCTCAGCATCATCTTGAGGTAGGAGAGGGCGGTCGCCGCCTCGCCCTCGGTGTTGCCGAGCATCAGGTTGTAGCCCTGCTCGAAGCAGTAGCGCTCCACCCCGCGCACCACCTCGGCGAAGAAGGGGTTGCTCGAGGTGGTCACCAGCATGCCGATACTGTGGGTCTCTTTGACCTTGAGGCTGCGCGCCACCAGACTCGGCGCGTAGTTGAGCTCAAGCATGGCGGCGAACACCCGCTCCCGGGTCTCTTCGGCCACGAAGCGGGTCTCGTTGATGACGTGAGAGACGGTGGTGGTCGAGACCCCGGCCCGCACCGCCACGTCCCGAATGTTGGCCATCAGCCATGCTCCTTGAGGAAATTGCGCACCTCGGCCAGGGTCGGGATCGAGCTCTGGGCGCCCAGGCGAGTGACCGAGATGGCTGCCGCCGCGTGGGCAAAGCGAATGGCTTCCGCCATGGTGGCGCCGCGCAGCCGCTCGGCCAGCAGGGCCCCGTTAAAGGTGTCGCCGGCCGCCGTGGTGTCGGTTGCGGTGACGCGAAAACCGGGGATGAGGGCCGCCTTCCCCTGCTCGCTCCAGTAGACCCCCTGGGCGCCCAGGGTGATCATCACGCTGCCGATCCCCATGGCGTGGAAGCGCAGGGCCGCCTCGCGGGCGCTCGCCTCGTCGGTGACCGCCACGCCGGTCAGGAGTTCGGCCTCGGTCTGGTTCGGGGTGATGAGATCGACCAGGGCGAGCAGCGCCTGGGGCAGCGGCTGGGCCGGGGCAGGGTTGAGCACCACCCGGGTGCCGGCCGCATGGGCGAGCGTGGCGGCGCGCAGCACGCTCTCGAGGGGAACCTCGAGCTGCAGCAGCAGGGTGTCGGCCCCCTGAATCGCGTCGGCGTGGCGCTCGACCACCTCGGGCGTCAAGGCGCCGTTGGCCTCGGCCGAGAGGCCTATGCTGTTCTCCCCCTCATCGCTCACATAGATGATGGCGATGCCGGTTGGCAGGAGTGGGTCACACTCGACCGCGCTCACCTCGACGCCGTCGGCGGCGAAGCCATCGCGCATCTGGTGGCCGATGGCATCATCGCCGATGCGGGCGATAAAGCCGATGTCGGCGCCCAGGCGCGCCGCAGCCACCGCCTGATTGGCTCCCTTGCCGCCGGACAGCACCTGGTAACTGTGGCCGCGTAGGGTCTCGCCGGGACGGGGAAAGTGAGGGACGCGCAGGACATGATCGGCATTGACGCTGCCGAGGACGACGAGTTGCTTCATAGATAATCCTGTTTCGATACGGCTTGGGGTGAGGTCGCGTTGCGGCCGCACGCCAGGCAGCACCATGCGGGGGCGAGGGCCCCCGCAGCGGAGTTTACTTGGTGACGACTTGCAGCGGTACCGGAATGGCACTATCCACTTCCTGCCCCTTGAGCACCTGGTCGGCGGTTTCGACGCCGATGGCACCGATCAGTGCCGGCTGCTGGGCCACGGTGGCGGCCAGCTTGCCCTTGGCAACGGCGGCCTTGCCGTCGTCAGTTCCATCGAAACCGACGATCATTACCTCCTTGCCGGCGGCCTGCACCGCGCGGATGGCGCCCAGCGCCATCTCGTCGTTCTGGGCGAACACGGCCTGCACTTCGGGTTGGGCGGCCAGCAGGTTCTCCATGACGTTGAGCCCCTTGGTGCGGTCAAAGTCAGCCGGCTGGGAGGCGAGCACTTTGAAGCCGTTGGCCTTGACCGCCAGGGCGAAGCCTTCGCCGCGATCGCGGGCGGCAGAGGTGCCGGCGATCCCCTCGAGCTGGATCACCTTGGCGCCCTTGCCGAGCTTCTCGGCGATGAAGTCACCGGCCATCTTGCCGCCGGCCACGTTGTCGGAGGCGATATGGGCCTGGACCTTGCCCTGGGCGGCACCGCGGTCGAGGGTCAGCACCGGGATGTCGGCGCGGTTGGCCAGTACGATGGCGTTGCCGACGGCGGCGGAGTCGGTCGGGTTGATCAGGATGGCGCTCACCTTGCGCACGGTGAGATCTTCCACGTTGGCCAGCTCCTTGGCCGGGTCATTCTGGGAGTCCAGCACGATCATCTGGTAGCCCAGCTCCTTGGCCTTGGCCTCGGCCCCCTCCTTCATGGTGACGAAGAAGGGGTTGTTCAGGGTCGAGACCACCAGGGCCAGGGTCTGATCGGCAGCGTGGGCGGTGCCCATGACAGACAGAACGGCGGCGGCGAGCAGGGTATTGAGCTTTTTCATCGTTTCATTCCTTGTGTGTGTCATCACTTGCTTTTGTTATCGATCATCACGGCGAGCAGGATCACGCTGGCCTTGGCAATCATCTGGTAATAGGAGGATACGTCGAGCAGGTTCAGGGCGTTGTTGAGAAAGCCGATGATGAGGGCCCCGATGAGGGTCCCCATGATGCGGCCCTTGCCCCCCATCAGGCTGGTGCCACCGAGTACCACAGCGGCGATGGCGTCGAGCTCGTAGCCCATGCCGGCGGTCGGCTGGGCCGACGACAGGCGCGAGGTGACGATCAGCCCCGCCAGGGCGGAGAAGACGCCGCACAGGCTGTAGACGGCGAGCTTGACCCGCGCCACGTTGATGCCGGAGAGGGCGGTGGCGGACTCATTGCCCCCCAGGGCGTAGATGTAGCGCCCCAGGCGGGTGTGGTTGAGCAGGTACCAGGCAAACAGGAAGGTGAGGGCCATCAGCCAGATGGGCACCGGGATGCCGAGAAGATATCCCGTTCCGAGCCAGGCGAACTGGTCGGCCACGTCGCTAAAGCCGGTGGAGATGGGGCGCCCCTCGGTGTAGACCATGGTCACGCCGCGCAGGGCCGTCATGGTGACCAGAGTGGCGATGAAGGCCTGCACCTTGCCCTTGGCTATGATGGCGCCGCTCAGGCCCCCCAGGGCGCCCCCGGCCAGCAGGGCGGCGGGCACGGCGACATAGATGGGCAGCTCCATACCGATCATGCTGGCGGCAAAGGCACCGCACAGGGCCAGCACGGCGCCGACCGAGAGATCGATGCCGGCGGTGAGGATCACCAGGGTCATGCCCACGGCGATGATGGCGTTGACCGAGGTCTGGCGCAGGATATTGAGCAGGTTGTCGACCGTGAAGAACTGGTTGTTGAGCAGCGACACTACGGCGATCAGCACCAAGAGGGCGACCAGGGATTTGTTGTCAATCCACCAGCGTTTGCTCAGAAAGCCCGTCCGGGCTGCAATTTGGGATGTCATGCCGGCTCCTCTTGCCATTGTTTTCCTACTGCGGCGGCCATCAGGCGCTCCTGGTTGGCCTCGTGTCGATTCATCTCGGCGCTGACGCGCCCTTCGTGCATTACCAGGATGCGGTCGCTCATGCCGAGCACCTCCGGCATTTCGGAGGAGACGATGATGACGCTCATCCCTTCTTTCTTGAACTCGTTGATGAGCTGGTAGATCTCCTTCTTGGCTCCCACGTCCACCCCGCGGGTCGGCTCGTCGAGGATCAGCACCCGCGGGCGGGTGAGCAGCCCCTTTGCGATGGCCACCTTCTGCTGGTTACCCCCCGAGAGCAGGCGGATCGGCTGCTCGGCGCCCGGGGTCTTGATGTTAAACAGACGAATGTAGTCGCTGACCGCCTGGCGCTCGGCATTGCCGTCGATGTGGATGCCGCGCACGAACTCGCCCAGGGCACACAGGGTCATGTTCTCGCGCACCGACATGGGGAGCACCAGGCCGTCGCCCTTGCGATCTTCCGAGATGTAGGCGATACCGGCGGCCAGGGCATCGGCCGGAGAGCGCGGAATGAGCGGCTCGCCGCCGAGGGCCATGTTGCCGGCACTGGGGTGCGCCGCACCATAGATGAGCTTCATCAGCTCGGTGCGCCCGGAGCCCATCAAACCGCTAAAGCCCAGGATCTCCCCCTCGTGCAGGGTGAAACTCACGCCGCGCACACCGGGGCCGCTTAACTTCGAGACCTGCAGGCAGACCGGGCCCGGTTCGCGTGCCAGGCGCGGGTACTGCTCGTCGAGACGGCGACCCACCATCATCTCGATCAGGCGATCCTCGTCGAGTTCGCTCACCGGGCACTCGCCAATCCACTTGCCGTCGCGCAGCACGGTGACGTCGTCGCAGATCTCGAAGATCTCCTTGAGCCGGTGGGAGATGTAGACGATGCCGCAGCCCTGGGCTCGCAGCTCGCGAATGACGGTGAACAGCTGCTCGGTCTCGGTGTCGGTCAGGGCATCGGTCGGCTCGTCCATGATGATGACGCTGGCGTCAAAGGAGAGGGCCTTGGCGATCTCCACCATCTGCTGCTCACCGATGGAGAGATCCCCCAGTCGGGTATCCGGGCCGTGCCTGACGCCGAGGTGCGTCAGCAGGGCGGCGGCACGCTGACGCAGCTGCCCGTGATCGATGCTGCCAAAACGGGTACGCGGCTCGCGCCCGAGGAAGATGTTGGCGGCAATGGAGAGCTCGGGCAGCAGGTTGAGCTCCTGGTGGATGATGCTGATCCCCTGATCCTGGGACTCGCGCGGTCCGCGAAACGCCACTGGCGCCCCACGATAGGTGAGGATGCCGCTGTCAGCCTGATAGATGCCGGTCAGCACCTTCATCAGGGTCGACTTGCCGGCACCGTTCTCGCCGAGCAGGGCCATGACCCGGCCCGGGTAGACGCGCAGGCCCGCCTCGTCGAGGGCCCGCACGCCCGGGAAGGTCTTGACGATCCCGGTGAGCTCGAGCAGGGGAGTGGAAATCGGGTTCATGCTCGCTCCCATCAGAAGGCGACGCCGGCGCAGAGAATGAGGTTGGCGTAGGGGGTGGTCTCACCGCTGCGCACGATGGCGCGGCTGCGGCTGCTGCGGGCCTTGAAGGCCTCATGGCTGATGTAATCGATGGTGACGGGCTTGCCCTGTTCGGCGGCGTGGCGCTCGATGCGCGCGATCAGTTGCTGGTGGCAGGCCGGGCTCACGCTCTTGATCTCCTCAGCCAGCACCACGCGCTCGACGGTGAGCTCGTACAGGAGAGCATCGAGGGTGGTCAGCAGAGAGGGGGTGCCGGGGGTGAGGGCCAGATCGATGCGCTCGGGGCCGTCCGGAATGGGGAGCCCCGCATCGCAGACCACGATCTCGTCGGTATGACCGACCCGGGCGATGAGCGCGCTCAGGGGCGCATTGAGCAACTTGCCACGTTTCATACAACACCTCTCGGCCCTGGGGCCCTGTTTTGTCTCTCGGGTACGCAACCGGTTGCGTCGAAGGGTAGGAGCATGGGGGAGTGGATGCCAGCACCACGTCTCAGGAGTGTGAAAAGGATCTCAGAGCGGTGGGAAAAAGGAGTCAAAAGAGAAGGCGCCAACGGGGCGCCTTCGGGGTTATCGGCTCAAACGCAGCCAATGATGCAGTGCCTGGACGGTGTCAAAGTGCAGATCTGCCTGCCACAGGGCGGGGTCGTCGTGCTCATCGAGATAACCCCAGCCAGCCACGGCCGTCACCATACCGGCATTGCGGCCGGCCTCGATATCGCGCACATGATCCCCCACATAGAGGGTGTGGGCCGGGGCCACCCCCAGCTTGTCGCAGGCGTAAAACATGGGGGCGGGGTCGGGTTTTCGCACCGGCAGGGTGTCGGCGCTCACCGCGACCGCGCATCCCTTGAGCTCGGGCAGCTGCGCCAGCAGCGGATCGGTGAGAAAGCCGGGCTTGTTGGTCACTATGCCCCAGGGCATGGCCCGCTCCTCGAGCCAATGCACCAACTCGATCATGCCCTCGAAGGGGCGGGTGCCAAGACAGAGGTGCGCGGCGTAGTAATCGAGCAGGGCGGTGCGAAGGCGGCTGGCGCCGAGCTCTTCGAGCAGCTCGTCACCGAGGCCGGCACGCAGCAACCCCAGCGCCCCGTGGGAGGTGGTCTGTCGGATCACCGCCTCGCTGAGCGGTGCAAAGCCCTCTTGCACCAGCACGTGGTTGACGGCGGCGCCCAGATCCGGCGCCGTGTCGAGCAGGGTGCCGTCGAGATCGAAGAGGACCGCATGCAGGGGGCTCATCGGGCCTCCGGGCGGTTGAAGGAGACCATGTAGTTGACGTCCACGTTGGCACCGAGACGAAAATCACCGAGCAAGGGGCGATAGTGCACGCCGCTCATGTGGCGCACCACCAGCTCGCTGGCCTCGGCCATGCGGCACAGCTCGGCCGGGGTGATGAACTTCTTGTGATCGTGGGTACCCTTGGGAACCATCTTCATCAGGTATTCGGCACCGACGATCATCATGAGATAAGACTTGGGGTTGCGGTTGATGGTGGAGACCACCACCCGACCGCCGGGGCGCACCAGGGTGGCGATGGCACGCAGTACGGACGCCGGATCGGGCACGTGCTCGAGCATCTCCATGCAGGTGACCACGTCGTATTGGCCGGCAGCCTCCAGGGCGTGGGCTTCGGCGGTGATCTGTTTGTAAGTGAGCTCCACCCCCTGCTCCAGGGCGTGCAGGCGGGCCACGGCCAGGGGCTCCTTACCCATGTCGATACCGGTCACAATAGCGCCGCGCCGCGCCATGCTTTCGGCCAGGATGCCGCCACCGCAGCCGATATCGAGCACCTTCTTGCCAAACAGGCCACCGCACTCGCCATCGATCCACTCCAGGCGAACCGGGTTGATCTGGTGCAGGGGCTTGAACTCCCCCTCCATGTCCCACCAGCGAGAGGCGACGGCCTCAAATTTGGCGATTTCCGACGGGTCGACGTTACCATTGGTGGCAATCTGTTCAGCATTCATGCGCGCAGCTTCCTCATGGGCATGTTCTTTCGTTGGCGGCATTATAACGGACACCCTCTGACAGGCCAGAACCGTTTTTGGCTTAAGGATTTACGCGCCCTGTGTTACCATGACGCGCTGTTTAAGCCAAAGAACAACTTATTAGGGATTAAGGCTTTCTATGAGCGATCTGGCCAGAGAGATCACGCCGGTCAACATTGAGGAAGAGCTCAAGAGTTCCTATCTCGATTACGCCATGAGCGTCATCGTGGGACGAGCCCTGCCGGATGTGCGTGATGGCTTGAAACCGGTCCACCGCCGTGTGCTCTTCGCAATGAATGAGCTCGGCAACGACTGGAACAAGCCCTACAAAAAATCGGCCCGTGTGGTCGGTGACGTAATCGGTAAGTACCACCCCCACGGCGACAGTGCCGTGTATGACACCATAGTCCGCATGGCGCAGGACTTTTCCATGCGCTACATGCTGGTCGACGGCCAGGGCAACTTCGGCTCGGTCGACGGCGACAGCGCCGCGGCCATGCGATACACCGAAGTGCGCATGGCGCGCATCTCCCACGAGCTGCTGGCCGATCTCGACAAAGAGACGGTCGACTGGGTGCCCAACTATGACGGCACCGAGCTGATCCCGGCCGTGCTGCCGACCAAGGTGCCGAACCTGCTGGTCAACGGCTCCTCCGGTATCGCGGTGGGCATGGCGACCAACATTCCGCCCCACAACCTCACCGAGGTGATCAACGGCTGTCTGGCCCTGATCGCGGATGGCAGCATCGGTATCGATGACCTGATGGAGTACATCCCGGGTCCCGATTTCCCCACCGGTGGCATCATCAACGGGCGCTCCGGCATCATTCAGGCTTATCGTACCGGTCGTGGCTCCATCTATGTGCGTGCCAAGGCCGAGGTAGAAGTGGACGAGAAGACGAGTCGCGAGACCATCATCGTTCACGAGCTTCCCTACATGGTCAACAAGGCGCGTCTCATCGAGAAGATCGCCGAGCTGGTCAAAGAGAAGAAGATCGAAGGGATCAGCGCCCTGCGTGACGAGTCTGACAAGGACGGTATGCGGGTCGTTATCGAGATCAAGCGCGGCGAGTCTGGCGAGATTGTGCTGAACAATCTCTACAAACACACCCAGATGCAGACCACCTTCGGTATCAACATGGTGGCGCTGGACAACAACCAGCCCAAGGTGCTCAACCTCAAGGAGATGCTGGAAGCCTTCCTGCTGCATCGCCGCGAAGTGGTGACCCGCCGCACCGTGTTCGAACTGCGCAAGGCGCGTGACCGGGCCCATATCCTTGAAGGTCTGGCGGTGGCCCTGGCCAACATCGATCCCATCATCGAGCTTATCCGCCACAGCGCGACCCCGGCCGAGGCAAAAGCCGGCCTGGTGGCCAAGGGCTGGGCGCTCGGCAACGTGGCCTCCATGCTGGAGAAGGCCGGTGGCGACGCCGCTCGTCCCGAGTGGCTGGAGCCCGAGTTCGGTATCCGCGACGGTCACTACTTCCTGACCGAGCAGCAGGCCCAGGCGATCCTCGATCTGCGTCTGCACAAGCTGACCGGCCTCGAGCACGAGAAGATCCTGGAAGAGTACCAGTCTCTGCTCGATCTCATCGCCGAGCTGCTGCACATCCTGGCGAGCCCGGAGCGCCTGATGGAGGTGATCCGTGACGAGCTGCTGGCCGTGCGCGATCAGTACGGTGACGAGCGTCGCACCGAGATCAGCGCCTCCAGCGCCGAGATCAACATCGAAGATCTGATCACGCCGGAAGATGTGGTGGTGACCCTCTCTCACCAGGGTTACGTCAAGTACCAGCCCCTCTCCGACTACGAGGCTCAGCGTCGTGGTGGCAAGGGCAAGTCCGCGACCCGTATCAAGGAAGAGGACTTCGTCGAGCGTCTGCTGGTGGCCAACACCCACGACACCATCCTGTGCTTCTCGACGCGCGGCAAGGTGTACTGGCTCAAGGTTTATCAGCTGCCGGAGGCGTCCCGCGGCGCCCGCGGTCGTCCCATCATCAACCTGCTGCCGCTGGAAGAGGAAGAGCGCATCACCGCCATCCTGCCGGTCAAGGAGTACGATGCGGACAAGTATGTCTTCTTCGCCACCGCCAACGGTACCGTGAAGAAGACCAGCCTCTCCGATTTCAGCCGTCCGCTCTCCTCCGGGATCCGGGCTATCAACCTGAAGGAAGGGGATGAGCTCATCGGTGTCGATATCACCGACGGCAGCAACGAGATCATGCTCTTCTCCGACGCCGGCAAGGTCGTACGCTTCCACGAAGGCAGCGGCCGTGCCGATGACCAGGTGGAAGAGGGGGACGAGGCCGAATCCGATGACGAGGCCGCTGAAGGCGAGAGCAAGGGCGGCAGCTTCAAGGGCGTGCGTCCCATGGGCCGTACCGCGGCCGGTGTGCGCGGCATCAAGCTGGGCGCCGGTGACAAGGTGGTCTCCCTCATCGTGCCCCGTGGCGATGGCGCCATCCTCACCGCGACCGAGAACGGCTACGGCAAGCGCACCGCGCTGGACGAGTATCCGACCAAGAGCCGTGCCACCCAGGGCGTTATCTCCATCAAGGTGGACGATCGCAACGGCAAGGTGATCGATGCCATCCAGGTCGATGAGACCGATCAGATCATGCTCATCACCAACGGTGGCACCCTGGTGCGTACCCGGGTGGCGGAAGTGAGCGTCATCGGTCGTAACACCGGTGGCGTGCGTCTGATCCGCACCGGTGAAGACGAGATCGTGGTCGGCCTGCAGCGCATCGCAGAGAGCGATGACGATGACGAGCTGGTTGCGCTGGGCGAGGATGGTGAGGGCGAGAGCCCGGCCGCCGATGGCCCGCAAACCGACGCACCGGCCGATGATAGTGCCGAGTAAACCCGGCAAAGAGTGCCAGAGTGGCACGATGAAAAAGGGCGCCTGATGGCGCTCTTTTTTTATGCCGTCACGGCGGGCTGGCTCGCTGCTCGATAGCCACTGCCATGAGAAGAAGAGGCGAAGAGCGGCAGGATGTTCCGGGATCTGCGGTGCCGGCTGTGGGGTGACGAGCTCATTCCGACGGAGGAGGGGGGGCAGCACGATCTGCGTTCGGGTGGGGCCATTAGAAGAGAGTGAGCTGCTCCCCGGGTCGACGAAAGGCATCGAGCCGCAGTGGCAGGCGGGGGACGTCGAGTCCCAGACGGCGCACCGCCAGACGAAAGCGCTGGGCGAGCAGGTTGGCAAACTCCCCCTGTCCGCGCATCCGTTCACCAAACTGCGGGCTATTGAGCGCCCCCTCGCGGCTCTGGCGCAGGATGGAGAGCACCGCCTCACGTCGTCCCGGATAGTGCTCGCCGAGCCATGCCTCGAACAGGGGGGCGAGCTCGCGGGGCAGGCGCAGCAGGATATAACCGGCGCAGTCGGCTCCTGCCGCCGCGGCTCCTTCCAGGATCCGCTCCAGCTCGTGCTCGTTGAGGCGCGGGATCATGGGGGCGGCCAGTACCCCGACCGGAATGCCGGCGCGGGTGAGCTGCTCGATGACCCTGAGGCGCCCCTTGCCCGGGGTTGTGCGTGGCTCGAGCCGCTGGCGCAGGGTCTCGTCGAGGGTGGTGACCGAAACCATGACGCGGCACAGTCCTTCGGCGGCGAGCTCGGCCAGTATGTCCCTGTCGCGCAGCACCATGGCGCTCTTGGTGATCAGGGTTACCGGATGGCCGTGATCGCCCATGACCTTCAATAACTCGCGGGTGAGTCGCAGCCGTTGCTCGGCCGGTTGGTAGGGATCGGTATTGGCGCCGATGCAGATCACCCGGGGCCGGTAGGCGGGGCGAGCAAACTCGGCGCGCAGCAGCTCGGGGGCGTTGCGTTTGGCGAAGATCCGCGTCTCGAAGTCGAGGCCAGGGGAGAGCTCCAGGTAGGCGTGGCTGGGGCGGGCATAGCAGTAGATGCAGCCGTGCTCGCACCCCTGATAAGGATTGATGGAGGCATCGAAGGGCACATCGGGCGAGCGGTTGTGGCTGATGATGCTGCGTGCCTCAACCTGGCTTATCCGGGTCGCAGGGGACGGGCTTGCCGTTTCTTGCCACCAGCCGTCATCGACGGTCTCGATGCGCTGTTGGGTAAAGCGATGCACCACGTTGCCACTGGCGCCACGTCCGGCCATGGGATTACCTGTACTGTATAAGTAAACAGTATTTTGTGGCTGCTGCCCGGAAAAAGCAAGCGGGCCCAGGGGCCCGCTTGTGATCGTGATGGAGAGGGATCAGAGCGTCAGGGTCTCGAGGGCGATGCTGCTGACCGCCTTAAGGGCCGAGCGAGCGCTGTCGACCTGGCTGATAAGCCCATTCTTGCTCTCGACCAGTACGGCGCGGCGCAGGGTCGCGAGATCTTCTCCCGCCAGAACCGCATGGGTACAGGCCATCTGCATGGGGGGCAGACTGGGGTTGAAGGCGGCGTTCTCTGCGTAACGGCCCTCTATGATGTGGCCGTTGGCAAACTCCAGCGCCACCCCGGCAAAGCCTCGGCTGTAAGGGGCATAACTGCGATTGGCCGCCGCCAGGGCCGCCAGCGCCAGAGGATCTTCGCAGGTTAAGGTGAGACCATGATCCTGATGGCTCATCAGGGCGTCGGTGATCTGCAAGTCGGCCGGCCCGAAGGAGTGAGGCAGGAAGGCCTGCAGCGGGCTGTGGTCATCGGGCAGGGTCACCTTGATCATCTTGGCGGTGGTCAGTTCGTTCATAAACTGACGGCAGTGGCCACAGGGGGTGTAATTGACTGTGATCTCGTCGATTCCGGTTTCGCCGCCAAGCCAGGCGTTGGAGATGGCTGACTGCTCGGCGTGGATGGAGTGGAACAGCCCCTGACCGGCAAACTCCATGTTGGCGCCGAAGTACCAGGCACCGCTCTGGCCGCTGGCAATTGCCCCCACATAGAAGTTGGAGATGGGGGCCACCGAGCAGGCCGCCGCCAGCGGCAACAGGGCCAGACGCAGGGCTCGGTCTTCCATGCCGGTGGCGAGTTTGAGGGCGGCCACTTGCTCTGGGGTCAGACGAGCCTGAAAGGAGTCCTGATTGAGAACAGGTGCGAGCGCATCTTGCAGCTCGGTGGACAGGTTATTGAAAGGCTTGGCAAAACGGGGATGCATGACTCTTCCTCATGGGCCAATTGGGAGGGCATTGTAGGGAGGCAGAGGGGCAAAGAGTGTGAGCGCGATCACGTGGATCGCGCCCGGGCGGGTTGATCTCTCAGATGAAACGTTTAACAGCTCAAAAGTGTGGGCGTCGTCTCACAGCACTCATACCCCGAAAAGGGCAGAATAGAGGGCAAAGAGCAGGGGGGCCACGGCGGCGGTCAGGATACCGCAGACCACCATGGCCAGCGAAGAGAAGGCTCCCTGGGTGATCCCCTGCTCGGCACTGGCCGCCGTGCCCACGGCGTGTGCTGCTGCCCCCATGGCGAGACCCTGGGCCTCGGGATCGGTGACACCCATCATCCTGAGCAGGGGAAAGCCGATGATAGCCCCCACCACCCCGACGATGACGACGATGGCGGCGGCAATGGCCGGAATACCGCCGAGGGACTGGCTGACGCTCATGGCCAGTGGCGTGGTGATGGACTTGGTCACCACCGAGGCGAGCATGGCCGGCTCGGCATGGAGCAGATGGCCGATCACCAGGGTGGTGCCCACCGAGATCAGGACGGAAAGCAGGCAGCAGATCAGTATGGGCTTGAGCCTGGCCAGGATCTGCCGCGACTGCTGGTAGAGGGGCAGCGCCAGAGCGACCACGGCGGGCTCCAGCAGGGCCGTGATGGGGGAGGTCCCCAGCTCGTACTGCTCCAGGGGCAGGTTGAAGAGCAATATTATTCCGATGATCACCAGGGTCGGGATCAGAACCGGGTTGATCACAGGCCAGGGAAGGCGTCGGTAGAGAGTCCGGGTGGCAAAGTAAAGAGCCAGGGTCAGGGGCAAGGCAAGCCAGATCATTGCTTGTTCATCCTTTGATAGAGGTGACCGACGCCGGCGAGGATCAGCACGATACCGCTCAGGATGGCGGTGACGATGAGGGGGAGGGCATGGCGCAGTGGCTCGAGCCAGGCCACCAACCCGACCGCAACAGGGACAAACAGCACTCCCATGTGGCGCAGCAGCAAGCCGGCACCACGCTCGACCCAGCTCAGCCTGACCAGTTGCAGCGAGAGCAGCAGATAGAGGATCAGAAGGCCGATAATGCTTCCCGGAAAGGCGAAAGGCAGCAGCGCCGATATCCCCTTGCCCAGCATCAGGGCCGCCAGGATCACCAGAAAATCGCGCAGATAACGCAGCAAAATGGGCATAGACACGTGGGTACCCCATAAGTGTGAGCAGGCTCGCAGTTTAACAGAAGCCGCCTGCACAGACAGCAGGCTGGCGATAAATAATTTCTAATGAAACAATAACCAAAATAAGGAGCCTCAGTGGGAAACGTTCTCTCTTCACTTCGTCAGTTGGCCGTGACCCGGATGCCCTTGGCAGACCTGCTTGTTACTCATGAGTGGCATGACCGAGAATGCCGGGTGCGCCTTGACAATGTCGGGGCCGAGCGGGTGTGTCCCGACGATTGGCTGCTCTTCGATGGTCAGCTTGGCCTGGCCGGGGCGCCCATCTATGGGGAAGGGTTTCAGATGTTGGCCCAGACCCTGGGGACCTGGTCTGCTCCCGAGGCGGTGGGGCGCTGTCCGGATGCGGACAACTACCGGATCACCCATGACGATGGCTTTCACACCGTCCATAACCTGCTGCTGGTGCAGACTCCCTCGGGTTGGCTCTTGCTGGCCTTTGGTGCTTGCCTGCGCTTTGGTGGTGAGTTTCGCCTCTATCCGGACGGTCGCCTGCAGATCCTGATGCGCACCGAAGGGCGGCCCCTGTCACCGGGTCAACACTGGTTGAGTGAGCCCCTTATTTGCCTCGAGGGGAGCGATCGGGCGGCACTGCTCAGCGAACTGGGCCAGCGTCTGGCCCGGGAGCACGGGGGGCGCGCCGGACGTCGTCCGAGTGGCTGGTGCTCCTGGTATCACTACTACGCCGAGGTGAGCGAGGCGGATATCCGTGAAAATCTGGCCCAGATGGGTACTCGTTTCACCGACCTGGAATATGTGCAGATCGACGATGGCTATCAGGCCTTCATGGGGGACTGGCTTGACCCCTCCGAACGTTTTGCCGGTGGTGTGCCTGCTCTGGTGGAGGAGATCCGCGCCGCCCATCGCAAGCCGGCCCTCTGGGTAGCGCCCTTCATCGCCGAGCCGGGCTCTCGGCTGTTTCGCGATCACCCCGACTGGTTTGTGAAAGATGAGCAGGGCCAGCCACTGGCTGCCGAGCTGGTGACCTATGGCGGTTGGCGTTGTACTCCCTGGTATGTGCTCGATGGTACCCATCCCGAGGCTCAGCGCCATCTTGAGTCGGTCTTTGCTACCCTGCGCCACCAGTGGGGCATCGATTATTTCAAGCTCGATGCCAACTTCTGGGGCGCCATCCACGGAGGTCGCTTCCTTGATCCCGATGCGACCCGTATCGAGGCGTATCGGCGCGGCATGGCGGCGGTGCGTCGGGGCGCCGGTGAGGATGCCTTCCTGCTCGGCTGCAACGCCCCCATCTGGCCGAGCGTTGGGTTGGTCGACGGGATGCGGGTGAGTGACGATGTGGAGCGCAAGGGGCCGCGTATTCGCCAGATCGCCCGCGAGCTCTTCTGCCGCGCCTGGCAGGGTGAACAGCTCTGGGCCCTGGATCCGGATTGTGTCTGCCTGCGCGACATTCCCGGTCAACAGGCGAGTGAGGCTGACTACGCCTTTCACCTGGCAGCCATGGTGGCCAGTGGTGGCATGATCCTGGCCGGCGATCGCCTGCAAGACCTCGACGCTGGGCAGGCCGCAGCGCTCAAGCAGTTGTTGGCTCTGTGCCAGAGTCTCAGTGCGCCGGCTCGCTTCGGCGATCTCGGGTTTTCACAAGGGGAGATCATATGGCAGGGGCAGAGCCTGCGCTGCCTCTTCAACTGGTCCGGTGAGCCGCGTCAGGTCATGTTGCCGGCAGGTGCCGTGAACTTTTGGGACAACCAGCCCCTGGGTGAGCGTCTGACCCTGGCTCCCTGCGAGGGGCGCGTGGTGCGTCATTGAGCCGACCCATCAGAAGAGAGGCCCGATGGCCTCTCTTCTCTTATGTGCGGTTTTCTAGAAATGCCACTCCATGCCGATGGCGTAGCGGGATGAGCCATAGCCGGGCAACTCGTGGGTTGAGGCGATGGCGCGCAGTGACAGCGAGGCGGTGAGGGGAATACCGATCCCGACCCCGGCCGCCAGCTGATCCTTCTGGCGTCCCATCAGGTCGGCGCGCAGTATGCCGTAGAGAGACTGATCCTGATTCAGGTGCAGATAGCTCTGGTTGGAGAGGCTGTAGGCCTGGGTAAAGAGTTCGAGTTGGAAGCCATTGCGTGCCGTGATGGCCAGGGGCACGCCGACGAAGTCGTAGAGCTCGGAGTCACTGAAGTAGCTGTTGGTGATAGCCGGAGTGAAATCGGTCGCCTGATAGAAGTCGTCGAAGCTGCGTCTGAGCTCCCCGTAGGCCTGTGCGGGCAACTGCTGCAGATAGCCGGGAAGGGTGACGAGGGGCGACGCAGCCAGGGGAGCGCAAAAGAGAGCAAGCAGCAGTGGCGAGAGCAGGGGTGAACGCATCTGGGCTCCGGGTCGATGGGCGGCATCCGGCCGCCCGATGCCTTGAGTATGCAAGGATTATGACCCGCCGGGCAAGCCGGCGGGTGAGAGGCGGGTCACAGCTTAGAGATCCTCGAGATAACGATAGATCTGGTGCAGCACCTTAAAGCGGGACTCGTCGTCCTGATATTGGCTCGCCAGGGCGTCGAGTCGGCTGGCGTACTCGGGCAGACGGGCACCGAAATAGTCGGCGCAGTGGCTGCGCCAACGGCGCGCCTCCTCTTCGCTTAAGGTATGGGGCCAGTTACGGGCGCGGTAGCGAAACAGCATCTCGGGAAGCCTGGCATCGCTAAACGAGAAGCTGCGCTCCCCGAGCAAGTCGGGAGCGGTGGCCCGCACCATCTCCATGGCGGCCTTGTCGCCGGGGCCGAAGAAGCTGCTGTAGAGCATCAGATCCGGATCGCGGCTCTGCTCGCCCTGCCACTCCTGATTGAACACCTCCACCACCTTTTCGCGGATCTCCGGGTGCTTTCGCAGCAAGTCCAGGCTCTTTCTGCACTGCTCGCGATCGATGCCGAGTTCATCGGCCCGCTCTGGCGTCAGGGTTGCAGCCGGTGCCAGTACCGGGCACTTGTTGATATGCACGAGCTTCAACGGCACCGACTCGAGCTCACCGAGATCGTCCCTGCGGGTGTAGAGGCGCTCGCGCAGGGTATTGGCGTCGAGATCGAGCAGCACTTGCGGATCGCGGGTCAGATCCACCACGATCACCGCATTCTGGTTGGTCGGGTGCCAGGCCAGGGGTGATACCCAGCTGGCGCATCCCTGCCAGGGAGAGAACATGCCCGAGACGTGCACCAGTGGCTTCATGCTCACTACATCGATGAGCGCCTTCACCTTGTGCTTGCTGCGCAGATCGAACAGATAGTCAAACAGGCGCGGCTGGGCCTCTTTGATGAGTCTGGCCATGGCGATGGTGGCCAGCACGTCCGAGAGGGCGTCGTGAGCCTGCTCATGGCCGATGCCGTTGGCGCGGGTCAGGTTCTCGAGCTTGAAGCTCGGCTTGCCCTCGTCGTCGAAGCACCAGGTGATCCCCTCCGGGCGCAGGGCATAACAGGCGCGCACCATGTCGAGGATGTCCCAGCGGGAGTTGCCGTTTTGCCAGGAGTAGGCATAAGGGTCGTAGAAGTTGCGATAGAGGGTGTTGCGGGTCACCTCGTCATCGAAGCGGATGCTGTTATAGCCGAGCACACAGGTGCCGGGGGCCGCAAACTCCTCATGGATCTGGCGGATAAAGTCGGCCTCACACAGGCCATCTTTCATCGCCTTTTGCGGGGTGATGCCGGTGATAAGGCAGGCCTCGGGCTCGGGCAGGTAGTCTGCCGGCGGTTTGCAATAGATAACCAGCGGCTCGCCGATGATATTGAAGTCCAGATCGGTGCGTACCCCGGCAAACTGGGCCGGCCGATCCCGCGACGGGCTGATCCCGAAGGTCTCGTAGTCGTGAAAGCAGAGAGTGGGTTCAGTGCCAGGTTTTGTTGTTCTGTTCATAGGTTCCGGTTCGTCGGCGGGCGGCGAGTGGGTGGAGAGAGGCTCCGTCATGGGCTGCATGGTAAACCATAGTGCAGGCGAGGCGAAGGGAGGGAGATGTGCCTGCTGGTTTATTGGACAAAGACCCGCCCATCAACGGTGTGGTGGCTACAAAAAAAAGCCCCGCATGGAGACGGGGGAAGGAGTATGGAAACTCTTCAAGGAAGGGACTACTGGCGATTAGCGCGTGTGAGGAACTGCACAACTACGCAGGGCCACTCTACATTGAGCGCTATATGAGGCCAATTGCCATATCTGACAGGCACAGGGGGCTCACTTTGCTTTCGGATCTCGGCCTCGGTGAGGGAGATCAGGCTCTGACTCTGGGAAGGTCTGCCAGTGAGTGGGTGTAGTCGGGGCTCTTGTGCTCCTGGCGCATCATCCACTCGGGCTCTCTGAGCCCCTGGGCGGCATAGTGTAGCTGGCCGAGCCCCCGGGCGCGGATCCTGTCCACCGTCTGCATCAGGGCCTGGCGTCTGGGGTCTGGGGACGGGCAGAAGAGATCGCTCTGACATTGGCCGCGTGACCGCAGATCCGTGAGCATGACGCCTCCTTTTTGATACTTGAGGCTCGGCTGCCACAGTGTGTCCAGATGAGGGCGCACCAGGGTCAGCAGATGCCCCGTGTCATCGCTGGGAGTAGCCAGTGGCAGGGAGAGATGCAGGGCCGGTGACTCGGGGGCACGAAACGGGTTAGCGCGTACAAAGAGGGTGAGGTGGCCGGTGCAGAGCGATTGCTGGCGCAACTTCTCGGCGGCGCGTTCGATAAAGGTGGCCAGGGCCTGGTTGAGGCGCTCTTGGGTGTTGATGGGGTGGCCGAAGGAGCGGCTGCAGAGCACCTGCTGGCGCGGCTCGGGAGGCTCAAGCTCCAGACAGGGAAGCCCGCAGAGCTCTTGCACCGTGCGCTCTAGCACCACACCGTAGCGGCTGCGCCAGTAGGCAGGCCGGTGAGCCAGCAGCTGGGCTATGGTCTCTATCCCTTCAGCCTGCAGGCGGGTGGAAAGGCGTCGCCCTATGCCCCAGACCTCACCGACCGGTGTGATGGTCATCAGGCGGTGGCGGCGCGCCGCATCGCGCAGATCCACCACCCCCCCTGTGGCTGGCCAACGCTTGGCGGCATAGTTGGCGAGCTTGGCCAGGGTCTTGGTAGGGGCTATCCCGACCCCGACGGTGAGGCCGGTCCACTGGCGTACCCGATCGCGCAGCTGCCGCCCATAGGCCTCCAGATCACCGGCCCAGCGTTCACCGAGCTCGAGAAAAGCTTCGTCGATGGAGTAGATCTCCACCCGTGGCGAGTGCTGCTCGAGCAGGCTCATCACCCGTTGGGAGAGATCCCCGTAGAGGGCATAGTTGGAGCTAAACCAGACACCGCCTTGAGCCTCGAACTCTTTTCTTATCTGGAAAAAAGGCACCGCCATCCTGACCCCGAGGGCCTTGGCCTCGGGGCTGCGCGAGACCACACAACCATCGTTGTTGGAGAGCACCACCAGGGGGCGCCCATTGAGATCGGGGCGAAACAGCCGTTCGCAACTGGCGTAGAAGTTGTTCACGTCCACCAGGGCATAGGCGTTCATGAGGTGCCCCGCTCCAGGGTGTGCAGGGCAAAGGTGACCACCCCCATCAGCTCGAGAGGCTCCCCATCCCCAAGAGGCAGCACAGGATAATCCGGGTTGGCGGGGAGCAGGGCCGGATAGGGGGTGCACTGCAACCGCTTGACGGTGAACTCCCCATGGAGGCAGGCGATCACCACGTCCCCGTGACGGGGAGTGAGGGCCCGGTCGACCACCAGCAGATCCCCGTCGTGGATGCCGGCCCCCGTCATGCTCTCGCCACAGGCCCGCACGAAGTAGGTGGCGGCCGGGTGGCGCACACAGAGGGTGTTGAGATCGATAGGGGTGATGGCGTGATCCTGGGCCGGGGAGGGAAAGCCGCAGGGGACCCGATTCTCGAAACAGGGCAGGGGGAGAGAAGGGGGATCGATCAGGGGGCGTATCATAGGTGCAGGTCTTGTTACTGTGTTTATATACAGTATAGACCGGTGTGCCGTTGAGCCCAAGGCCACAAAAGCAAAAAGGCCCGCAGCGATGCGGGCCTTTCGGCATGATGGTGCGCTCTAGTGGACTCGAACCACCGACCCCCACCATGTCAAGGTGGTGCTCTAACCAACTGAGCTAAGAGCGCAGATTGTGGTGGGTTTAATTGGATTCGAACCAACGACCCCTACCATGTCAAGGTAGTGCTCTAACCAACTGAGCTATAAACCCGCAATCTGGTGCGTCCTAGTGGACTCGAACCACCGACCCCCACCATGTCAAGGTGGTGCTCTAACCAACTGAGCTAAGGACGCAAATTGTGATGGTGCGCTCTAGTGGACTCGAACCACCGACCCCCACCATGTCAAGGTGGTGCTCTAACCAACTGAGCTAAGAGCGCATCATAGTAAATCGTGGTGGGTTTAATTGGATTCGAACCAACGACCCCTACCATGTCAAGGTAGTGCTCTAACCAACTGAGCTATAAACCCACGTCGTCGTGCTGACGAGGCGGCATACTACCCATGCCCCCCGAGGCTGTCAACCAATCCCATCGCATTCCTTGATCGTTTGCCGAGTTCTTGCGCAGCTTGTTGATTTTACGGGCGTATCCCCACTTGGCAGCGTTTCAGCAGCCGTTGCCACAGGTGGGCATGGTCACTGATTGAGTGGCGAAAGTCGAGGTAGAGGCCACTCTCGCGCCCCTGTCCGTAGCGAAGATGCCAAGGCGTGAGGGCCGGAAGTGGTGCCGGAGGCGCCATCAGTCGCTGCAGGGCGGGTGCCAGGCGCAAGAAGCGGCGCTCGAGGCGGCTCAGGTCGGGTTGAACGCCCTTGCCATAATAGTGGGTCAACGCGCCGCGCAGACGCATCACTCGCTCCGGGTCGGGGCCGCAGGAGAGGGCTTCCAGGCGCGGGGCGAGCCAGCGGTTGGTCACCTTCAGCCAGAGGGTGACACTCTCCATGGTGTAGAGCAGACGGGCGAGCTCACCCGAATCGCGCAACTGTGCGGAGAGTGAGAGCAGCTCCCTTTGCTCGTGCCAGTCGAGGGTACCTGCGGCGCTCTGGCGCAGTTGCAGCCAATGATGCAGCAGGCTCTCGAGAGGCTGATCAGACGCGGGATCGGGGTCGCTCAGGGGAGGCCGCGGCGAGAGCTGGCGACGCAAGACGGGATCCGAAGCCAGGGCATTCCAGGCACGCAGGGGCAACATGGCCCGCTTGGCCCGGGCCAACGCCTCGAGCCATTGGCGGGTAGCCGGGTTCTCGCTGTCACACCCCTCGAGCCGGCGCACCAGCGTCAGCTCGTAGTCGAGCAGGGTGAGATGATCGGCGCTCATGCCCAGCGGCCCGTTGCGTTCGGCGATCTCCCGCCCCAGCCCGCAGCGGCTGAGGGTCAGGATATCGAGCAAGTCTACTCTGAGCTCGGGCAGGGGGAGCATCAGGTCCTGCTGGCGGGGTAGGGGGGTCGTGTCAGGAGTATCGAGAGCGGGGGGCTCGGCATCCAATATTGCAGCGAGGCGGATCAGGTATGTATCGAAGGAGGACTCCATGGCGGGCCGGCAGCCCGCCAGGAGTAACAGGAGCAGAAGGCTAGCCGTGTGCCGTGCGCCCATAGATCACCTTGAGCCTCAGGCCCAGCATCAGGGCTGCCGCGGTCAGGCCTACGATAAAGCCAACCCAGAAGCCCTGCGGCCCGAGGCGGGGTAGCAGCAGGTCCGTCATGCCCAGCACCACCCCGGTAGGCAGTCCCAGACCCCAGTAGGCGATCAGGGTGAGGTAGAAGATCGCCTTGGTATCCTTGTAGCCGCGCAGGGCCGCCGCCGCAATCACCTGCACCGAATCGGAGAGCTGATAGACGGCTGCCAGCAGCAGCAGGGCTGCCGCCAGGGTGATCACCTGACTGTCATCGGTGTAGATCCCGGCGATCTGGTGACGCAGCAACACGGTAAACAGGGCGGTACAGGCGGCTGCGCTAAGCCCCAGCAGCAGGCCGGTGCGGGCCGATCGGCGGGCCTGCGCCCCGTCCCCTTCACCTATGTTATGGCCAACCCGGATGGTGACGGCAACGCCGATGGAGAGCGGCAGCATAAAGACCAGGCTAGAGAAGTTGAGGGCCACCTGGTGGCTTGCCACAATCTCAGCCCCGAGTGGGGCCAAAAGCAGGGCCACTACGGTGAACAGGGTCACCTCGCAGAAGATGGCCATGGCGATGGGAAAACCCAGGCGAAACAGGCGCCAGATCCGGCTACCGTTGGGGCGGGCGAGGGAACCAAAGAGATCGAACTCTTTGAACAGTTTCGAGAAATAGATGTATCCCATCATGGCAAACAGCATGGCCCAGAGCACGATGGCGGTGGCCACGCCACAGCCAACACCACCCAGGGCCGGCATGCCGAACTTACCATAGATGAAGATCCAGTTGACCGGTACGTTGACCGCCAGTCCCACGAAGCCGATCACCATGGTGGGGATGGTATGGGAGAGCCCCTCGCTGAAGTTGCGCAGCACCTGAAACAGGGCGAAGGCGGGCAGGCCCCACAAGATGGCGTGCAGGTAGCCGGTGGTCTTGGCCGCGAGGGCGGGCTCGACCTTCATCACCTGCAGGGCCAGTGGGCTGAGATAGAGGGCCAGCATGCCCAGGGGGATCACCATCAGAGCAAGCCAAAATCCCTGATGAACGGCCGGGCCGATCTCCCCCCGCTTACGGGCGCCGTTGAGTTGGGAGACGATGGGGGTGAGGGCCATGATCACCCCCTGCACCAGCAAAATGATGGGCAGCCAGAAGCTGGCGGCCACCGAGACGGCGGCCAGATCCACTGCGCTAACCTGACCGGCCATCACGGTGTCGACGAAGCTCATGGTGGTCTGGGCCACCTGGGCGATAAGGATGGGTGTGGCGAGGCGCACCAGATTTCGTGCCTCGGACCAATAGGACTGCACTGACACCTCCGACGGGTCAATCGATAAAGAGCCAAGAGAAAGAGCGGGGAAGGAGGGCCGGCGAGATGCCGGCCCGATGGGTCAGTGTAACGGCTGGGGCACCGAAAGAAAACGTTATGCGTCCTCGTGATCGCTGATGAGCAGGTTGGCGGCAGCAAAGGCAGCCTGCTGGCGCAGCTCGGCAGGGACGCGCTCGTCGCAGGCCACCGCATCGAGGGTGCGCACGGCGGCGGCAATGGCCTTGGGCACATAACCCTGCTCACCCGAGCCTATCTGGCTATAGGCGGCGCGCACGGCTTCACAGCATTCAAAGACCTTCATGGTTCTCTCCTTTCATAAAAACGACGGGACTATAGCGGGTTGTTTTACCCTTGCCCACCCCTTGTAGGCGAGGGTAACCTTGCTGCGTTCCAAACGAGGAGAGCCCTATGTTTACCGGTATCGTGCAGGGGGTGGCCGAGATCCTGGCCATCGAGGAGAAAGAGGCATTTCGCACCCATGTGATTCGCATGCCGAGTGCCCAGTGGGGCGAGGGGCTGCAGATCGGTGCTTCGGTGGCCCACAACGGCTGCTGTCTGACGGTGACCCGTATCGAGGGAGAGGCGGTGAGCTTCGATCTGATGCGCGAGACCCTGCGTCTGACCAACCTGGGGTCGCTGGGTGTCGGCGATCGCGTCAATGTGGAGCGGGCTGCCCGTTTTGGTGACGAGATTGGAGGCCACGCCATGTCGGGCCATATCATGACCACGGTACGGGTGAGCCAGGTCATCGACACCCCCAACAACCGCCAGGTGTGGTTCGAGATCTCCCCTGAGTTGATGCGCTATGTGTTGACCAAGGGCTATATCGGCATCGACGGGATCAGCCTCACCATCGGTGAGGTGCGTGATCAAGGCTTCTGCGTCAACCTGATCCCCGAGACCCTGGCCCGTACCAATCTGGGCTGGGTCACGCCAGGCTGGCAAGCCAATATCGAAATCGATCCCCAGACCCAGGCCATTGTCGATACGGTGGAGCGGGTGTTGGCGGCGCGGCAATAACCGTTAAGGAGTGAGCTCCGTGTTTGTGGTGACCTTAACGTACGTAAAACCGATCGCGGTGATCGATGAGCTGATCCCGGCTCATGTGGAGTGGCTCAAGGCGCATTATGCGGCGGGGCATTTTCTCGCCTCTGGGCGGCGGGTACCGCGAAGCGGTGGCGTGATCCTGGCCAACGGTCTGACACGTGAGGCGCTCGATCAAGTGCTGGCTGGCGATCCCTTTCGGCAGGCTGGTGCCGCCGAGTATGAGGTGACCGAGTTTGTGCCGAGCATGACGGCGCCACAGCTGGATAGTCTGCGGGGCTGATGTCTGTCCCACTGACAGCAAGGAGTGCGGGGCCTGATGGCCCCGCGTTTATATCAGAAGATCTGCTCGTCGTCGGCATCGACAAAGAGTTGCAGGCGATCGCGCTCCTCATCCTTGTGCAGACGCAGGTGGATGGGGTTGCAGCAGGCCATGCAATCTTCGTAGTAATCTTGATCTCCCTGGCTGGCGTCGAGCTCCACCACAGTGTGGTGGCCGCAGTGGGGGCAGACGATTCGCTTGCTGGTGTAGGTGATCATGGTCTCCTCCCGGCCCATAGGGGCTCTTCACATGTCTTGAGTCTAGCCGCTGTGTGCCGGGGAAAACCGCGAGAGAGAGCACGTTCTAGCGTAGATGTGTGGCCTCCAGGCGGGCCAGGGAGGGGAGCTCGAGATCGGCGATGGCCAGACGTGGATCCCCCACCAGGGCGGGATCGGGCACGATGAGCGCCTTCATGCGCGCTGCCTTGGCGGCCAGCAGGCCGTTGAAGCTGTCTTCCACCGCCATGCATGCTTCGGGGTCCAGCCCCAGCTTCTCGGCGGCGTGGATATAAACATCCGGGTGGGGCTTGCCAAAGCGCTCTACCTCGGCCGAGTGAAGGGCCTCGAAGTGATGGGCAATGCCAAGGGTCTCCAGCACGTTATGAACCATGGTCATGGGAGAGCTGGTGGCAAGGCCGATGTGAAGCCCCTGATCACGGATAAGCGTCAGGGCGTGATCGAGCCCCTCCTTGGGGGTGCCTTCGAGGCGGATGAGGCGATTGACCTCGGCCACAATACGCTCGACGACGGTCTGCTGGCTCGGCGGATTGATAAGATCCGGGTAGCGCAGGGCCACCACCTGATCGATGCGAAGACCCATGGTCGCCTCGCAATCGGCCTGGCTCATGGGTCGTCCCAGCTCACCGAAAACCTGGCTCTGGGCCCGTTGCCAGAAGGGCTCGGAGTCGAGCAAGACCCCATCCATATCGAAAATCACTGCCTTGATCATGATGGCTCCTAATGCGGCGTCCCGCTGTGACGCACAGGATGATGGGTAAGACGCCCCCAGTTGAGGCGGCGATCCAAAAAAGAGAAGGGCGCATAATAGCGCCCTCGTCCACGCCTGTCAGGCATCAAGGGTGCATAGTGATGCCGTCGGCCACCCGTTTGGCCTGGGTGACTGCATCCAGGGTGTCACTGCCCCGGGCCAGGGCGACCCCGAGGCGACGGCGTCCCTGGATCTCGGGCTTGCCAAACAGGCGCAGCTGGGCACCAGGCACCGGGGCCAGGGCCTCGGCAAGGCCGCTGAAACGGATATCCTGGCTGTGGCCATCGCACAGTACCACGGCCGAGGCGCTCGGGCCGAAGTGGGTGATGCGACCGATGGGGAGCCCCAGGATGGCGCGCACGTGCAGGGCGAACTCCGAGAGATCCTGAGAGATGAGGGTGACCATGCCGGTGTCGTGGGGACGGGGCGAGATCTCGCTAAACCACACCTGATCCCCCTTGACGAAGAGTTCGACCCCGAACAAACCGTGACCGCCGAGGGCCTCGACCACCTTGCCGGCCACCTCCCGCGAACGGATCAGGGCCTGCTCGCTCATGGCCTGGGGCTGCCAGGATTCCCGATAGTCTCCCTCCTCCTGGCGATGGCCGATGGGATCGCAAAAATGGATGCCGTCCACGGCGCTCACGGTGAGCAGGGTGATCTCGTAGTCAAAGTCGATGAAGCCCTCGACGATCACCTTGCCGCGCCCGGCGCGCCCTCCCTCCTGGGCGTAACGCCAGGCGTGGGCGAGATCGGCCTCGCTTCGCACCACGCTCTGCCCCTTGCCCGACGAGCTCATCACCGGCTTGACCACGCAGGGCATGCCAACCTCGGCCACGGCGGCGCGAAAGCCGGACTCGTCATCGGCGAAGCGGTAGGGTGAGGTGGGCAGTGAGAGCTCCTCGGCGGCCAGACGGCGGATCCCCTCCCGGTTCATGGTGAGGCGAGTGGCCCGAGCGGTTGGCACCACCCTGTGCCCCTGGGCCTCCAGGTCGAGCAGGGTGTCGGTGGCGATGGCCTCTATCTCGGGGATGATGACGTGAGGGCGGAACGTCTCCACCAGCTCACGCAGGGCATGACCATCGAGCATGTCGATGACGGCGCTGTGGTGGGCCACCTGCATGGCGGGGGCATCGGCGTAGCGATCGGCGGCCATCACCTCCACCCCGAGTCGCTGCAACTCGATGGCGACCTCCTTGCCGAGTTCACCTGAGCCCAACAGCAGGGCGCGGGTAGCAGAGGGGCGGGTTGCGGTTCCCAACATGATCTCACTCCTTATGGTCACGGACGTAAAAAAAGAGGCACGCATGGCGTGCCTCGGGATCTCAACGGTGTTGGCGCTGCTCCAGATGGGTGAGCAGGGTCACGGCGCCTATGATAATGGCGGCGCCGAGCCACAGTCGTCCCGGTGGCGCCCAGCCAAACACCAGCCAGCCGGCGGCCACGTTCATAGGCAGTTTGGCAAAGTCGAAGGGTTGCACGAAGGAGGCTTCGGCCACGCTGTAGGCGCGGGCGATGGCCATCTGTGCCAGGGCTGACAGGGCGCCGGCGGCGGCCACCAACCACCACTGCTCCGGGGTGGGCCACTGCCACTCGGGCAGGGCCAGCATGGCGTTGAAGGGGGTACTCAACAGCAGCAGGTAGACCACCAGGGTGTGAGAGGATTCGGTGGCTGACTGATAGCGAACCAAGAGGGAATAACCGGCCCAAAACAGGGCGGCGGCCACCGGCAGCAGGGAGGCGAGGGTAAAGTCCTCGCGCCAGGGGGCCAGGATCACCATGGCCCCGGTAAAGCCCCCCAGGGTCGCCAGCAGCCGGGCCCGACTCACCTTCTCCCCGAGGAAGAGGGCCGAGCCCAGGGTGGCGAAGAGGGGGGAGGTCATCAACAGGGCGATCCCCTGCCAGATGGGAATGGGAACCGCCAGCGCCCAGAGCCAGAACTGGATACCCACCACCGCCAGGGCGACCCGAAACAGATGCAGGCGCAGTTGGCGGGTAAGCAGCGAGTGCTTGAGTCCGTGGCGAATGAGCCAGGGGAGCAGGCAGACGAGAGCGATAAGATATTGGTGGAAGGCGACCTGGGTGGAGGGGAAGCCCAGCTTGAAGCTGACATACTGGCTCAGGCTGTTGACGGCGGCGAAGCAGAGACCGGCGACCATCATCCAGACTGCACCGGCCAGAGGGGAGTGCCTGTGCATGGTAGGAGATAACTGTCAAAAAAGTGCGGCGAATGATAGCGGCAATCGTTTGTTCTGCCAAGCCCTGTGGCTTTTCTCAGGGATGTCGCTCTCTGGCGAAGATACTATGGTTCAAATTTTTTGAATGAATGGAGCCAACTTTTTCGCTGTGATGGGAAACGCCGGGGGATTAGAGTCTCTCCATCGGCTCAGGGGAGCCAGACACATCAGGAGCACAATCATGAGCAAGATCCTCGTACTCAAGTCCAGCATACTCGGCGGCTACTCCCAATCAAGCGCCCTTATCGATCACCTGCTTGCCGAGCGCCAGGCAAAGGGAGAGGTTGACACCGTGACCGTGCGCGAGCTGGCCGAGCTCGAGTTGCCGGTTCTTGACGGCGAGCTTGCCGGTGCCCTGCGCGGTGGCGACAACCTGAGTGAGCGGGCCCGTCAGGTGGTGGCACTCTCCGATGAGCTGGTAGCCGAACTCAAAGGGAGCGACATGGTGGTGATTGCCGCCCCCATGTACAACTTCAACATCCCGACCCAGCTCAAGAACTGGATCGATCTGGTGGCCCGTGCCGGGGTGACCTTCAAGTACACCGAGCAAGGCGCCGTTGGTCTGGTGGATGGAGTGCACGCCGTGGTGGTGAGCCCGCGCGGTGGCATGCACCTGGGTCAGCCAAGCGATCTGGTCACCCCTTATATGAAGGTGTTTCTCGGTTTTATCGGTATCACTGAGGTGGAGTTTGTTTATGCCGAGGGGATGGGCATGGGGCCGGATGCCGTGGCCAAGGGGTTGGAGGCAGCCCGGGCACGGGTGGCCGAACTGGTTGCCTGAGTGCGCTGCAAATAAGAGAGGGCCGGCATATTGCCGGCCCTTTTCACATCCACGAAGGCTTAACGAAACTGCCGCTGAGCGGGCTGATAGGCAAACCCCCCCTCGGCCAGACGGGCCTCGAGGGCGGTGCGGTCGATGTCATGGGCGCGCACCAGATCGTCGAGATCGTCGTAGTTGTCGCGCAGCTGCATGTTAACCAGGCTCAACAGCATGTTGATGTCCATGGTCGCGAAACGCTCGAGTCCCATTGATCACTCCTTGTCGAGAATGTGCAGCTTGTCGATCGCCTCATCCAGCGCCTTGAGCTGGCTATTGATCTGCAGGCGAGCGTCATCGGGCAGGTGCTGGCTCAGGGTGGTCTCCCAGCTGGCAATGTCCTGCTTGAGCTGCTGGAACAACTTGAGGCCGGGGGCGGTCAGGGAGACCAGATTGATCCGCTTGTCGTGGGCGTGGCTTTCGGTTGAGACGATCCCCTTCTCGCCGAGACGGTGGATCTCGCGGGAGATGCGTACCTTGTCCATGCCGCTCGCCTCCACCAGCTCTTTCTGGCTGATGGGATATTGGGGACCCAGCACCATCATGAGGCGCCACTGGGGCACGGTTAGCTGGTAGCGCTGCTGGTAAAATTGCTCGAAAGTCTCCCGCACCATCTCAGCGGCATGGACCAGCTGATAGGGGGGATAGTGTTGGAGCAGGCCGATGGGTTTGTGCATAACGTCTCCTGCGGGCAAACCGCCCCGCCAGGCGGTTTCTAATGATACTGGCTCATGATACGCCATTTATAAGGCCTGCTCCATGGCCTGGGTCATCCTTTGTCGTCTCAGCCCTGGCGCAGCCAGAACAGGGCGCCATGCTTGAGCCAGGCCTCGCGGGTTGCCATGGCATAGCTGGCGGCCTCGTCCCGATTGCCGGGGCTGTAAACCTGCGGCGCCTCCTTGGGCAGCTTGCGGCTGCCGAGCAGGCAGGCCTTGACGTGCGCATTGGCGCGGCACGCCTCGGAGAGAGCCGCAGCAGCGGCGTCCCGCCCCTGGGTGGCGAAGAGCATCAGGGCGCGATTGAAGCAGAGCCAGGTGCTGGCCTCGTCGAAGCGCTCAAGCAGGGCGGCGAGCGCCTCCCAACGCCCCTCCAGGGCATAGAGACTGGAGAGCTGGTAGCGACAGCCGAGCGGGTCGTCCTGGCACAGGGTAAGCAGAGCCTGGTAGTGCTCCTCTGCCTCTTGCAGGCGGCCTTGCTCGCGCAGGCAGTCGGCCAGACTCGCCCGGGCGGCCAGCAGGGGCCGAGCGGCAGGCTCGCTCCAGGCATAGCCACCCAGGGCCTCGAGGGTGGCCTGGTCAAACCGGGTGGAGGCATCCTCGACGATAAGGCCATAGAGGCGTGCCCGCTCATGGCTGCTGCGAGTGCGGGAGGCTGCATCAAACCACTCTTGCCAACGTTCGGCCTGCTCTACCGGGATCTCCGGCTCGGCGTAGTCGCCCGGGCTTACCGCCTGCTCCGCATGAAGCAGACCATTGAGGGCACTCTTCATCTGTTGCCGGCTGCGCTTGAGAAAATCGGGCAAGGCCGGGGCGTCAGGGGCGGCCTGATGGAGCATCTGCGCCATCTGGCGGTCGCGAAACAGACAGAGCTCGGCGGCCAGGCTGAAACGCAGCTGGGTCGTCGGGTGATTGAGATCGTTGGGCCGTGGCCAACAGGCAAAGCCCAGGCTAAAGCCGTGGCTCCACTGGCGCAGGGGCTGATCATCGGTGAAGACAGACTCGGGATCTCCGCTCGGCAGACGACACTGGGTGGGCAGGGCGAGCTGCCCCTCATC
Organism: Aeromonas sp. R6-2; assembly: GCF_040908155.1. Taxonomy (NCBI): domain Bacteria; kingdom Pseudomonadati; phylum Pseudomonadota; class Gammaproteobacteria; order Aeromonadales; family Aeromonadaceae; genus Aeromonas; species Aeromonas sp. R6-2. Next base: position 199,169 of record NZ_JBFODE010000006.1, on the reverse strand, counting down.
GGCCAGGAGCTCAAGCTCGTCGATGAGGCTATCGATGGCCTGCCTGGTTTTTTCATCCAGCGCCCCTTGCCAGAGGCCGGCGAGAGGGTGGTGCCAGTCCGGCAGATCAGGCCCGGTCAGGCGGGCACAGAGAAAACCGTGCAGGCCGGCGTAACCCAGCCCTGGTAGTGCCTGCTCCAGCCAGGCATTGAGATGTCGGGTGCGAACGGATGGCGTCATCTGCGGATCCTCGTTAAGAAAATTGGCGCGAAGTCTACCTAAAAGTAGGGCCATTAGCAGCCAACCCTCGCCTGTTTGCCTGAATTGTGTGCAGCCAGGCGATGCTGCTGGCAGCAGTTTGCGGTAAGATGCGCCCTCGATTTAGGTGTCGGAATTGAGATGATGATTGAGATTGGCAAGAAAAATACCCTGACCATAGTCGAGCTCGAACCCAAGGGGGCCTGGCTCGAGGCGGGGGATTACGGCGAGCTGTTGCTGCCGCGTCGCCAACTGCCGCCCGAGGCGGAGGTTGGGCTGGGGGTGGAGGTGTTCCTCTATCTGGATGCGGATTGCGAGCCGGTGATCACCACCGACCAGCCCAAGGCGATGGCGGGCGAATTTGCCGGTCTCAAGGTGGTCAGTGCCAACAAGATAGGCGCCTTCCTCGACTGGGGCATGAAAAAAGACCTCTTCGTCCCCGAGCGTGAGCAGGCCAAGGCGATGCAGGTGGGCCGTACCTATCTGGTCTATCTCTCCCTCGACCACGAGGGGCGTATGGTGGGGACCAGCAAGATCGACCGTCATCTGGCCACCGACCGTCCCCCCTTCAAGGCCGGGGATGAGGTGTCGGTACAAAGTGGCGATCACACCCCGCTCGGCATCAAGGTCGTGGTCAATGGCCGCTGGCCCGGCATGCTGTTCAAAAACGAGATCTTCGGTCGCCTGCAGACCGGGCGTCCCACCCGCGCCTGGGTCAAGCAGGTGCGCGACGACGGCAAGCTCGATCTGACCCTGAACCAGCCCGGTATGGGCAAGGCCGATGATGCTTCCTGCAAGATCCTCGCCCGACTCGAGCGCCAGGGCGGTTGGTTGGCCGTCGGGGACAAGAGCGACCCCGAGCTCATCTACCAACTCTTTGGCATCAGCAAGGGCACCTTCAAGAAGGCGATCGGTGGACTCTACAAGCAGGGCCGCATCCAGATCGAAGGGGAGGGGATCCGGCTGGTGAACTCAGAGGACGAGCCTTCCTGATGCCATCCCCCTGCATCGGCGATTGCCGCGCCGTCGGCGGTATCTGTCTCGGGTGTGGTCGCACCCTTGGCGAGATCGGGCGCTGGAGCGCCATGGACGAGGCACAGCAGCGCGCGCTCATCGAGGAGCTCAAGGGCGAGCGCAGCTCGGCCCGCTGTGAGCGCTGCGGTGAGCCCCTCTACTGCGCCGTCTCGGCGGGTGAGGGGATCGAGGCCTGCTGGTGCAATCAGACCCGGCCACTGCCCATGGCGCCCGATGCTACCCGATGTCTGTGTCGCCGCTGCCACGCTTTGGCTCAGCAGCAGGCGGGACGCTAACGCGAAGAGGCCCGTCGATGATGACGGGCCTCTTCGTTATTGGGCCGGATACCAGCGAACATGGAGCGTCTGCTCTCGGCTCTCGAGCGGGACCAAAAACTTGGCATAGATGGTGTCGAATTCGTCCTGATGATCGAGCAGTCCCACCCACACCTCGGCCCAGTCGGTCAGGCTCACCGGAGCACCCAGCTCGTTGGCCCAATCTTCGACGGGCAGGGTGGCCTCGACCGCTCCACGCTGCTCGAACTCCAGAGTGATATCGACCACTTGCTCCGGGGTCAGGTGATCCGCCGCCTCTTCCAAAAAGCGATCGTAGGCCAACTCAACCAGTTGGTCCGGGGTTCTCTGTGTCATAACTCCTCCATCAAAGCGGCCCAACTCTAACAGTAATCCCGCCCTGGAACCACCTTGCCCCGATGGCAGAGGAAGACCATGCTTGAAGCCGCAACAGGAGGCGCGATGAAGACACGGCGGTACAGGCTTAAGGTGCGGCGCCGAAGAGAGGTGTGGTGGTGGCACTTTTTGCCCCAGCTGGAGCAGGGCAGAAAAAAGGGGCCGTCGTGACGCGGCCCCTTTGACGTGCGGTTATGACTGATTACTGGATGCAGTTGACCAGAAGTGGGCTGGTGTTGCCCCAGTTGGCAAAGTCACTGCCATTTTGCCAGTCCAGCGCCTTGTGTGTTGTCGAGCCGGCCTGGGTCGCGCTCCAGTTCTTATATTTGGGCCAACCGAACACGGGATCGAGTTCATTGACGGGGGTGACCTGACTTCCAAAATGAACCTGCCAGAGAGTCAAGTTGTTGAGACCCTGCGCGGTGGGAGCCTGGTTGTCGCCGTTGGGGGCGGCATGGCTGTCGGTAGAGTAGGTATTGTTCTCGACGGGCAGTGACCAACTGCCTACCGGGTCGCCATCGGTCAATTGACGACACAATTGCAGCGCCGGGCTGGTGGGGGTGGGTGAGGGGGCGGCATGGCTCAGCCTTGCCCAGTGGATGCCTCCCTGGATCAACTCACCCGACGAATCGGGAGCCGGCAGTCCGGCTCCAAGACCGGCCAGATCCTTGAGGTTGACCTCTGCCCTGCTCAACGGACGGTGGAAGTACGCCGAGCCGTCGATGGGGGTGCCCGAGGCATCTTCCCCTGCCAGCAGCAGACGTGTGACGGGGGCTATGCCTCTCAACCCGGCATTGGCGCCATTGTAATAAACACCCCCGACGACGCATTGGGTGTCATCGGTGCAGAGGGTGTCGCCAGGGCCGCGGCTTTCGGAGGCGTTGAGGCAGATCTCGCCATATTGCTCGGTCTGCAGGCAATATGTCACCTCTTTGCCCACAAAGTGGCGCGCATCGATGGCGGGGGCTGTGTGGTTTCGAATCGCATCGGCCCACTCCCGATTGTCTATCATGCCGTTTCCGTTGAGATCGTGCACCGCATTGGTGTCATAGCCAAGGAGGCCACGCAAAGCGGCCAAGAGGGTGGTACCAATACGATAAGCCGGGACCGGAAAGGCTCCAAGAGGTTCACTCATGGACCCATTATGGCCGGGACCGCTGATATTGGAGGTATCGACCAGCCAGCGGGAATGCCCGCTAAGACCGATGATGTCGGCATAGAGGGTGCGGTTGTACTCCAGGTGTCCATATAACCTGATGGCCGCTCCGGTAATCTGGGAACAGGTCAGGGGGCCTGACAATCCGGCATTGTCGATGGGGACGACACAATATTGGATGGGTTGCCCAACATCATCGCTGGCAATGTTGTAATCGCAGGGTTGGCCGGCGCAAATCTGATCCCGGCCTGAAACTCGCCAGAATGACACACTGTTCCCCTCGGGTCGTCCCGTCGATGAGGGGATGTATTGGTATTTACCAGTGAGGAGAGCTCCCGCGTGTGGCCAATCACCGTTGGCGACTGTGATGGTCGATTCAGCCGAAGGAGGAATCCCCTGCGGGGTGGTGACCACCGGGCCCAGGGTGTCACAACGTTCAATTCCCGTATCGGGCAAGCCGCTCTTGGCCACTGGCGTGACGCAGTAACCCACTATAGTGCCCGCATCGCTCGCGGTCAGTTGGTAGCTGCGGCCGGTTGCCCCCGGAATCGAAACTCCGGCACGCTTCCATTGGCGCAGGCTTGTTCCCTCTTGATCGCCATCTTCATCTTCATAGAGATAGGCTCCCTGCAAGGTATTGCCAACAGCAGGCCACCCCAGGGCTGCGAGCTTGATGACCTCCGGAGCCTTGCCAGTTTTTGCCCCTATGTGGGGGGAGGCATCGCTGCAGCGGGTCTCTCCCTGTGTCGGATTGTTGTGGGGGTCTCTTGGAACCGAAGCCGGCCTGACGCAAAAGGTCACACTCTTGCCCTGAAGCGAGGAGGTCAGAAGCAGGCTTTGACCACTCGCTCCGGCGAGCACGACCCCATCGACCAACCAGCTGTAACGGCTGCTCCCCTCCCTGTCCTGTGGATCTGCATCCTGATAGGTATATTGACCGTTGACGGTATCGCCAACAGTCAACCCACCGGCAGGCATCAGGGAGACGGCTTTCGCCTCAGGTGCGGAGCCGGTTGGCATTCTGATGAGGAGGGGCAGGCTGCAACGCTCTTCGCCGCGCGTCTGTGCGGTGCCTTGTGCTACCGGGCTGACACAAAATGCGATCCGTTTGCCCACCATGGCGGAGGTCAAGTTAAGGCGTTGGCCCATACCCAGCGTACTGTTCTGGCTGTCACGCCAGCGTAGTTCACTGGCGCCCTCGAGACGGGGTGGTGTATTGGGATCCACAAAGAGATATTTCCCTTCCAGGGTCGCGCCAACCAGCGCATCACCGTCGATATCGAGCAGTTGAGCCTGGGGCACTTGCCACTGGGGGGCGGGCGGGGAGACGTCGGGCCGACTGGGGAAACCATCGTCACCATTGCCTCCGCACCCCCCGAGGATCAGGGTTAGCGTGATGAGTGTTTTTTTCATATCCATCTCCTCAGGGTTGCCACTGCAGTTCGACCCGACGATTCTGAGCGCGACCTTCCTCTGTGCTGTTGTCGGCAATAGGGGCGCGAGCCCCGTCCCCGCGGGGGCTAAGGCGCTGGGGTGCTATGCCCTGACTTGCCAACCAATCGGCAACGGCCTGGGCTCGTCGTTCACTCAACCCTTGGTTATAGGATTGCGAGCCACGATCATCCGTGTGGCCGGTAATGAGTAACCGGCTTTGTGGCGCCTCGAGCAGGCGATTGAGCAGCGGTGTCAGTACTGCGGTATCGCGCAGGGTGGCGCTGTCGAAGGCAAACAACGTTTCAGCCGAGAGAGGGGCCAATACGAGCCGGGTCGGGACGGGAGGCAGCGTCGTCTGGGTGGGGGCAGATGGGGTGCTGGCTGCGAAGCGATAGACGACGCCCAGGCTGGTGAGGTGATGGTCACTCTGCCCGAGCCTGTCGTTGCCCAGGCCATCAATGAACTGATATTCGAGGCGGGCCAGCCAGCGTTCGTTCAGTCGATATTCGATTCCGGTGGCAAACAGTGCATCCCAGCCGCGATCGGAGTAATGATATCCCTCACCATCGACCTTGCCCCACCAGTGGAGCGCGCCGACTCGGCCATAGAGGGCAAGAGGATCGAGCACGGGATAGGTTACTTTGGCGGAGAGATCGGCGCTTTGCATGGTTCCGTCTACGTCACCGGCCCTGTATTCTCCCTTGGCCTTGCCAAGCCAGGTGTAGCCGCCCTCGAGCGCAAGCCATTGATTGATTTCCATACCGCCAAACACGCCACCGCCAAGGGCATCACGTTGGCAGCCGGTGGCCCATGACTCACAACCGGCCTGAAAGTATGACCAGCCTATGCGTGCACCCGCATAGGGCGTCGCAGCCTGGGCCGGAGAGAGAAATCCGGTGGCAATGAGTGAAAAAACAAGACTCTTAATCTTCATCCTTGATACGTCCAACAGCTGAGTGTGGGTATCATGTTACGGTCTTGGTGGTTTCCGTTCAAATCCATGTCTGGAGTCTGTGACGCATCTCCTGTGGATGTGAAATGGTGGGAACTCAGGGGGCCTGCTGAACCTGCTGCAGGGTCACATTGCCCAGTTGCTGCATCTGGCGACGGATCCAGGCAGAGCGTTTTGCGACATAAGGGGAGGGAGGATTGACTTTATATCGCCAGGGGTTGGGCAGGGCGGCCGCCAGCAGGGAGGCCTCATAGGCGCTCAGGCGACTGGCCGGTTTATGAAAATAGTGGCGTGCGGCGGCTTCGGCGCCGTAGATACCCGGCCCAAACTCTACGATGTTGAGATAGACCTCGAGGATGCGAGCCTTATCCCAACCAAGCTCCATCAGCAGGGTAAACCAGGCCTCCAGCCCTTTGCGCAGGAAACTGCGATCGCTCCACATGAAGAGGTTTTTCGCGGTCTGCTGGCTGAGGGTGCTGCCACCACGCACTGTACGTCCCGCCTCGTTGTGTTTGAGTGCGGCCTCGATGGCCTGCAGATCGAAACCGCTGTGTCGGGGGAAGTGTTGATCTTCGGCGGCGATCACCGCCAGTTGCAGTGAACTGGCTATCTTTTCGAGGGGAATCCAGCTGTGTTGCACCTGCTTGATGGGGGCCGGCGGGTCGATGGCTCGCAAGAGGCGCCAGCTCCAGAAGGGGGGATCGATAAAGCGCAGCATCCCTACGCAGAGAATGGAGAGCATTACCCCCCACAACAGCGTGATCACAAGCAGCCGGGGCAACCGGCTCCAATGCCAGCGGGGGCGCGGCAGGGTGAGGGGAATAACGTCGCTCACGGCATCACGGCAGCCATTCGATATGACAGAACTTCTCTTCGTCTGATCGAGAAAGCAGCAGACGGGCAAACAAATGGGTGAACTCCTCGCTCTCGTTGACCAGGCCGATCCACACCTCGGCATACTCCTCGTCGTTGACGGCAAAGCCTACATCGGCTTCCCAGTCATCGCCGAGCTCTACTTCGGCCATCAATCCCTGCTCGTTATAGAGGGCATTGAAACGGGCGATCTCGTCGGCGGGAAGGTTATCGGAGGCCAGCTCGAGGAAGAGGGTCATGGCGGTATCGAGCAGTTGCATAGGTTTGGTCATCAATTGGATCCAAAAAGAGGGGTGAGCCGGATTAGGTGTATGCAGCCGGAGGCTGGGGCGCATTCTATCCTTGTGCTGCCCCCTTGGCGAGGGGTAAACCTTTGTTCCACCTGAAGAGAGGGGGACCACAGTTTGGTCTCTCAGTAGTGGGCGCCACCCAAAGAGCTGTGCTCTAATAGCGCGTTTCGAGTGATCCCCGGCCACCCGTAGTGGCTGGTATGCAGCGGAGTGGAGTAATGCAAGAGAAGCAGTGGCATCAGATGATGGGACTGGGTGTGGCCGGTAATTTTGCCGGGCACCTTGAGCAGGCCGGCGAGGCCTCCGATTTTGTGGCCGTCATGGTGCGTGACAAGTTGGCGCCCAAGGCGATGTTTCCTTTTTATGTGCCGGGGCACGATGGCCAACTGGGCGTCTTTCCGGTCAGCAGCGATACCCTGTTACTGCCAGAGGCCGCCATATCCGGGGATGAAAAGGTGCAGATTGAGCCGGAGGTCGCCCTGCTGTGTCAGGTCGAATATCGGGATGGCAAGGTGAGCGCACTGCGACCCACCGGGTTTGGTGCCTACAATGACTGCTCTATTCGCAGACCCAATGCACGCAAGATCAGCGAGAAGAAAAATTGGGGGCCTTGCAGCAAGGGGCTTTCAGCCACCCTGTTGCCCATCGATGGGTTGCAGCCTGGTGGCCTGCTCGACGGTTATCGCATCGCCTGTTATCTGCAGCGCGATGGTGAGTTGATCCCCTATGGGGTGGACAGTGCCGTGGTCGACTACAGCTATTTCCATGGTCGGCTGGTGGAGTGGATGTGTGACAAGCTCAATCATCAGGAGGATGAGGGGCCGGCCGAGTATCTGCTCGGGCTGCTGGAGGGGGCCGGTTATCCTTCTCGGCTGCTTGTCAGCATAGGGGCGACCCGCTACACCGACTTCGGTGAGCACAACTTCCTGGCCCCGGGTGATGTGAGCTGCGTCGTGCTCTATCCTGCTGACCGCTACGATGAGCGGGCCGTGCAAGAGGCGATCCGCAGCCGCTCCTTTCCTGCAGACATGAGCCCCCTGATCCAGGCGGTACGCGGGATCTGAAGGTCGCTTGGTGCGATAAAAAGAGAAGGCCAGTCGTATGACTGGCCTTCGTCGTTACAGGGGCGTTTAGTGGAGTATGTCCCCCACAAAGTAGGCCAGCAGGGTGATGATCAGGGTGAAGATCAGGTTAAGGGCCAATCCGGCACGCATCATCTCCCGTTGGCGGATGTGGCCACTGGCAAAGACAATGGCATTGGGAGGCGTGGCCACCGGGAGCATAAAGGCGCAAGAGGCCCCGATGGCAATCAGAACCGAGACCACCACAGGGGAGACGCCCATTGCCTCGGCAACCCCGGCGAAGAGAGGAACCAGCAGGGCCGCCGTGGCGGTATTGGAGACCAGCTCGGTCAGGAAGATGACGAAGGCGGCGAGGCAGAGTAGAACCAGAAACAGCGGTAGCGTTGCCAGCGCACTGGAGAGATGCTGCGCCAGGAAGGCATTGGCCCCGGTATCTTTGAGGACCACGCTCAAGGTGAGGCCACCGCCAAAGAGCATCAGCACCCCCCAGTCGGTGTTTTTGTTGATGTCTTCCCAACTGGCGACCCGGCTGACGGCGATAGCCAGAATGGCGCCCATGGCGATCAGGGTATCGAGTTGGGCAATGCCCCCCAGTGCCTTGGAGAGCGGCTGGGAGCCGATCCAGAGAGCGACCGTGGCCAAAAAGATGATCAGGGTCGTCTTGCGTTCGCCATTCCAGACGATGCTGACCTTCTGGCTCCGGACCTGGTGAGAGAGGGTAGGACGGGTAACCAGATAGAGCAGACCAATGCCAACCGGCAGGAAGATGACGACGACCGGGATCCCGAACTTGAGCCAGTCGGTGAAGCCGATCCCCATCTGGGCGGCGGCGATGGCATTGGGGGGGCTGCCGACCAGGGTGCCGATCCCGCCGATGCTGGCGCTATAGGCCACCCCCAGCAGTACAAACACCAGGGTCCGACGCTCTTTGTGAACATCCAGCCCTTTGAGCATGCCCAGCGCCAGCGGCATCATCATGGCGGTGGTAGCGGTGTTGCTGATCCACATGGAGAGGGCGGCCGTGACTGAAAAGAGGACCACGGTCGCCCAGCCGAGGTGCCCCTTGGCCAGTTGCATCACCTTGGCGGCCAGCTGGGCATCGAGCTGCTGTTTCGAGAGGGCGGCCGCCAGCGCAAAGCCACCGAAGAAGAGAAACAGAACCGGGTTGGCGAAGCTGGTGAGAGACTTGGCCATGTCGGCAACCCCGAGCAGGGTCGCCAGCACCGGGATGGCCAGGGCCGTGATGGTGATATGCACCGCCTCGGTGAGCCAGAGAATGGCGATAAAGACGAGGATCGCCAGCCCCTTGTTGACATTGGGGTCGAACGGAAGCCAGCTCAGCATGGCAAAGAGCAGCAGCAGATCGGCAATCAGGATGCCGGATTTCATATCCAGCCAGCGTGGGGTGACAGTCTGCGGCTGATGCGAAGAAATATGTTGATCGCTCATGAGTTTCCATTGGATTGTTGTTGTATTGGTGATTGGGATGTTACATCCAGGTAACCGGTAACGAACAGTCAACCCTGCTGAAAACATGGTAAGACTCACAATAATCGGCGGCGTATCCACTCGCCTCCCTGTGTTGACGGGGACGCTGGGTGAGTCAGGATGCCCGGGGGAGTGTCTCCAGCCACTGCCTGAACAAGGATGCCGGCAGGGCGCCGCTGCGCTGCGCAATCACCTGGCCGCGCTGAAAAACCAGCAGACTTGGAATGCTGCGAATGGCGAAGCGGGCGGCGAGATTGCTCTCTTTTTCCGTATCGAGCTTGGCAAAGCGAAAGCGTGGCTCAAGCTCGGTGGCGACCGCGTTAAAGGTGGGGGCAAATTGCAGGCAAGGCCCACACCAGCTGGCCCAAAAGTCGATAACCACAGGGATATCGGAGGCGATCAATGCCTCGAAATTGGCAGCGGTGGCGACGACAGGGGCCAGATCGATGAGGGGTTGATGGCATCGTCCGCAACGGGCTTCCTGAGGGGGGCGACTGAGGTTCATTCGGTTCTTTACATAGCAGTGGCTACAATAGGTGATGATGGAGGACATGCCGGCTCCTTAATAATTCTAAAGTGACGAGAATAACACGGGATAAACATGACAGAACGAAGCTACAACTGGCTATGGGCCTGTCTGGTGCTCTCCATTTTGTTACTGGTTGGGGGCGGCATCTATCAGATAAGGCAACTTGAACGAGCCGTGGCACTGACCCAGCGCGCCGATGAGCTTTTCCATCATATCAGCCTTGGCACTGTCGCCGTGCTGGGACAATCCATGAATACCCGAGACCTCGAACGATCGCTGGCCCCGTTGCATCAGGAAGTGGAGGCGTTTGTGCACTTCTATCGCGACGCCGCCTTCGACGATGCGGTGAGCCAGGGAGGTGACATCGTCAACATCCTGACTCGATACATGAACGATCTGATGGCATTTGGCTTGCAACACGAGCGTGCCAGACGCCTTGGCGATGTCTATCGCCAGCAGCTGACAGGTCGGCTCCCTCAGGGAGAGGGGGCATATGATGACGCCTTGAATCCACACCTGTTATCCACGCTGCAGGGAGACAGTGCCGACAAGCTGCTGCCCCTCTATCTGCAGTGGCAGGAGGTTGACGGGCTGATGCATCGAATGCGCGATCGTCTGGCGGCGGGGGAGGAGCTCTCTACCCTGCTCGGCTGGAAGATGGACCAGAGTTCGGAGATCAATCGCCTCAAGGGGGCGCTCTATGGGACCACTGCATTGATGGTGCTGCTCACTGCCATCACCATTGGAGGAATGCTCTGGCATCGGGACAGGCATCTGCGCGCCATGGCGGATCACGCTCAGGGGCTGGCCAAGAGCCGTAGCGATTTTCTGGCCAACATGAGCCATGAGATCAGAACACCGATGAATGCGGTGATCGGCTTTACCTCCCTGGCACTGCAAACCGAATTGACTCTGACCCAGCGTGATTATCTGGGCAAGATCAAGGTGGCATCGGATAACCTGCTGCTGCTCATTAATGACATCCTGGATCTGAGCAAGGTTGAGTCGGGCAACCTGACCCTGGAGGAGTGCGATTTCAGTATCGACGAGTTGTTGGACTCGCTGGCGGCCATGTTTGCAGACATGAGCGAACGCAAGGCCCTCGAGGTGATGATCGACAAGGCGCCGTCGGTGCCAGAACGGCTACGTGGTGATGCACTTCGGTTGGGGCAGGTGCTCATCAACCTGGTCGGCAATGCCATCAAGTTTACCGAAGAGGGGATGGTTACCCTCTCCATCCGCGTCGACGAGCAGGGAAGGCTGGCATTTTCGGTCAGTGATACCGGTATCGGCATCGATCCCGACAAGCGCTCGCGCCTCTTTAAGCCTTTTTCTCAGCTCGATGCCGGTTATAGCCGAAAATACGGGGGCACCGGGCTCGGATTGAATATTTCCCAGCGGTTGGTGGGGTTGATGGGCGGTACCATAGGAGTCGAGAGTGAACCCGGTCAGGGGGCTCGATTCTTCTTCGATATTCCCTTCTCACCCGCCATCTATGGAGGAGCTCATACAGAGCGCCTCCTTCCTGGAGGGAGCGAAATCCTGCTGTTGGAAGACAATCCCTTGGTGATGGATCTGCTGCGCAGTGTACTGCAGCGCGCCGGGGCGGTCGTCCATGAGGCGACGACCCTGGCCGACGCCCGAGAGTCGGTGAGAATGATCGGGGATCGTCTGACTATGGTGATCCTCGACTGGCGACTGGGGGATGAGGATGGCCTGGATCTGGTGCCCGTATTGCGTGGGCAGCCCAGGCTCGCCACGTTGCCGGTGTTGGTGATCAGCGCCTGGTCCCGCGATGGCCTGCATCAGCGTATGGAGTCCTTGGAGCTGCAACATTTCCTGAGCAAGCCGGTGACCGAGCCCTTGCTGCTGGACAAGATGAACGCGCTGCTCACCCAACGCGAACAGGAGAGGGTCCCGTCTCCCGATGAGCGAACCGACTGGGTGGGGGAGCTCGCCGGTATCAGGATCTTGTTGGCAGAAGATAACCGGGTCAATCAGCAGCTCATCGTTGAGTATCTCAGACGGGTAGAGGCTCACACCGAGGTGGTCGATAACGGGGCCGAGGCGGTGCAATGGGTATTGCAAGAAGAGTTCGATCTGGTGCTGATGGACTTGCAAATGCCGGTCATGGATGGTCTGGAGGCGACCCGCAGGATCCGTCGCTATCGCTCGTCCGAGTCACTGCCCATCATCGCCCTGACGGCCAGTGCCATGCCCGAGGATCGGGGGCACTGCTTCGATGCCGGCATGAATGGCTATGTGACCAAGCCGGTTGGCAAGACGGAGCTTTACAAGGCCATTATCGAGCTGGTCACGGCCCGTGACCGACAGGCCGTCATCCCCTCCCAATCACTGCCACTCTTTGACTGCGCCATGGCGCTGTCGCGAGTCGGTGGCGATGAAGAGGCCCTGATGGTGATGGCCAGCCAGTTTGTCAGCGAGCACCGGCATGCCATGTATCAGATAGAGCTTGCCCTGCAACAGGAGGAGAGGGCCCATCTGTGTAGCCTCCTGGGAAGCCTCAAGAGACTGGCCGGCAACCTGATGGCCAAACGATTGCAGCGGGCCTGCAGTGAGTGCATCCACTCGGTGCAGTCAGGGGCGTCTCCTCGATTCGAGGAGCTGCACTCGATCTTCGCACAAACCCTGGCGGCGCTTGAACGCTATCTGTTGAGCCATGAGAGTACCGAGCTCCATGAGCACCAGGATTCATCCCCCTGGGTTGTCGGCCTTGGCAAAGAATGAAACTGATTTTTATTCATGACGCCTTACAATAGGGTCACTCTGATCCGTCCAAGAGGTGGTTGTGACCATTTTTCTGCGTTTGCGCTGGTTTTTTCGTGAGCAGTGGCGTCGTTATCTGCTCGCTATCACGCTGTTGATGCTGGTGGCCCTGCTTACGGCCATTCCACCCCGGATCGTCGGCATAGTCGTGGATCGCGTGACCACGGGGGGAGCCCTGCTGGTGGATCTCTGGGGTTATCTGGGTCTCTTGTTACTGCTGGGGCTTTGCATCTACGGCTTGCGCTATGTTTGGCGTGTCACCCTGTTTGGCGCCTCATACCGGTTGGCTTATGTGCTTCGCAACCGGCTCTTTACCCATTTCCTGGCCATGAGCCCGGACTTTTATCAACGCCACCGCACCGGCTCCCTGATGGCGCATGCCACCAACGACATTCAGGCGGTGGAGATGACGGCCGGTGAAGGGGTGCTGACGCTGGTGGACTCTTTTATCGTCGGCGCTCTGGTGCTGGGGATCATGGCAACCCAGTACTCCTGGCAGCTGACCCTGCTCTCTCTGCTCCCCCTGCCTGTCATGGCGTTATGCATGAATCGCTTTGGCAAACAGATTTACCGGGAGTTCAAAGAGGCACAGGCCGCCTTCTCGCGCCTCAACAACAAGACTCAGGAGGCGCTATCCGGGGTGCGCGTACTTAAATCCTACGCGGTCGAGGCGTTGGAGGATCGCACCTTTGCCGAACTGACCCGTCAGGCCGGACAGCGCAACATGGCGGTTGCCCGTATCGATGCCAAGTTTGATCCTGTTATCTATCTCTGTATCGGCGCCTCCTATTTTCTGGCCGTGGCCGGCGGCGGGTATCTGGTGGTGCAAGAGCATCTCACTTTGGGGGAGTTGACCAGCTTTACCATGTATCTGGGCCAACTCATCTGGCCCATGTTCGCCATCGCCTGGCTTTTTAACATTATCGAGCGCGGGAGTGCGGCCTATAGCCGTATCGAGACCCTGCTGGCCGAGAGCGGAGCCATCGCCGAGCCGGCCCTTGCCCAGCCATGCCGGCAGCCCTGGCCACTGACTCTGGAGCGGGTCGGTTGGAGTCGTGAGGGGCGTACCTTGCTTCGGGATATCCACTTCTCCCTGGCTGAGGGCTCCATGATTGGGGTGGTGGGTCGTACCGGTGCCGGCAAGAGCTCGCTTATCCGGTTGCTGCTGCGCCTGGCCGATCCCGATACGGGGCGCATTACCATGAATGGCACCCCGCTCCCTGAGCTTTCGCTGGGGGAGCTGCGTCATCAGCTGGCCTATGTACCCCAGGAGCCTTTCCTCTTCTCGACCACCATACGGGGTAACATCGCTCTGGGGCGTCCCGATGCCTCGGCGGCAGAGGTGGAGACGGTGGCACGTATCGCCTGCATCCACGATGAGATAGTCCGTTTTCCAAGGGGTTATGAGACCGAAGTGGGTGAGAAAGGGATCACGCTCTCGGGAGGACAGAAGCAGCGGATCGCCATTGCCAGAGCCCTGCTGATGGAGGCACCCATCCTGTTGCTCGATGACGCCCTCTCGGCAGTCGATGCCCATACGGAGCAACATATTCTGCATGCGCTCCATCGGCAGAAGCGGACCCTGCTTATCGCCTCTCACCGCATGACCGCGGTCGAGCAGGCCGATGAGATCCTGGTGCTCGATGAGGGGGTGGTAACCCAGCGCGGCACTCACCCGGCCTTGATGAGTCAGGGGGGTTGGTATGCCGACATGGTCCGTTATCAGAGGCTCGAAGAGGAAGAGGCATGAATTCAACCGTTAAACGCCTGCTCGCCTATGCCCTCGAGCACAGAGGCTGGCTCATTCGTGGCTTGGGATGGCTGATGTTGGCCACGGCGGCCGAAGTGGCAGGGCCGCTGCTCATTAAGCTCTTTATCGATGATTATCTGGCGCCGCGTCAGATGGTAGGGTCGGCCGTCGCTACCCTGGCGTTGGCTTATCTGACGCTGCAACTGCTCTCGGCACTGGGTTTCTATCGTCAGTCCCTGCAGTTCAATCATATCGCCCAGGCGGTGGTTCAGCGCTTGCGAGAGCAGGTCTTCGCCACGGCGATCCGTCTGCCGGCCAGCTATTTTGACAAGCACCGCTCTGGGGCACTCATTTCGCGTATCACCAACGATACCGAGGCGATCATGAACCTTTATGTGCAGGTGATCGGCCAATTCGTACAAAAGCTGGTGTTGCTGTTTGCCATCCTCTGCTCCATGGCCTTGCTCGATCTGCGCCTGATGCTGGTGTGTGCGGCTCTGGTGCCTTCGGTGGGGGCCATCATGTGGCTCTATCAGCGCTGGAGTGTACCTGTTGTGCGGGCAACTCGTAGTCTCCTCTCTGATATCAACAGTCGGCTCAACGAATCGCTGCAGGGAATGACGGTGATCCAGACACTGGTGCAGGAGCGCCGTTTTGCCGAAGAGTTTGCCAAAGTCAATGGGGAGCATCGTGAGGCTCGGCTGCGTGGTTTGAAGATCAATGGTCTCTTGTTACGCCCCCTCATCGACCTGCTCTATATGCTGGTGCTGGTGGGATTGCTGAGCCTCTTTGCCTGGGAAGGGCAGGGGAGCGGTGCCGTGCAGGTGGGGGTGCTCTACGCCTTTATCAGCTATTTGGGGCGGATGATCGAGCCCATCATCGAGATCACCAATCAGCTGGGCCAGTTACAGCAATCCATGGTGGCCGGTGAACGGGTCTTCGAGCTGCTCGATGAGGTGCGTGAGCCCAGTGCAGGAGCCGACATCCTGCTGGCCGGCAGGGTGGCATTCGACGGGGTGGGTTTCTCCTATGACGGAGTACAGCCGGTGTTGAGCGAGGTCGATTTCGAGATCTCGTCGGGAGAGATGCTCGCGCTGGTGGGGCACACCGGTAGCGGCAAGAGCACCATCATCAGCCTGCTGATGGGCTATTACCCTGCGGGCAGGGGAGAGATACGACTCGACGGTCGCCCGCTTGGGGAGCTGGGGCTGGCTGGTGTCAGGAGGCAGATGGGGCTTGTTCAGCAAGATCCCTTTATCTTTGCGGGCACCCTGGCCGACAACATCAGACTGGGCCGTGAGGGCATTGACGAGCAACGCCTCTGGCAGGTGCTGGCTGAGGTTCAACTCGATCACTTCGTTCGTTCGCTGCCTCAGGGACTTGATAGCGAGCTCGACGAGGGGGGACAAAACCTCTCGGCCGGACAACGGCAACTGCTCTCGTTTGCAAGGGCCTTGGCCTGTAACCCGCGCATCCTCATCCTTGATGAGGCCACGGCCAGCGTGGATTCCCAGACCGAAGCCGCCCTCTCGATGGCGCTGGTCAATGCCAGACGCGGGCGTACCACGATCGCCGTTGCGCACCGCCTCTCGACCATCGTTGATGCCGACGAGATCCTGCTGCTCTCGCGCGGCCAGGTGCAGGAGAGGGGGACCCATGATGCCCTGATGGCTAAAGGGGGCCATTATGCGCATCTGTTCGATATGCAAAGTCAGGGGGCCTGGCGCGAACTGGAGGGGCGCCGAGCCTGAGGTGGCAGGCCGCCCGAGTGGCGGCTTGCATTCCCCATTCGATGCAGGCAACATCTCCGTAACATCAACTCATCGGATCAGTTGCCATGGATCTGCAACGTTTCAAGACCAATCTGGCCTTGCGCCTCTTCGTGTGGCGCTACATTCCCCTCATCGGTTTTTGCGCCCCGATCATCGAAACCATTAATGCCAGGGAGCTGGCCATCCGGATCCCGCTCGGTTGGCGTACCCGCAACCACCTGGGCAGCATGTATTTTGGTGCCCTTGCCACCGGAGCCGATCTGGCCGGAGGCCTGCTGGTCATGGAGAAGGGTCGTCAGCGCAAGCGCAAGGTGCACTTTGCCTTCAAGAGTGTGGCGGGAGAGTTTATTCGTCGCCCGGAGGCGGATGTGCGCTTCTACAGTGCGGCCGGCGAGCAGATCGACGCCATGATCGAGGAATCTATTGCCACGGGGCAGCGGATCAACCGCCCCATCGAGGTGGTGGCCACCTGTCCGGAGCGGGATGGTGATGAGCCGATGGCTCGCTTTGAGCTGGTGTTATCGCTCAAGGCTGCCTGATCACGGCTTGATAACGGCCTTCATTCCGTTGAAGTTGACCACCTGCTCGGCGCGGATCTTGCCGCGTTTGCGGGTATCGACCTGACCATCGACCTCGACCAGGCCTTCGGCGATAAGCTGTTTGGCCTGTCCACCGCTATCGGCCCATCCCAGATGCTTGAGCAGATCGCACAGCTCGACGTGGGGGTGGCCTTCCAGGTTGAATGTTTCCATGATTGTGTCCGAATGGGTGCAAAGCGCGACATTTTAGGCCCAGCGGTGGGTACTTTCAAATGGGAGAGTACCGGGTTATGGCAAGAATACCTTCTAAAGGGGAGCGCTCTTCGCTACTCTCCTGCCTCTTTGAGGAGGTGTGATGCAACAACATGAGCAATGGCAGGCCATCGGTATTGGCTGGGATGTACGGGGGTGGCAAGGCAAGGCTCAGGCGGTTGCCGTCGTTGGCTGGTCGCCGGGTCGCCCCTTAGACTGGCTTGGTATCTCACCGCTCTTTCGTCTGAGCTCTCGCTGTGAGCCCAACTTGCGTACCCTGCTTGCTCCCGCCTTGCCCGAGTCACCGCTGCTCGAGCGGGTACTGGCTCACCCGTGTGTCACCCTGGGGATTGACGCTCCGCTCACGTTTCCAGCCGCCTTCGTCGACTTGCTGCGAGAAGGGCAGGGGCCTCGTCACATCCCGGAGCGTGAGATAGACAACCCCTATGCCTATCGCGATTGTGACCGTTGGCTCTATCGCCAATACCGGAAGAAACCCCTCTCGGCGAGCTTCGACAGACTGGGTAACAACGCCACCCTGGCCATGGCGATCTTGCCTGCTATGGTGCAAGGGGAGGGGCACTCGGCCATTGAGGTGTATCCGGCGCTTGCCAAGGTCGCAGGCAGAGGCAGTGAGGCCTGGCCAGAGTTACGTCCTCATCTGCCGTCACATCTGGTACCTGGGACAGACCCTTACGATGCGGCACTGTGCGCCCTGATGGCATTGCAGCAGGCCAGTAAAGGGGGCTGTGAAGCGCTACCCGAGCTGGTTGAACCGCAGGCGCAGATGAATGATGGATGGATCTATCACTTTGCAAGAGAGGGGGCTCAGTAGGTGCCGGGGCTACTCGCAAGGCGCTCTCGCCCAGTCTATTTACCTATAAAATAGATATGCCATCACACAAGCGTGTGAGTTAACAACATCCAACCGTCTGCAACCCAGATGAAAAACGTGCGCAAAGCAGGGGCAATAGCGCTCGGGGGGAGGATGAAACCGTTGACCGGGCCGGGTGGCTGTGACAGCCTTTGACGGTCAACATAAGCGTGGAAGCAAACAATAATGACACACACGACTGAGGCCGTTGCGGCCAAGTATCGCCTGGATTATCAGGCTCCCCACTATCTGATCGACACCATCGATCTCGATGTTCAGCTGGGGGAGGAGCAGACCCGGGTGACTGCTATCTCCCGTGTTCGTCGTAATGGCGAGCACAACGAGCCGTTACGGCTCGACGGGGACGAAATGGAGCTCATCACCGTCGCCGTCGACGGGCGTCCCTTTGGGGATTACCGATTGCTGCCGGGCGGGCTCGAGCTTGCGAACCTGCCGGCCGAATTTGTACTGACCATAGAGACCGAAATCGATCCCGCCGCCAACACGGCGCTGGAAGGGCTGTACAAATCCGGTGATGCCTTCTGCACCCAGTGTGAGGCCGAAGGGTTTCGGCGCATTACCTATTATCTCGATCGTCCCGACATACTGGCACGCTACAGCACACGCATCACGGCCGACAAGGGCAAGTATCCGTATCTGCTCTCCAACGGTAACAAGGTGGCCAGCGGTGACCTCGACGGAGGGCGTCACTTCGTTCAGTGGCAAGATCCCTTCCCCAAGCCCAGCTACCTGTTCGCCCTGGTCGCCGGTGACTTCGATGTGCTGCGCGATCACTATGTCACGCGCTCCGGCCGTCAGGTTGCCCTCGAGATCTTCGTCGACAAGGGCAATCTTGAGCGTGCCGATTTCGCCATGGAGAGCCTGAAGAAGGCGATGAAGTGGGATGAGGAGCGTTTTGGTCTCGAATACGATCTCGATATCTATATGATCGTGGCCGTCGACTTCTTCAACATGGGGGCGATGGAAAACAAGGGGCTGAACATCTTCAACTCCAAGTTTGTGCTGGCCAACCCGGCCACCGCCACCGATCTCGACTATCACGGTATCGAGCGGGTCATCGCTCACGAGTACTTCCACAACTGGACCGGTAACCGGGTCACTTGCCGCGACTGGTTCCAGCTCAGCCTCAAGGAGGGCTTGACCGTGTTCCGCGATCAGGAGTTCTCCTCCGATGTCGGCTCCCGACCGGTCAACCGAATCAATAACGTGCGCACCATCCGTGGCCCCCAGTTTGCCGAGGATGCAGGCCCCATGGCCCACCCGATCCGCCCCGATGTGGTGATCGAGATGAACAACTTCTACACCCTGACCGTCTATGAGAAGGGCTCGGAAGTGATCCGCATGATGCACACCCTGCTCGGTGAGGAGAAGTTCCAGGCGGGCATGCGCCTCTATTTCGAGCGCCATGATGGCACGGCGGCCACCTGCGAAGACTTCGTCTGTGCCATGGAAGAGGCGTCGGGGGTCGATCTCGGCCGCTTCCGCCGCTGGTACAGTCAATCGGGGACGCCCGAGTTGACCGTTCGTGACGAGTTCGATGCCGCCAGCGGTGAGTATCGCCTTCATGTCACCCAGTATACCTCGGCCACGCTGGATCAGGCCGAGAAGCTCCCTTTGCACATTCCGCTGGCCATCGAGCTGTATGGCCGGGATGGTGGCCGCTTGCCACTGCAGCGGGCCGGTCAGCAGCTGCACCCGGTGCTGGATGTTCTGGAGTGCGAACAGACCTTCCTCTTCGACGGCCTGTCAGAGCGCCCGATCATCTCCTTGTTGTGTGACTTCTCGGCGCCGGTGCGGCTCGATTATCCCTATTCGGAGGAGGCCCTGACCTTCCTCATCGCTCATGCCCGCAATGAATTTGCCCGTTGGGATGCGGCCCAGACCCTGGTCAATCAGGCCGTGATCAGCAATGTGACCCGTTTGGCGCAAGGGGAGGATATCGTCTTCTCACCGGCCTTGCTGGAGGCGTTCACGGCCGTGCTGGGCGACGATACCCTCGAGCCTGCCTTCAAGGCCGAGTTGTTGACCCTGCCGGGTGAAGGGACACTGTTTGAGCAGTTCGAGACCGCCGATGTCGATGCCATCCATCAGGTTCGTCATGGGCTTCGGCATGCCCTGGCCGTGGCCTTTGGCTCCCGACTCGATGAGCAGCACGACGCCCTCAAAGCCGAAGGATACGAGAACAGCCACGAGGCTGCCGCGCGCCGTACCCTGCGTAATGTGCTGCTCGGTTACCGGGTAGCCCGGGATGGGGACAGAGCCGATGATCTGGTGGCAGCCCAGGCTGATCAGAGCGATAACATGACGGATCTGCTGGCGGCGTTGCAGGTGGCCAACGGTTTCCTGCTGCCTTGTCGGGCGCGTTTGATGGCCGAGTTTGAAGCCAAGTGGGCTCACGATGGTCTGGTGCTCGATAACTGGCTGCGTCTGGTGGGTAGCAAGCCTGCGAGTGATGCGTTGGCCGAGATCCGCAGCGCCATGGCGCACCCGACGTTCAGCATTCGTAACCCGAACCGGGTGCGAGCGTTGATCGGCAGCTTCGCGGCTGGCAACCCGGTGCAGTTCCATGCCAAAGATGGCAGTGGTTACCGCTTCCTGGCGGATCAGTTGGTGGTGCTCAACGAGGTCAACCCGCAGACCGCATCGCGCATGATCACACCGCTTATCCAGTTCAAGCGGCTCGATGCTGGGCGCAAGGCCCTGGTGCGTGCCGAGCTGGAGCGACTCGCCGCCCTGCCCAACCTGGCGGCGGATCTCTTCGAGAAGATCGATAAAGCGCTCAAGATGTAAGGAAATCCAGGCGGGCGCCAGTCGCCCGCTTTCTTAGGAGCTGTCATGAAACAGTACACGTTTCGCCTCAGCCTGCCTGCCGATGAGATCCTGCGCCTCTATCGGGGGGAGGTGCGCAAACTGGTGGTGCGCAGCGAGCAGGGGCTGGTGCTTGAGCTCTCTGCCGACAAACTCAGACCCTTCGTCAATCAGAGCGGCGTCTATGGCCGTTTTCTGCTTAAAACCCAGGATGATCATCGCTTTCTCAGTCTGGAGCGGTTGTCGTAACAATCTGCTCACATTTTACCCACTCCTGCCGACACCCCTGCGGTCAAAGGGCGGTCGGGCCAGTTGCTTTTCCTGTCAGTTAACGCCCTTGGCAGCATATCTGACAAACGGCGCCGTGATCTTGCCCTAAGTTTTAACAAACTGTTATCACCTTGGCTCGCCTTGTTACATGCTTGGGATTACACTCGCGCTGACCCTTGTACCCAGCGCGGCACCTTGTTGCCGTTTGCGGTGTGAAGTCCGCTAAGGAAAACAACAAATGGCTTTGAAAGACGCACCCGTTTCCGTCCTGCTCGAAAACGTCATCCAACTCGTTAATCAGAAACTGCCCAACAAGAGTGCCTCTCTGGTGGAGCGCTTCGTCGCCAAGTTCTATGGCAACATGGGCAGCGACGATCTGGTCGATCGCAACGACAGCGATCTCTATGGCGCCGCTATCAGTCTCTGGAACGCCCTTAACCGGCGCAAGGAGACGACTCCCCATATTCGGGTCTATAACCCCGAACTGACGCGCCATGGCTGGCAATCTCCCCACACCATCGTCGAGCTGATCGTGCAGGACAGCCCCTTCCTGGTCGACTCTTTCCGCATGGCCCTCAAGCGCCTCGGGATCACCGCACACATGATGCTCCACCAGCCGCTGCACCTGGTGCGTGGCAAGGATGGCGAGATCACCGATATTCTTGGGATCGACAACATCGATGGCCAGACCTCGGTCGAGACGGCCTTTCTGGTCGAGATCGATCACCTGACCGACGAAGCCCAGATGGAGGCGCTCAGTGCCGAGCTCCACTCTGTTGCGGGAGAGGTGGCACTGGCCGTTAGCGACTGGCTCCCCATGCAGGAGCGTCTGCAGGCCATCATCGATGAGTTGCCCAAGCGTCCCTCGCCCCACACCAAGGCACAGCGCGAGACGGCGGTGACCTTCCTCAAGTGGGTTGCAGCCCACAACTTCACCCTGATGGGCTATCGCCGCTACGACGTCAAGGGGGTTGAAGGGGATCACGAGATCACCCCGGTGGCCGGCTCCAGTCTGGGTCTGATGAAGAACTCCATCAAGGAAGGGGGCATGCGCCTTGGCACCATGCCGGCCAGTGCCCGCCATGCGGCCCTGAGCCAGGAGTTGCTGATCCTGACCAAGTCCAACAGCAAGTCCCGGGTTCATCGCCCCGCCTATATCGATTACATCGGCATCAAGCGCTTCGACGAGCATGGCAAGGTGGTGGGTGAAGATCGCTTCATCGGCCTCTATGCCTCTTCTATCTACAACACCAGTGCCACCCAGATCCCGCTCATCAGCCACAAGGTGGAGCGCATCATGGGGGCTTCCGGCTTCGAGAAGGGCTCTCATGCCTACAAGGCGCTGCTCAACGTCCTCGAGACCTACCCGCGTGATGAGCTGATCCAGGCCAGCGATGAGGAGCTGCTCGACACCGGGCTCGGGGTGCTCGAGATGCAAGAGCGCGACATGCTGCGCCTGTTTGTGCGCCGTGATGTCTACGGCCGCTTCTTCTCCTGCATGGTCTATGTGACCAAGGAGCGCTACAACACTGCCCTGCGGGTCAAGACCCAGCAGGTGTTGCAGCAGTACTTCGGCAGCGAGGAGGAGGTGGAGTTCAACGTCTACTTCACCGAAGGGGTGCTGGCCCGCACCCACTACATAGTGCGCGTCAATAACAATAACGTGGATGTGGATGTGAACGAGATCCAGACCAACCTCATCGAGGCTGCCCGCAGCTGGGACGATCGTCTCGATACCGTACTGCTTTCCCACTTTGGTGAGACTCGTGGCAACCTGTTGCGTCGCCGTTTCAGTGCTGCCTTCCCCCGTGCCTACAAAGAGGACGTGCTGCCCGGCTCTGCCGTGGCCGACATCATTCAGCTCGAGTCTCTCTCCGAGGAGACTCCCCTCGGCATGCTCTTCTACCGTCCCCAGGAGGAGAGCGACGCCCAGAAGGTCCGTCTCAAGCTGTTCCACCGCAATGAGCCTATCCACCTCTCTGACGTGCTCCCCATGCTCGAGAACATGGGGCTGCGGGTGATCGGTGAAACGCCCTATCAGGTGCGTAACGGTGCCGGTGAGGTGTTCTGGGTGCTCGATTTCGCCATGACCTTCACCGGCAAGGCGCTCGATCTGGAGGAGTGCCAGACCCGCTTCCAGGAGGCCTTTGCCGCCGTATGGGAGAAGCGCCTCGAGGATGACGGTTTCAACCGTCTGGTACTCGGGGGTGGGCTCTGTGGTCGCCAGGTGTCGGTGCTGCGTGCCTATGCCAAGTACATGCGCCAGACCGGTGTCACCTTCAGCCAGGCCTATATCGAGGAGACCCTCAACCGTTATCCCGAGATTGCCCGCCGTCTGTTCGACTTGTTCGAGCAGCGGATGAACCCGGCCATCGAACGCAACGAGCACGCCCTCGAGAAGCTGCACGGGGATCTCATCCACCGTCTGGATCAGGTGGCCAACCTTGATGATGATCGCATCATCCGCCGCTTTATGGAGATGATCGAGGCGACTCTTCGCACCAACTTCTACCAGAAGGATAAGGCCGGTCTCGACAAGCCCTATATCTCCTTCAAACTGGCTCCGGCCTCTATCACCGACATGCCGCTGCCGCTGCCCAAGTTCGAGATCTTCGTTTATTCGCCCCGGGTCGAGGGGGTTCACCTGCGCTGGGGCAAGGTGGCCCGGGGTGGCCTGCGCTGGTCCGATCGCAAGGAGGACTTCCGTACCGAGGTACTGGGTCTGGTCAAGGCGCAGCAGGTGAAGAACACCGTGATTGTGCCGGTCGGGGCCAAGGGCGGCTTCTACTGCAAGCAGATGCCGGTCGGGGCCAACCGCGCCGCCATTCAGGAGGAGGGCAAGGCCTGCTATCGCCTCTTCATCCGAGGCCTCCTGGATGTGACCGACAACATCATCAAGGGGGAGGTGATCCCGCCCAGAGACGTGGTGCGCCACGACGAGGATGACTACTACCTGGTGGTCGCCGCCGACAAGGGCACCGCCACCTTCTCCGACATCGCCAACGAGATCAGCCTCGAGTATGGCCACTGGTTGGGTGATGCGTTCGCCTCCGGCGGCTCGGTCGGTTACGACCACAAGAAGATGGGGATCACGGCCCGCGGCGCCTGGGAATCGGTCAAGCGCCACTTCCGCGAGATGGGGGTCGACTGCCAGAGCTCCGATTTCACTTGCGTCGGGATTGGCGACATGGCGGGGGATGTCTTCGGCAACGGCATGCTGCTCTCCGAGCACACCCGTCTGGTGGGGGCGTTTAACCACATGCACATCTTTGTCGATCCCACCCCGGATGCGGCCAGGAGTTTTGCCGAGCGTCAGCGTCTGTTCGATCTGCCCACCTCCACCTGGGACGACTACGACAAGTCGCTCATCTCCCAGGGCGGCGGCATCTTCCTGCGCTCGGCCAAGTCCATCAAGCTGTCAGATGAGATGAAGGGGCTGCTCCACACCGAGCGCGACACCATGACCCCCAACGAGCTCATCAAGGCGCTGCTGTGTCTCGATGTGGATCTGCTCTGGAACGGTGGCATCGGCACCTATGTGAAGAGCCGCAAGGAGAGCCACGCCGAGGTAGGGGATCGCAGCAACGATGCCCTGCGAGTCAACGGTGGCGAGCTCAAGGCGCGCATCGTGGGCGAGGGGGGGAACCTCGGCTTCACCCAGCAGGGGCGCATCGAGTACGCCATGAACGGCGGCCGTCTCAACACCGACTTCACCGATAACGTGGGGGGGGTGGACTGCTCCGACAACGAGGTGAACATCAAGATCCTGCTCAACCAGTTGGTCGATGCCGGGGATCTGACCGTCAAGCAGCGCAATCAGATGCTCTACGAGATGACCGACGAGGTGGCCCAGATAGTGCTGACCAACGCCTATCGTCAGTCCCAGTCCATCTCGGTGACCCGCTATCGTGGCGATGAACAGATCAAGGAGCAGCAGCGCTTCATTCAGGCTCTGGAGCGTGAGGGCAAGCTGGATCGCGCCCTCGAGCATCTGCCGAGCGACGAGGAGCTCTCCGAACGCATGGCCGCAGGCCAGGGGTTGACTCGCCCAGAGCTGTCAGTGCTGGTTGCCTACGGCAAGATGGTGCTCAAAGAGCAGCTCAATACACCCGAGGTGACCGAGGATCCTTTCCTCGCCCGTATGCTGGTCAAGAGCTTCCCGACCCAGCTGCAACAGCGCTTCGGCGAGGCGATGCAGCAGCATCCCCTGCGCCGCGAGATCATCGCAACCCGGGTCGCCAACATGCTGGTCAACGATATGGGTCTCAACTTCGCCTACCGTCTGCGCGATGAGACTGGCGCCAGCGTGGCCGAGGTGGCCATCTGCTTTGCCATGGCCCGCGAGGTGTTTGGCTTCGATGCCCTGTGGCGTGGCATCGAGGGGCTCGATAACCGGGTCAGTGCCGAGACTCAGCTCGAGATGATGTTCTACAGTCGTCGCATCCTGCGCCGGGCGACCCGTTGGTTCCTGCGCACCCGCAACCGCAACTGGAGCATCGAAGAGACGGTCGCCTTCTTCCGTCCTGCCTTCCTGAGCCTCTCCGAGCACCTCTATGAGGTGATGGAGGAGAGTGAGGTGGAAGAGCACAAGGAGGGGGTTGCCCGTCTGGTCGGTGAGGGGGTGCCCGAGCCTATCGCCCGCCAGCTGGCGCATATGAGCAGCCTCTTCTCCAGCCTGGATCTGGCCCAGGTGGCGGCCGAGCAGCAGGTTGATGTACTGCGGGTGGCCGATGTCTACTATCGCCTCGGTGCCCGTCTCGAGCTGCACTGGTTCCTGGCCCAAATCAACCACCAGCCGGTCGGCAACCACTGGCAGGCGATGGCCCGCGCGGCGTTTCGCGAGGATCTCGACTGGCAGCAGCGGGCATTGACCGCCGTGGTGTTTGAAGGGTGCAAAGATCAGGGGGAATGCGGTACCATACTGGCCGACTGGATTTCGGAGCATGAGCAACTCCTGTCCCGTTGGACCCATATGTTGGCCGACTTCAAGACCACCAGCACACACGAGTTCGCCAAGTTCTCGGTGGCCTTGCGGGAGTTGAACCTGCTCCAGTTGAATTGCCGTACCTCGGCATAAGACGAACAAGCCCCGGCATGTGCCGGGGCTTTTTTAAGGAGCAACGATGTATTACCCCCTCGCCAGGCACTTCCTGTTCAAGCTCGATCCCGAAGTTGCCCACGAACTCTCCATCAAACAGCTCTCCCGCCTCCAAAATACCCCTCTCGATCGCCTCTTCCGCCAAACCTTGCCACCGCGCCCCGTCACCGTCATGGGGCTTAATTTTGCCAATCCGGTCGGCCTCGCCGCGGGTCTGGACAAGGATGGCGAGTGCATCGATGCCTTTGGTGCCATGGGGTTTGGCTTTGTGGAGGTGGGCACGGTGACACCTCGCGCCCAGGCCGGTAATGACAAGCCAAGGTTGTTTCGGGTCATTCCGGGGGAGGGGATCATCAACCGAATGGGGTTCAACAACAAAGGGGTTGACCACCTGGTTGAGAATGTAAAACGTGCTCGCTATCAGGGGATCATCGGGATCAATATCGGCAAGAACAAAGATACCCCGCTCGAGCATGGCAAGGATGATTATCTGATCTGCATGGACAAGGTGTATGACCATGCGGGTTATATTGCGGTTAATATTTCTTCACCCAATACCCCGGGTCTGCGGCAACTGCAATATGGCGATGCCCTCGACGATCTGCTGGGATCCTTGAAGGCGCGTCAGCAAGAATTGGCCGAACGTTACAAAAAGTATGTGCCTCTCACGGTGAAAATTGCTCCGGATCTGAGCGACGATGAAATTGAACAGGTCGCCGACTGTTTTGTTCGTCATCAATTGGACGGGGTGATTGCGACCAATACCACCCTGGCCCGGGAGATGGTGTATGACATGCCCCATGCCCAGGAGGCCGGTGGCCTGTCGGGGCGCCCGTTGCAGCCGCGCAGCACAGAGGTCATTCGTCAGCTCGCAGGTCACCTGAAGGGGTCCATGCCGATTATCGGGGTAGGGGGTATCGACAGTGCCATGGCCGCTCGTGAAAAAATGGCCGCAGGAGCCAGTCTGGTCCAAATATACAGCGGGTTTATTTACAAGGGGCCGGCACTAATCAAAGATATTGTGACCAATATTTAACTAAGGGGCGCCCCGCTAATTGAAATTGACCTGACTCTCTGCATAAAATGGTATTTGAGTCAATTTTCAAGTTTAAGGGGCGCCCATGATCATTGCACCCAACGATCACTGGCACTGGCGTTATGACCATCAGGCTGATCGTCTGATGCTCGATTTATCCGAGCAGATGCTGTTCGCCACCGAATATTGTGGCAAGCAACTGGTTCCTGCTGCGTTTACTCATGCCCCCTTTTGTGTCGATGATGCGGCCCTCTACTACCAGTTGATGGAACGTACCCAGGATCTTGCCTGGTCGGTGCCCCATCAGGTTCAGCTGGTTCTCAATGCCATTGCGGTAACCCGTTTTTACAAGCCCCTGATGCCCCAGAGTTGGTTCTTCGCAGAGCAGGAGGGAGTCATGGTCGAGGCGGGGCTGCTGGTTGAGATGGTGACCCCCCATGGCCGTGGTGAATTCCTCGTCATCGAGGCTGGTGAGCAGGCGAGTGTCTGCCTCTGCCTGAGCGATGATCTGGTACTGACGACCAGCAAGTCGCTGCCCCGCTTTGGGGTCATCAAGGTGATGAATAATCGAATGAGTCTGCGTCAGCGACCACAGCAAGACTATCGTCAGGCTGGTTGAGCCCTGTTTTTCCTCCGGCCGCCTCGTTGCGGCCCTCTTAAAGCCACCCTTATTGTCCCCGGTCACACTCAGAGTCTGTGTGGCGAGGAGACAATAGGGTATAATGCTGCCCTTTTTATGGCATCCCCGTGAGCGTGATGAAACAATTTTTTGCAACCTGCCCCAAGGGGCTGGAAGGCCTGCTGGCCGAAGAGCTGACCGGTCTTGGCGCGAGTGACGTGCGTGAGACCGTTGCCGGCGTCCACTTCAAGGGCGAGCTCGAGCAGGCCTACAAGGCCTGTCTCTGGAGCCGTCTCGCCTCCCGCATCGTGCTGGTGCTGGCCGAATTCCCGGTCAAGGATGATCTCGACCTCTATCTGGGTGTTCATACCCTGCCCTGGGAGCAACACTTTCCGGCCACCTCGTCCATCGCGGTGGACTTCACCGGTACCAGCGCTTCCATTCGCAACACCCAGTACGGCGCGCTCAAGGTTAAAGATGCCATCGTTGACCGCTTCCAAAAGCGCAGCAGCGCCCGTCCCGACGTGGACAAGAAGCAGCCGGATATCCGCATCCTCGGTCACCTCGGCAAGGGCAAGGTGAACATCACCCTGGATCTGTCGGGCTCGGCACTGCACCAGCGTGCCTACCGCCAGGGCACCGGCGAGGCGCCGCTCAAAGAGAACCTGGCCGCCGCCATGTTGCTGCGCAGTGGCTGGGCCGGTGAGGCGCTGCTCGATCCCATGTGCGGCTCGGGCACCCTGCTCATCGAGGCTGCCTTCATGGCCGCCGACGTGGCGCCGGGTCTCAACCGCCCGCGCTGGGGCTTCGAGAAGTGGCTCGGCCACGATCCCGAACTGTGGCAGAGCCTGATGATGGAGGCCCAGGTGCGCGCCAAACGCGGCCTCGGTCGCGTCGGTGGCAAGATCTTTGGCCGCGACAGCGACGAGCGGGTACTGGCCAAGGCCCGTGCCAATGCCAAGGCGGCCGGGGTGGGGCACCTCATCCAGTTCGCCGCTGGCGATGCGGTCAACCTCTCCAACCCCCTCAAGGGGACCGAAGAGGTGGGCATGCTCATCTGTAACCCGCCCTACGGCGAGCGTTTGGGGGAGTTCCCGGCCCTCATCGAGGTGCACCAGGCCCTCGGCGATGCCCTGCGCCGCGAGTTCCAGGGGTGGAAGGTCTCCATCCTTTCGGCCTCGCCGGAGCTGCTGAGCTGCCTGCGTCTGCGCGCCGACAAGCAGTACCGCCTCTTTAACGGCGGCATCGAGTGCCAGCTGCGCAACTACCAGATCGCCCTCGACTCGGTTGCCTCGAACAAGCAGGTGGCGGAAGACTTCGCCAATCGCCTGAAAAAGAACCTCAAGGGGCTCGAGAAGTGGGCCCAGAAAGAGGGGATTGAGTGCTACCGCCTCTATGACGCGGACTTGCCCGAATATAACGCTGCCATCGATCGCTACCGCGACTGGCTGGTCGTGCAGGAGTATGCCGCGCCCAAGGACATCCCGGCCCAGAAGACCCGCCAGCGCCTGCTCGACATGGTCCAGGCCGCTATCGCCGTCACCGGTGTGGACGGGGAGAAGGTGGTGCTCAAGGTGCGCGAGCGCCAGGAAGGCAAACAGCAGTACCAGAAGCTGGCCGAAGAGAAGCAGCGCTTCGAGGTGAACGAATACGGTGCCAGGCTCTGGGTCAACCTGCACGACTACCTCG
Organism: Aeromonas sp. R6-2; assembly: GCF_040908155.1. Classification (NCBI taxonomy): domain Bacteria; kingdom Pseudomonadati; phylum Pseudomonadota; class Gammaproteobacteria; order Aeromonadales; family Aeromonadaceae; genus Aeromonas; species Aeromonas sp. R6-2. The sequence continues at coordinate 169,910 of NZ_JBFODE010000006.1, read as the reverse complement.
ATACGGGGCTCTTCCTCGATCACCGCACCACCCGCCGCAAGCTCGGCGAGATGGCCAAGGGAGCCCGTTTCCTCAACCTGTTTGCCTACACCGGCAGCGCCACCGTGCATGCTGCGCTGGGCGGTGCCCGCGAGACCACCACGGTGGACATGTCGCGCACCTACCTCAACTGGGCACAGGACAACATGCGCCTGAACGGTCTGAGCGGTCGCCAGCACCAGTTTGTGCAGGAAGATTGCCTGCAATGGCTGAGCGAGGCGCAGGGGCAGTACGATCTCATCTTCATCGACCCGCCTACCTTCTCCAACTCCAAGCGGATGGAGTCGACCTTCGATGTGCAGCGCGATCACCTGATCCTGCTCGGCCATCTCAAGCGCCTGCTGGCACCGGAAGGGACCCTGGTCTTCTCCAACAACAAGCGCCACTTCAAGATGGACATGGAGGGCGTGGCCGATCTGGGCCTTGAGGTGCAAAACATCAGCAAGCAGACCCTGCCCAAAGACTTCGAGCGCAACCCGCAGATCCACAACTGCTGGCTCATTCATCATGTGAAGGACTGATGCTGACCCTGTTTCATACCGACGGCTGTCACCTCTGTGAGGAGGCCTGGGCCCTGCTGGAGACGGCAGGGCTCGCCAGCATCACCCGGCGCTGCGACATTCTCGACGACCCGGCCTGGCTTGACGCCTACCGGGTGCGCATCCCGGTGCTGCGTGACGAGGCCGGGCGTGAGCTCGGCTGGCCGTTCGATCTGGCGGCACTGCGCCGCTTCACCGCTATACACCCTTAAGGAATCACGATGGCTCTGTTGACCCTGCACGGCGCCTGCCTTTCGTTTAGTGATGCCCCCTTGCTCGATCAGGCCGATCTGCAGATCGAGCGTGGCGAGCGCCTCTGTCTGGTCGGGCGTAACGGGGCAGGCAAGTCCACCCTGATGAAGATCCTGGCTGGCGAGATGAACCTGGACGACGGTCGTCTCATCATCCAGCAGGATTTGAAAATCGCCCGTCTCGAGCAGGATCCGCCGGCCTCGAGTGAGCACAGTGTGTTCGACTACGCCGCCGAGGGCCTCTCTCTGGTGGGGGAGCTGCTCAAGGACTACCATCAGGCCTCGCTCCTGGTGGCCAAGGATCCGAGCGATCAGCACATCCGCACCATGAGCCGCCTGCAAGAGCAGCTCGATCACTGCCAGGGCTGGCAGTTCGAGACCCGCATCAATCAGGTGCTGCAACTGCTCGGTCTCGATCCGGAGGCCAGGCTCTCCAGCCTCTCCGGCGGGTGGCTGCGCAAGGTGGCTCTGGCCCGTGCCCTGGCCAGTGATCCGGACATCCTGCTGCTCGACGAGCCGACCAACCACCTGGATATCGACGCCATTCAGTGGCTCGAGAACTTCCTGAAAGATTTTCGCGGCGCCATCGTCTTTATCTCCCACGATCGGGAGTTTATCCACCGCCTGTCGACCCGCATCATCGATCTCGATCGCGGCAAGATCACCTCCTGGCCCGGGGATTACGATCAGTACCTCATCGGCAAGGAGGAGGCACTGCGGGTCGAGGAGCTGCAAAACGCCGAGTTCGATCGCAAGCTGGCCCAGGAAGAGGTGTGGGTACGCCAGGGGATCAAGGCCCGCCGTACCCGCAACGAGGGGCGAGTGCGCGCCCTCAAGGCGATGCGCATGGAGCGTCGCGAGCGCCGTGAGCTGCAAGGCAAGGCCAGACTCCAGATGGAGGATGCGGGTCGCTCCGGCAAGCTGGTGTTCGAGGCTCAGGGAGTGAGTCTCTCGTTTGATGACAAGACCCTCTTCACCCGTCTGGAGCTGTTGGTGCAGCGCGGTGACAAGATTGCCCTGGTCGGTCCCAACGGCTGTGGCAAGTCGACCCTCATCAAGCTGCTGCTCGGGGATCTCGAGCCCAACGCTGGACAGCTTCGTCAGGGCACCAACCTCGAGGTGGCTTACTTCGATCAGTATCGTGAGCAGCTCAACCCCGAGCAGACCGTGATGGAGAACGTGGGGGAAGGCAAGCAGGAGGTGACCGTCGGTGGACGTACCCGTCACATCCTCGGTTACCTGCAAGACTTCCTGTTCGAACCCAAGCGGGCGCGTACCCCGGTGCGGGCTCTGTCGGGGGGCGAGAAGAACCGCCTGCTGCTGGCCAAGTTGTTCTTAAAGCCGAGCAACCTGCTGATCCTCGACGAGCCGACCAACGATCTCGACGTCGAAACCCTCGAACTGCTCGAAGAGCTGCTGGCGGATTACCCGGGCACTCTGCTGTTGGTGAGCCACGATCGCCGTTTCATCGACAACACGGTGACCGGCTGCTGGTTCTTCGAAGGAGACGGGCGGATCAGCGACTACGTGGGTGGCTATGCCGACATGATGCACACCCGCAGTCAGCAGGTGAGTCAGCCGGTGAAGAAGAGCGAGCCTGTGCCCGTCGTGGCGCCAACCCCTGCACCCGAAGCCAGGAAGAGCAAGAAGCTCTCCTACAAGTTGCAGCTCGAGCTCGATGCCCTGCCTGCTCGTCTCGAGACGCTGGAGGCCGAGATCGCCACCCTGCAGGCCGAGATCAATGCTCCCGGTTTCTTCTCTTTGCCCAGTGAGCAGACCCAGCCCAGGCTGGAAGCCCTGGCGGCGGCCGAGAACGGTCTCGAGGAGGCCTTCCTGCGCTGGGAGGAGTTGGAGGGTATAAAAAACGGTGACTGATAACCCGTCATCGAAAGTTCACCCACTTCATACGCTTGTGTCACACAGTGACGAGATGATGAAAAATTGGGTTTGACCCGCCCTCCCGATTGGGATAATGATGAAAGTCGACCGGTGCAAAATTGGTCGACTTTTTTTTCCACGCAAAGAGGGTCAAGAATGATGAAGAGACAGAAACGGGACCGTCTGGAAAGGGCTCGCGCTCGTGGTTATCAGGCTGGCGTTGCCGGCAAACATAAGGAGGCTTGTCCCTATCAGTGCCTAGATGCCCGTGGTCATTGGCTCGGGGGTTGGCGAGATGCCATGGAAGGACGGGGTTCAGGCCTCTTCATGAATATGAAGTAACGACAGGATACAACGACAAGGGGCCCGCTGGGCCCCTTGGTCATTTTGCTTAGAAGCTGCTGGTGTCCTGGAACAGGCCCACCTTGAGATCGGTCGCACTGTAGATGGGTCGACCGTCTACCTCGACCACACCGTCGGCGATCCCCATCACCAGCTTGCGGTTGATGACCCGCTTCATGGTGATCTTGTAGGTGACCTTCTTGGCGGTCGGCAGGATTTGACCGGTGAATTTTACTTCACCAACCCCCAGGGCGCGACCCTTGCCGGGGCCACCCTTCCAGCCGAGGAAGAAGCCAACCAGCTGCCACATGGCGTCCAGGCCCAGGCAACCGGGCATGACGGGATCCCCGGGGAAGTGGCAATCGAAGAACCAGAGGTCAGGCGTGATATCCAGCTCGGCCAGGATCTCGCCCTTAGCGTACTCACCACCCTTGTCGTTGATGGTCACGATGCGATCCATCATCAGCATATTGGGGGCGGGGAGCTGGCTGTTCCCCTCACCAAAGAGCTCGCCACGGCTGCAAGCGAGCAGCTCTTCACGGGTAAAGCTCTCTTTGCCCTGTTCACAAAGGGAGAGGCGGGGAGCGGTCATTTCTTCGATCACGGGTCAATCCTTCTCGTTGACGTTCAATGCCCGGCCAATTTAGCGTACACCTGTTCGCTAAACAACTCCGATCTCTCTTACAGGCTAAACAGGCGCCCCAGCAGCCGGCGCAACAAACCCTGGCGGGGCAGGGTGCCGTTGAGCTCGTCCAGACGGGTCTGGATACGACCAAACAGAGTCTCCTCCTTGTCCGGCTCGCCGGCGATACAGCCGGTGAGCAGCTCGATGGCCTCTTCCACATGGCTGACCGGGTGGATATGAAACTGGCCGGCCTCTACCGCCTCGATCACCTCGTCCGAGAGGTTGAGCTGCAGGTTGTTGGTGGCGGGCAGTATGATCCCCTGTTTACCGGTGAGGCCGTGGATCTGGCAGACCCGGAAGAAGCCTTCAATCTTCTCGTTCACCCCGCCCACCGGCTGCACGTTGCCGAACTGATCGACCGCGCCCGTCACGGCGAAGTGCTGGAAGATGGGTTGGCGGGCGAGGGCCGAGAGCAGGGCACACAGACCGGTGAGGGAGGCGCTGTCGCCGTCAATCTCGTGATAGGACTGCTCGAACACCAGATTGGCGGAGAGGGGGGAGGGGTTCTCGGCCCCAAACTTGTTGGAGAGGTAGCCGTGGATGATCATCATCGCCTTGGCGTGGATGTGACCGGCCAGCTCTGCCTTGCGCTCGATGTCTGCCACATCGCCATCTCCCATGTGGACGGTGGCGGTCAGGCGGACCGGCTCGCCAAAGTCATAGGGGTGGCCGGCCACCTGGATAACCGAGAGACCATTGATCTGGCCGATCTCCTCGCCGTCGGTCTGCAGCAGGATCTGGCCATCGATGACGCCCAGATCCGACTGTTCAACCAGATAGTTGAGGCGAAAATCCTGCTCGCCCAGAGCCTCGCGGATATGATCACCGGAGATCTGCTCGGCGCCGGCATCCCGGGCGACACCATCTGCCAGACGCATCAGGGCACTGATCTGCACATCGGCCAGAGAGAGCCACTCCTGGTGATCACACAGACGTGAGGCGTGACGGCAGAGGGCCGCCACCGCATCCGGCGTGAAGTCCAGCAGATGCCACTGCTGCATCAGTCCGGCCAGATAGCGGGTGAACTCGTCGAGCTGCAGCTCGACGCTCACTTCGGAGACCAGCTCGGCACGCAGGAAGATACGCTCGCTCATGTCCCTGTCGAGTTGCTGGAACTCGGCCACATCCAGGCGATCGCCCACCAGGATCAGCTTGAGCTTGACCGGGGTGGGCTCGGGAGAGAAGAAGGGGGTAAGGGTCTTGCCTTCCTGGAAGGCGTTCCAGTCCAGCTCGCCCTTCTGCATGGCGTTTTTGAGCTTGAACCAGAGGTGGGGTTGGGCCAGCAGCTCATCGAGGGGAAGGATGAGGTAGCCACCATTGGCCTCGCGCACCAGGCCAGGCTCGAGCAGGTGGTGGTTGGCATAGACAGAGCCCTGCTCCGTCTGGTAGTTGATGGAGCCAAACAGGGTGTCCCAGTTGAGATCGCGCCCATAGATGATGGGCGCCTGCTTCTGCTCATGGTGGATCAGCAGGTTGATAAGCACCGGGTGCTGGAATTCGAGCCCCAGGGCCACATGAGCGGTCAAGTCCGAGAGAAAATCGTCGATCTTGGGATCATCGTTTTGCTTTCTCATGATGCGGGTGACCAGACGCTCGGCATCCAGGTGGTGGTTGGCCAGCTTGAGCAGCTCGGCCACCATCTCGCAAAACTCATAACCCGTGCCCGGTTGCAACTGCAGCCAGATGGGCTTGAAGGGGTTGTTGAGGTTCTCGGTAAAGCAGAGATCGAAGAGATCCGAGTCCTGGCCGGTGACGCCCTCGATCAGCTGGTTGCAGACCGCTTCATAGTCCACACCGGGAAAGCCGTTGAGCAGCATGACAGGGGAGTCGCCAGAGAAGTTGGCCAGGCGATGAATACCGGAGATGGCGCGTGGTTGCAGATCCGCAAAGGTGAGCGGCTCCAGCGCCGACAGGGGGCGAAACTCGGTGTTGCCAAAGTCAGGCTTAAGCTCTTCTGGTGATAATTCAGCCACTTATTATGATCCGATGATGGGCAGATAATGGGCTCATTATACACACATCACATCGGGCATTGGCCGCCATTACCGGCCGAAGTCACAAAATGGTGCGCTCGGAAGAGACCTTTGCAGCGGGCGCCCGGGGAGGAATATCAGGGGAGGGGAGTGAGAAACGGGGAGGCGCGCTCCCCGTTCGGCTTATTGGGCTGTGATGATGCCTCTGGTGCCGGCATCGCTGTCAAACCAAGTATCCTCTCCCTTGAGCCGGCGATCCCCCTGAATGGTGTAGGTGATATAGCCATCCTTGACGATCAGGGCGCCATCAGATTTCTTGGCCTTCAGCTTCTTGTTGTTGACCCATACCTGATCCTTGGCATCGATACGGATATGGGCCACGGTGGCACCGGTCTGGGGCTGCGTGGCAATCCAGTGACCGGCATAGGGACTGGCTGGAGTGGCGACGGAGCCAAATCCGGCGGCTGCGTTTTCGGCCTTGCTCTTGTGAATGTCGCAGCCCTGGGCCTCAGTGACCTGGGTACACCCGGACTGTTCCAGTTGTTGACGATACTTGGCGCTAATGGCGTAAGCCGGAGTCATGCCCATCAGGGCGAGAGAGAGTAGTAAGGCAGTCTGTTTGAACATGATGAATCCTTAAGCGAGTGAAATAAGTGGCGCTAGCCACTTGAACGTCCATATTGCGAGAGCCGCTAAGAACCTATGAACGAGCCCCGGCAGCATGGCACCCTTGTTGATGGCAGACAAGAGGGCGCCTTTGGCCAAGGCCGTGCCACTATCAAGTTGCTGATGCCCGAGAGCTGTCTCTCTAGACAAGTGCTGTTGCGAGCACCAGCCGAATGGCCTCCAAAGGCGATGGGCGAAGTGATAGCACCAGTGATAGGGTTCACTTACATAGTTAATTTAACATAATATATATTATGCGAAGTAACGTCTTGCTCAGGCCCAGGGCTCATCAACACAGCTACGGCAAGGGTTAGCGCCGCGCCGGTTGCTTTTGAGTACGTTGTCAGTATGTCGTACCACGCCTTCTTTAGCTCGGGATCGGTCTCCTTGACGGCGTGTAGGCTGAGTAGCACTTCTTTGACGTCGAGGCCGATTTCCTCGGCGAGCTTTTTTGCTGTGGTATCAGTGAGTTGCGACTTTCCTTTTACAAGGGCGGATATGTAAGAGCTAGTAAATCCAAGGTCTGCGGCTGCTTCTTGGTACTGAGAGAATTTTTTGGCTCTCATGTAAGCCTCAATCAATGTCTTTGAGTCCATTTTGTTGCTCCTGAGTCGAACCTCTATTGGGGCCATCATACCCAAAATCGGCCAAAATGCCCTTGTTTCCATTCATTCATTTACATGATTCAATCCATTCAACAAATCATTTGAATGCTCGAATCATGACCCACTATAGCCCACAAAACCTAGACCTGCCGGCGCTCACAGAGCGCAAGGTCTACTTTCAGGCTGAGCCGACGGGCGATTTCTCCGCCTGCATCGCGGGTCAGGTTGAGATGTTCCGCGATTTGCATGAGCTGCGGATCTACCTCTCTATGACGTACCCCGATACGGTGTTTGAGCTGGTCGAGGTGACGGAAGCCACATGGCGCGGGTTCTATGACCAAGGGGTCTTTTTCGATGACTGGTCATAACGCCGCGATGCCGATAAATAGGGTTATCGGCAATAAAACCCTGATCGACTATCTCTCGTTTACATGGACGCCCGACGAGCTGCGCCGCATGACCGACTTGGCCAAGCAAGGCGCACTGCTCAAGGCGATCCCACGCTTCCCGACCGCTAACCGCTTTATCAAGGCGGCCTATCCTGCGCCGGCCATCGAGGGGTTGCGTAACCTGTGGGCCCGTCCGGTGGTGTTCAACCCCCTGCCCTCCTCGGACGGCCAGCCCGATCCGTTCGCCGTCAAAGCCCCCTACCCTGTCTGGACCCCGTCCATGACCGAAATGATGGAGACGGCCTTGGCCTCCGAGTATCGCTCCCGCGCCGACATGGCCAAGGAGCTCAAGGCCCTCTGCTCTACCCTGCTGGAGTTCTCCGAGTTTGAGGTGGTGCCCGAGGCCAAATTCTGGCATGCCTACAATGACTTGATTGACAGCTACGGCGTCCAGTTGCTCGACGCCCTTTGCTGCGCTGAGCTGGAGCTGTGGCTGCGCGAGTTGAACGAGACCATTGGCGTGCCCATCCCGGGACCACGCTTTACCCTCTCCCCTCGCTCTGCCGGTCTGCACGGTTACGCCCACTCGGCCAATCTGCTGTGTGATGGCCTCCCCTGCGGTCTGGTGGCATGGGGCGCTGCCAATCATGGCTGCATGGTCAGTTTCTCCGGCGTGGGCTGTGCCGCCCTCGATTTTCAAATGCTGCATCTCGTTATCTCTCACATGCCATCGGTCCGCATCACTCGGGTGGACTTGGCGCTCGATGACTACAGCGGTGAGGTGATCTCCTACCAAGGCGCGATTGCCGGTGCCGAGGCTGGCGAGTTTCACCCGCAGCGGGGCCGAGCCCCGTCATGGATGAAAATCGAGTCAGGCGAGTTCGTGATAGCCGAGATATCCAAGGGCATCGCCAAGCGCTACGGCATGGCCCCGACCAAGGGGTGTTCGTTCTATGTGGGGAGCCGCATCAACGGCAAGTGCTGCCGTATCTATGAGAAGGGCAAACAGATGCAATCGGACGAGCACCCAGGTTGGGTGCGTGCTGAGGGGGAGCTGCACAATAAAGACAGAGTGATCCCGCTCGATGTATTGATAAACCCAGACCCCTATTTTGCCGGCATGTATCCGCAGTTTGCCAAATGGCTTGATGCCGTCAGCGAGCAAGAGACCATGCCGGTACGGGTCACCACCTTTAAAAACAAATTCAAAACCAGCCGTGACAACGCCGTTTTTAATATGTCGCGGATGGCGGGACGCCTTGTTAATTGGTTAGCCAATGTTGAGGGGATGGCCCCCGAGAACATTATTAACCAATTAACAGCGCACTTGGAGCCCGATGATATTCCGGCGCGGTTAAGAATGCCGTTACCCCCTGAGATATTAATGGGCGAATGCTCGTTATTCTCGACCTAGATAATCTGACCTCACTAAGGTTCTTCAAGGAGAAAAGTCATGTCTCTGCTGACTGGTATTTTGATTACCCGTGTTACTCACGGTTTCGGTGTATCTCGCAAATCCGGCTCTCCGGTGCCCTATGATTTCGCACAAGTCGAATATCTGGCCCCGGCCAATAACGTCAACAAGCCCGAGTGTAATATCACTTCGTGGGGCTATGAGGTGCGTCAACTGGCCCTGCGTAACGACTCGGCCACCATCAAGGAAATGGCCGACTGCCCCAAGCTGGTCGCCGTGGATCTCATTCTCGAGGCTGACCCGCAAAACCCGACCCGTAACGTGGTCGTCGGCTTCCAGCCGACCAAGAAGCCGGCGTAATACCGCGCACCGAGGAGGAGGAGCGAGAGCGCGCAGCGAGCGACGACGAGGGCGCGACAATGGTCTGTCTCGATATCACCGCCGAGGGTTACGCCCGATTGTCCGAAGCGGGTGATTGCCAATATGTGCTCCTGAGCGTACAGGAGCACACGAAATTAACGGATATATCAAACTGGTTCCAGCTTGATTATTCCACTGTAACGATGGCCTTTGGGATGGGATTAACCATCTGGGTTATCGGTTTAAAACTGGGCGCACTTGCCCGAGTCATAGTTAGTGCTAAACGAGGATAAATCTCATGAAAAATCCGGTTGTTGCGTTTCGTAATGCCTGCATCGGTGCCGCTGTTGGCCTGTCCACCACTGCCGCGTTTGCCGAGGGGACTGCCGCCGATGCGGCCAAGGCTGCGCTGGACACTGCCCAGGCCGATGTGATGGCCACCTCGCCCAAGGTGATGGCCGTGGTCGCTGCCGTGGTGGGTGTCGGTATCCTGATCGCCCTCATCCGTAAGGCTTAACTTCATGTCCCTGCTGATTGGGACGCTGTGGTTTCTGTTTTTTGTTGAGGGATACCGAAGCGCATTCAGTATCTAAATAAGGGCGGCTTAGGCTGCCCTTTTGTTTTAAGGGGGGGCTTGTGCGGTTTCTATTTATCCTTTTCTGTTTTCCCATGGCGGCGATGGCATCTTGCCCGAAAGGAATAAACCTTGGTTATATTGACCAGAGCTGGGTCCGTCCTGTTTGTATTAAAAATTCACGCTCAACCTTGGGGGGTTGTTATGTTAATTGCGATCAACTTTGCCTTACTATGCCGAACTCTAAAGATCCCAATCTTTTGGGTCCTGTTTTTACGACTGGTGTAGAGTGTGTACCGGCTGACGGTTCTGGTGGGGATAATTCTGGCGGGGATAACTCTGGCGGGGATAACTCTGGCGGGGATAATTCTGGCGGGGGTAATTCTGGCGGGGATAACTCTGGCGGGGATAATTCTGGCGGGGATAACTCTGGCGGGAATAATTCCGGTGGCCGAGGTGTTTATCCTAATACATTTGTGGGTCCTGATAATGTCGCTGATCTCGCGCCCTTGTTTCGTGGGTTGGGTGCAGATGTTAATGATGTGGCTTGGCATGTCGGTCTAGTTGGCAATGGTATTTCATCTTTAGGGAAAAATTTATCTGCTGATTTTAGGTCTTTAAATCAAAATCTTGTTAATCTGTTTTCTCAAAATAGTTCTGTTTTTTATGAAAGAGAATCGATGGAGGCTTTAAAGTCTATTGATTTTAAAATGTCTTCATTAGATGCTAAAATTTCTAAGCCTCCAGTTGCGGGGGATGGTGCATGGACTAAAGATGATGTGCAATTCATGATTGATTTGACCATGCAAGCGGGAAGAGATGCAAGTGCCACCAAATATAACACCAGTGAGTTAAGTGGTTATTTAAGGCAAATAACAGATAACTTAATCGCCATTAGGAATTCGCCTAATAATGGTTCCTCGGGATCGGGTAATGGTTGGAATCAAGATTCCATTTCCTTTGTGCAAGATAGACTGTATAGGTCTAATGAGAATGAACGCGAGATGATTTGGGCGCTTCAGGATATCAAGGGACTGTTGGAGTCTGGTTCTGGTTCTGGGGATAGCGGTGCATCGGGCATCGATTATTCCAAAATGCCAGGCTCTGGGGATAATCCGCTCGCCGTCAAAGGCGGACATTATCAATCCAAGTGCAACGGCAAGGATTGCTTCTTTGATGTGGCCGCGATGGAGAAGCAACTGAGCGACGCTAATAAAGCCCTCTCGGCAAAGTATGATGATATTGCCAAGGATGTGAAAACGGTCTTTGACTTTAATCTCTCTGGTTCATCAGGGGTGCTTGAATGTTTCGACCTGTTTACTTATGACGGGACCGACTATCGAGTGTGTCCCCCATCTAAAGATTATTGGCAGACGCTGGCGGCGATGATGATGTTTATTTTCTACTTCGTCGCCCTGATGGTGATATTCAAGAGGTAATGACATGGAATGGCTCGGGGAGTTCTTTGGTTCTTTCTTTAACGATATCTATCAACTGTTGGTGCAGTTCGGCGCATGGCTGGCGGTCAAGCTGATTATTTCATGGGTGGAGTTCAAGCTATTTTTGCTCACCTTCTCATGGGATGTGGCCAAGGAGATTCTGGTTAATATCCATTTCAGTGAGCTGATCTCCACCTCCTTCAATGCCCTGCCTGCCGAGATGCGCGGCATTTTGCTCTATCTGCATCTGGATAAGGGGCTGGCCATCTTGTCACAGGCGTTTGTGACGCGCTTTTTGCTCAATATGATGGGGTGGTAAATGTCGATTAAGATTCATCACGGCGCCCCCGGCTCCTACAAATCCTCGGGAGCCATTCACACAGATGTGATCCCCGCCATCAAGGCCGGTCGCCATATCATCACCAACGTGCGCGGCTTTACGACTGACCGGTGCCGCGAGGTACTGGGCAAGGCGGTGCCTGATGACTTTCAGGTGACCTACATCGAGACCGAATCCCAAGATGGCCGCGACCGGTTCGCCCGTTTCTATCACTGGGCCCCCAAGGGCGCTTTTTTCCTTGTCGATGAAGTGCAGCGGATTTTTCCGCCTGCATGGCGGCAGAGCGATTTGGACCGCCTCGATTACCCAGGTGGGCCCGATGTGGCCAAGGCGGACGAGCGTCCCGAGACTATTGATGTGGCCTTTGATATGCACCGGCACCACAACTGGGATTTCGTCTTTACTACTCCGAACATCAAAAAGGTGCATGCCGTTATTCGGGCGGCGGCGGAAACCGCCATTCGTCATACGAATATGGGCCTGCTCGGCATTGGGGGCCGCTATAAGACTGTTCTGCATCTGGCGGATAATAGCGGGTCATCCATGTCTGATGTGTTGCAAGCCAAGCCATTTAACAAGGTGCCGAAGTATGTTTTTAAACTCTATGACTCAACTACAACGGGTAAGGTCTCGGATACAATTGCGGGCAGCTCGATACTCCGAGATCCTAAAATACTTTTTTTTCTGGTCTTTATTGGACTGTGCATCTTCTTTGGCTTCATCAAGCCGGACTATATTGATGCACCTGCTAAGGCCTCTGCGCCCTCTCCTGCCGCTTCTGCGGCTGCTGGGGCGGTGGGTGATTCGTCCGGTGCTGGGGTACGTCCTAGCGGCGCTCCTGCTGCGGTTAGTGGCGGGGTTTTTTCTGTAGGGCCGTGGGCAGGTTCAAAACTGGTCATTACTTGTCATCAGTTGATCAAAGACAACTTGGGTGATTATCAGGTGAGCTATTGCTTCTCCCTACGCAAGGGGGACAATTTCAGTCCATTGAACAGCGATGATTGGCCGGATCAGTTTGCTATGGTTGAGCCTATTAGCGGTTGCCATGCTGTCGTCAAGTATGAGGGGCAGCCGGTGGATGTGTATTGCGACCCCGATGGGGATACCCTGCGGCGCAAGTATAACGCTGGCCTCTATGCCGCTGACCAGAAGTCATCACAGCCAGGTGATAACCGGACATAGCAAAATGGGCGCTGGGTGTCGGCCCACTCGAGTTTTCAGCAGCCATGCCCCGCGCGCGGGGCATACCCAAGGGCATAGCTTTAGCTATGACCGCAACACCGAGCCACCTCGGAGCTTCGTAGGGGTATGCACTCATTGCGAGGTTCTTTAAACCCTGCCCGTTCGGGCACCCTCCTCCCCCTTCCTGCCAAACCCTAAAGGCCACTGCACTTACAGCGTCAACGCCTGCTGTTGGTCCCCCAAGCGCCCCCCGCAAGGGCCGTTTACGGCCCGATTCGTCGGGGGATTAGCGCGCAGTGGGGACTGAGGGCTCTCAACTTGTTGACGACTGATAGCAAGGCTCATGGCATATGTGATGGTTGGGGGTTCTCAAAACGGCTAAGATACCCGGCCATCATTGCTTAATGAATTACCAAGAGCGTTGCTGTTATTGCTCCGTGCGAATGAGGATTTTTTGTATGCGTCAACAACTAGACACAGTAGATAGTGTGCGCCGCGAAGTGGCTTCCCGCACTGCACATAAACACAAAGCTGAGTTCGGCCAGTTTATGACGCCTTCTAGCGTTGCTCGTTTTATGGCATCACTATTTCCCCCTAGCACAGAGCAAACCTGCCGCCTACTAGACGCAGGCGCAGGACTGGGCGCGCTGTCTTGCGCCTTTCTTGACCGCTGGCTGGCGAGTGGCTTTGGTTTTGAGTCTGTCGAGGCTACGGCCTACGAGATTGATGAGAAACTGCGGGAGCACCTTGCGAAGCACTTGGCCGGATACAGCCGAGTGAAGTCTAAGGTCATTGCAGGTGATTACATCGAGCTGGCAACAGCAGAAGGTCTGCAGGATCGAGGTTATACCCATGCGATCCTCAATCCGCCTTATAAGAAGATCAACAGCAAGTCAGCACACAGATTAGCCTTGAGAACTGTCGGTATAGAGACGGTGAATCTGTATTCTGCTTTTGTCGCATTGGCCGTGGGTGAGGCTGCGCCCGGTGGGCAGATCGTGGCCATCATCCCACGTAGCTTTTGCAACGGACCGTATTACCGCCCTTTCCGTGACTTCATCCTTGAGCGAGCGGCAATCCGACACATGCACCTGTTCGAGTCACGCAACAAGGCGTTCAAGGATGACGAGGTGCTACAGGAAAACATCATCATCCGCTTGGAACGTGGAGCCCAGCAAGGGCCGGTCACGGTCACGACTTCGACCGATGACAGCTTTTCCGATATGACGACACACGAACACCCATTTGACCGGATTGTGTTCCCGGATGACCCGGCTCGGTTCATTCATGTGCCGACCACAACCGAGAAAAGTGCTATTGAGCTATCACCTAGCGTGCGTTACTCGCTAACTGACATTGGCGTGAAGGTTTCTACTGGCCCGGTAGTAGATTTCCGTCTTAAAGCGCATCTGCGTGACATGCCTGAGCCGGGCACCGTCCCATTGATCTATCCCGGCCACTTAAGCATGACCGGCACCGTCTGGCCTGTGGCGGGGTTGAAGAAACCCAACGCGATCATGCGCAACGCTGAGACAGAAAAGTGGCTCTACCCTAACGGGTTTTATTGCGTAGTTCGGCGTTTTTCCTCGAAGGAGGAAAAGCGCCGTGTGGTGGCAAGCGTGGTTGATCCTGCCGTTTTTGGCGAGCATTCCGTGCTGGGCTTCGAGAATCACATGAACCTGTTCCACGATGATAAACACGGATTACCCGAGGCACTGGCCCGTGGGCTTGTCGTGTTCCTGAACACAACCGCGGTAGATGAATATTTCCGTCGCTTTAACGGCCATACGCAGGTCAATGCAACGGACCTCAAGCAGATGAAGTACCCGAGTCGTGACATTTTGATAGAACTTGGCAAATGGGCTATGCAGCACGGAGCGCTTACGCAAGAACAGATAGATGCCAAGCTAGGAACCCTAACCGCATGAAAAACCAAAATGACTACATCGAGGCGGCGCAGCAAATTATTGTTGCTTTGGGTCTACCCCGATCACAGCAAAACGAGCGTACCGCTCTGTGCCTGCTGGCGCTTCTGAACCTCACTCCTGGCAAGGCGTGGGTTGACGCAGAAAACCCGCTTGTAGGTATCACGCCTATCATGGATTGGGCACGGAAACACTATGGCAAAGATTATGCGCCCAACACTCGCGAGGCATTCCGTCGCCAGTCCATGCACCAGTTTTGCGACGCTGGCGTGGTCCTCTACAACCCAGACAAACCAGATCGCCCAGTGAACAGCCCTAAGGCTGTTTATCAGATTGAACCCACTGCACTGGTTTTGCTTCGTACCTTCGGCACCCCAGCATGGCATGATAGCCTCGCCAACTATCTGGCCAAGCGTGATACGTTGGTTGCCCGTTATGCCAAGGAGCGGGAGCAGAACCTTATCCCTGTTGAGATTGCCCCGGGTCAGCAAATCACTCTAAGCCCTGGAGAGCATAGCGAACTGATCCGGGCCATCATCGAGGACTTCGCCCCGCGCTTTGCGCCGGGTAGCGTGCTGGTCTATGCCGGTGACACAGGCGACAAGTGGGGCTATTTCGACGAACCCTTGCTGGCAGGACTGGGTGTCGATGTGGATTCACACGGTAAGATGCCTGACGTAGTGCTGCACTTCACTGCGAAGAACTGGCTGCTACTTGTGGAGTCTGTTACCAGTCACGGGCCGGTCGATGGGAAGCGGTATGCAGAGCTTGCTAAGCTGTTTGCTGGGTCAACAGCAGGGCTTGTCTATGTGACAGCCTTTCCTAACCGGACCCTTATGGGGCGTTATCTTGGTGAAATTGCATGGGAAACTGAGGTGTGGGTGGCTGATGCTCCCTCTCACTTGATTCACTTCAACGGTGTTCGGTTTCTCGGGCCTTACCCTATCGATGATGTCGAAGGCTGACGGATCTATCTCCCCCCGTATAGTAATACGGGGGGAATTCTACCCCATCCCCTACCCCATCTGAACCCCTTGGACACTCGGGGGTGGGGCCATACGGGCAACCTCTCGGCCTCGGCCCACTCGGGCGAGTGTGTAGAGCAGGGGCGACCTTACAAAAGCGCGGGGGGCGCAGCCTCCAGCTTTTGCGGCGCTCCGCGCCGACGAGTCTCTTTTCTATCAACCCAACAAAATGGGGGCCACTGCCCCCACCTGTTACGATACGCCTAACCTCTTACGCCAGTGATAGGCCTCGTTCTGCCTCTCTGACCGCTCGGTCTGGATCACTGCGATAGCCTCCAGCCTTCGCCGGTCGTACCTGACGCCGTTGGGGGCTATCAGGCAGTCATTGGCCATCCTCCACCCCTCCCAGTGCTTCCAGATGCTCGGGAGCTCTCTCCCCGAGGCCATGCGCATCACACGCTTGCAGACGGGCGGGATCTCTTTGCCTTTATCCCAGATTGTGACCTGCCTCACAGAAACGAAACATAATTTTGCCGTCTCCTCTACTGATAAACCGCATTCAAACCAGCGAAAAATGAAGTTTTTGGTCAACTCTCGTTCCATCCGTGTAAATACCTGATAAACCTGCAAAATTGCAAGGCACGGTTTATCGGCGGGTTTCAGATGGGCGTTTAACAAAACGTGAAATTATGCGAAGTGACTGATACGGAGGATAAGGAATGAAGCCAAAAGCGTCCTGGAGCCGTTTTGATGTGGCTGACAGCCTGACCAGCGAAGCCGAGATGGTTGCCTATCTGCAAGCCGCTCTTGAAGATGGTGATCCGGCACTGCTGACGGCGGCGTTTGATGATGTGGAGCGTGCTCGCGTCAAACTGCGTGGCCAGCCGAACTACACACTGGAAGAACTGCTGGCCCAGTGTGAGCTCGGAACTACATCATCATGGGATAATAACTCAGGCTCAGAAACCTGATCTCACATCACCCTGAATCGTTCAACTTGATCACAAAAATGTATTATGCGATAAAAATTAAGCCTCTCATGAGGCCTGGCTAACAAACTATAGAGGATGCTTTAATGGCAAAGAGACCTGCACCGAAATACCGAGACGCAGAAACAGGACAATACGTTCCAAAGGAATATGCAGATAAGCACCCCAGAACTACGGTGAAAGAGACTGACAAACCGAAGAAAAAGTAGATGAGAGTAACTCACGAATGATGCCGATAACCCTATTTATCGGCATCTGTCGTGAGAGATAACGGCGCCATGTGTTTATCTACGGCGATACAATTCCCGCAGTAAATCGGTCGAAGGTGAAACGCCTTCCTTAGTTTCTTGGTCTGCGATCTTGAGCAGGTCATCGCCCAAGTCGGTCAACCCCGCCATCCGATCTCCCTGCCGCCTGACCACATAGAGGTCGGCCAGACTAGCTAGCTGATCCAGCAAAGCCCCCTCTCCCACCACATGCTCCCGCTCGACCAGAAAATCCGATGACGCCCTCTCCTGCTCGGCGTAGTTATCCCAAGCATCCGCCATAGTCCCTCCCCTGACACCCGAAACGTCCCATTTTGAGACAAGAGTCCACTATTAAAGCCAGTGGTTAAGTCCCCTGCCCTCCCTGCACTGCGGGCTGTTTTAGAAGGCGATTTTCTATACGAAACGCGCGGTGACGACAGATATTTACCCGCACAACGGGTAATAAATTCCCTCTTGGGGCGGTCTGAATGATGACAGTGGCGCCTTCACCCCGCCTTTAGTACCATCCCCTGCGTTTTCTGCGGAGTATCTTATGCTGATGCACACCCAGGCCGTGACCGGCCTTCCCACCAATCATCCCTGGGCCATGAGTGACAAGGAGCTGATCCGTCAGCTGCAGGCGCTCAGTGCCAATCTTCCCCCTCATATGGCCGCCCTGGTGTTCGAGGCGGCGCAGCGGCTTGGCGACTACAGCGAAGAGCCCTGACCCTCTCTCTTTGTCCCGCTCCCTTCTTCACGCCTCCTCCAACAAGGGTCAAGAGCGGGACAATGCTCTCACTTGTTTTAAAAATCGCGACCGTTATCTCTCACGCGCCGGCGCCAGACGATCAAGAGGTTTGCTGCGCGCACTCTCATGGCGCTCCGCATGGCTGGTGTGAAGATATCGGGAGGTGGTCTCTATGCTGTCGTGCCCTGCGTCGGCCTGAACGTGGGAGAGCGGGCGACCGTTGAGGTTGATGTCGTGGGTAATGCCGGTATGACGAATGGCGTGCACGGTCAGGGTGCGCATCTCGGCGGCGTCTTGCCAGTGCCCGGCCTGCTCGGCCAGATTGGCGCCAGCCGTGATGACATTGCCGATCAGCTCCCTGAGCTGACGGATCCCCAGATTGGCGTTGAGCTCCCCCTGCTCGCGGCCGTGTCCGGCCGCCTTGTGACGTACAAATAGCGGTGTATTTTCCCCCGGGGCTGGCAGCGGTGAGAGGCCAAGAAAGCCACGATAACGTTCGAGCCCCTGCAGCAACGCTGCCGAGACCGCCACGGTGCGCCGCTTTCCTCCCTTGCTGCAGGGAATGTGATAGCCCCAAACGCCTGTCTTGTTGTCGCGGCGAAACTGGCTCATCACAGGGCTAAAACCTGGCCTGGCGGCGACTTCAGAGATGCGCAGGTAACAGGCATACATGAGACGAACCAGAAAGAGGGTGCGTTCATGCTGCTCGGGCTGGGCATGGGCCAGCTCCTCGGCGGCCTGTACCACATAGGACCACTGCAGCTCGCTAAAGGCCTGCACACTCTCTTCGCTCCCCTCCACCGGCCGCTTGGTGCGTTGCAGGAGCAGCGCCGGATTTCTCTCCATGTACTCCTCCTGAATGAGGAACTGGAAGAAGGCGGAGAGGATGGCCAGCTTGGTGCGCATGGCCGGCTCACTCAGACGATAGGGCTGGGGCCGGCCATCCTCCTTTTTGCCCAGAAAGGGACGCCAGGCCGGGTTGGCCAACCGCTCTCCCCACTCCTTGTCCCGAACAAACTGGGCGACGTTGTAATAGCCGATGAGTTCGACCGGCGGAGCCTGACAAAACTCCAGATAGCGCATCATGATGCGGCGGGTGAGATCCTTGGGGCTGATGCAGGCCTGCTCGAAGCACCAATGCAAGAAGGTGGTGAGTTCACTGCGGTAGGTCTTGTAGTTGTTCTCGCTGTGGCGCTGCTCGAGCAGCCAGTCTACGGCCAACTCATAGACGAGCCCCGCATCCGGGATGCGGGTCAAACTCAGGCTGGCCAGGTACTGGTTAACCTGACCATTGCCCTCTTCGAGGTGGGCAAGGGTGTCAAACAGGGGCATGGCGGGGGGAAGGAGTGGATTCATCGATGGCTCTCTCTGGCCCCATGCCGCCGGGGCGGCATGACTGCGGGTCTTGGGGGCTTGGCCCCCGTCGTTAGCGTGACACTATTCACGCCATATTCGTTGTTGTCTCAAAATTCTCGGGGATATAGGGGGCTTATTTGACTAAGCATCCAAAAAAGTGAATAAGACGAGACTCAGGCCACCTGCTTGAGCGCTTTCTTGGGGCTCTTTTCCTCATTGGGAGCCCCCTTGCCGCCACGCAGCAGGGCGGCAAGAGCCTCTCGCTGGCTGGCCAAATAGAAGGCGAGCCGCTCACGGTCGGGCTCTGCAAGCTCGACCGGTGCCAGCTCGAGCAACCGGGTCAGCTCGTCGCTCAGATCGAGCAGCTTGTCATAGGCATCGGCCTCCTTCTTGCTGGTAAAGGTCATCTTTTCAACTCCTGCGCGTACGACAACGTATTGAATAGTAACGGCCATGATGGACTCCTGAGGATGGAAACAGAGTAAGTATATGTATGGATATACAGCATATCAATCTCTGCCCACCACCGTGACACATTGGCCTGTTTTCTGCTCAATCGGGGTAAACCCATGGGAGAGAAGCGCGATGCGAGTCTGGTTGCTGATCGATGCAAGAGGTATTGGGGGTATTGAGACCCATGTCTGCCATCTGGCCAGGGCGCTGAGTGAGCACGGCATGGAGGCCGAAGTGGTGTTGCTCTGCGATCATGGTCAGAGCCCTTTCGTGATGCGCCTTGTGCAGGAGAGGCTCCCCTTTCGGGTGCTCAGTCACTGGCGTCGCCTGCTGCCGCTGCTGTTGGGCGATCGGGTCGATCTGCTCCATACCCACGGCTACAAGGCGGGGATCCTGGGGCGTCTGCTCGGCGCGCTCGGTGGGGTGCCCGTGGTCTCGACCTTTCACAGCGGTGATGATGGCCGGGGGCGCCTTGCCTTCTATAGCCGGCTGGATCGCTGGACCGCTCCCCTTGCAAAATGCATCGCGGTGAGCGGTGAGATCGCCGCAAAACTCAACGGCAAGGCGCACCTTATTCCCAATTTTGTGCCGTTGCCGAGCGAGCGCTCATCACTGATGGGTAGGCGCATCGCCTTCGTCGGCCGCCTCAGCGAAGAAAAAGATCCCGCTCTCTTCTGCCAGTTGGCAGGCCTTTGCCCCGAGGGAGAGTTTCACCTCTACGGTGAAGGGCCGCTACATAGCAGGCTGGTTCGCCAGTACGCTGATCGGGTTCAGTTTCACGGTTTTTGCGAGATGGCGGCGCATTGGAAAGAGATAGACCTGCTCTGCATCACCTCAACCCATGAGGGGCTCCCCCTGGCGGCGCTCGAGGCGATGGCCCATGGCATCCCGCTTTGCAGCTTTGCGGTGGGGGGGATCCCCTCCCTCATTGACCATAGGCGCAACGGCTGGTTGATCCCACCGGGAGATCGGCTGGCCATGGCGGCGAAGCTTAACGACTGGCTCTCGCTCTCGGCCGCCGAGCGGTTGCAGATGGGCAACCGGGCACGCCATACGGTAGTGGCAGGCTATAGCGTCGAGAGCCGCATGAGCGAGATCCTCGCCGTTTACCTGGGATAAGCGGTTATTCAGACCCCTATCAGGCCAAGCAGATACTGGCGCGGGGCCTGCCAGGTCAGCTCGGCGCGATAGCGCTCAGAGGCGAGACGGGCCGCCGCCTCACCCAGGCTGCGGACCCGCTTCGGGTCACGACACAATGTATCGAGAACACGGGCGAGATCGGCGCAGGAGCCGGGCTCGTACTTGACGCAGTGCACCCCTTCCTTGAGCTCCCGATCCCAGTAAGCGCCATCGCGGGGCAGCACGACGCACAGACCGGCGGCCATGGCCTCGAGCAGAGAGAGACCAAAGGGCTCCTGATGGCTGGTTGAGACAAAGACAGAGCAGCGGGAGCGGATCGCATCGAGATCCCGGGGGGCCGAATACCAGTGGACACCGCGTTGCCCAGGGGCAATCTTGCTCACCGGTTGGCCCGTCTCCTTCGGAGTGAGATAACAGACATGCAGGGGCTGCGGCTCATGCATCTGGCGGTGAGCATCGAGCATCAATTCGAGCCCCTTCCAGCGCAGCAGCGATGCAGCCCAAAGCACCCCTTGCCCCATCGAGAGCGTGGGCCAACTCCGTTGGCTGAGGCCATTTTGAAACGGCTGCCAGTGCGCCGGCAAGGGCTGGTCGAGCAGACGC
The DNA here is from genome assembly GCF_040908155.1 of Aeromonas sp. R6-2. NCBI lineage: Bacteria > Pseudomonadati > Pseudomonadota > Gammaproteobacteria > Aeromonadales > Aeromonadaceae > Aeromonas > Aeromonas sp. R6-2. The sequence goes on along the minus strand of NZ_JBFODE010000006.1, from coordinate 148,807 downwards.
TCCAGGCTTGCCCGGGCGCTCTCGAGATAGAAGAGACGGTCGACCCTGGCCAAGGCCCGGCGGGCGACGCCAGAGGTGCCCACCGGGCCGTGGACAAACTGCACGACAGGCACACGCAGCAGCCGGGCGGCCCAGTGGACCGCCAGATCGACCCCGGGCCCGGAGGCGCCGATCAGGGCGCTCACCCCTCTCCCCTGTCCCAGGATCTGCAGCAGTATGACCCCCTGCTTGAGCAGATAACCCCACCCCTGCTCACGCCCCTGTAACCAGCGCGGCAGCCAAAGTCGCCGACAGGCTTGGGCATGCCAGGAGTCGCGGTCTCGGGTCAGAACCCGGGCGCCCTCGGTTGGCAACAGGGAGAGCAGGGTTTCGGTGGCCACCTTGGAGCCGCCACGAAAGGCGATGGGATCGACGATCAGCAGCGCCATCAGCTAGCCCCCCTGTCCGATACGCCGCCCCAGCCAACGCCACAGGCCGGGAAAGGCCGGGCCGGGCTCGGGTCTGCTATTGAGCAAGCGTTGCCATTCCCGCTCGATAGCACCCACATAGCGCGCCATGGTGAAGTGGTGCAAGGCATGCTCTCTGCCGGCCTCACCGAGGCGCTGGCGTACGGTGGGCTCGACCAGATGCAGCATGGCACCGGCCATGGCGGCTGTGTCCCCATCCGGGCAGAGCAGGCCGGTGCGATCGTGTTGAACGACCTCGGGGATCCCCCCGACCCGAAAGGCAAGGGTGGGAAGTCCCAGAGCGGCAGCCTCGGCCAGGGTAAGGCCGAAGACCTCCTCCCTGGCCCCCGAGACCACCAGATCGACCCCGCCGCGCAGCCAGCGCCCCACCTCTGGCTGCTCTCCGAGCCAGGAGACATGGGGCGCTATCCCGCGCTCTTCGGCCAGAGCCCTCAGCTGCGCCTCCTCAGGGCCGCTACCGAGCAGGGCCAGGTGCACCTTTGCCCCCGCCTCCCGCGCCAGGCTCATGGCCTCGAACAATCTGTCTATCCCCTTGCGTGGAATGAGCGAGCCGACGGCCGCCATCAGCAGGGTGTCGGGGGAAAGCTCCAGCCATTGGCGCAGGGGGATTGCCGACGCCTGCATCAGGCGAGGCAGATCCACGCCGTTCGGGATGCAGCCGAGATGGTGGGGGGGGACCCCGTCCCGGGACCAGGCCTCGAGCACGACGCTGCTCACCCCGATGAGACGACTGGCCCCGTGCACTCTCAGGGTGTAGCGATCCCGTGGCAGATAACGAGCATGGAGATGACACAACAGGGGGAGCGACAGGGCGCGCGCCACCGGCACCAGCCATTGGCAGGGTGCGGCACTGTTGACGTGGATCAGGCGGACGTCGTGACCTGCGATCAGTTCGCGCGCCTTGCGCCGCAAGCGGGCGTAGCCGGTGATATCGAAGCGGGGGGCGCGCCAGCCGAGTAGCAGGGGAAACTCGTCGAGCTCTCCCTCGATCCCCAGTTTGTGCGCCTCGTGCAGTAGTGCCGGGGAGTTGGTCCAGAGCAGGGGGCGATAGCGCTGACAGTCCATGTGAGCCATGAGATCGAGCAGGCAGCGCTCGCTGCCACGGATCCAGTCCTCGCCATAGTGGACCAGTAACAGGGTCTCAGCCATGGGGTTGCTCCTTGTTTGGGTGGTGAAGGTAGCGCAGCAGCGCCACCGTGATGGCGAGCTCGATGTAGACGGGCCAGGTAAAGCCCTGGGTCAGAAACGAGCCGGAAATAATGAAGCCGCACAGGGAGGCGGTCACCCCCTCGAGGGCCTGTCTGATGGCCGGATCTGCCCGGGCAGCCTCTCCCCTCGCCCGCCATGCACCCTTAAGCGTGGTGCCCACCATGGTGACGAAGAGAGCGATACCGATAAAGCCGGTCTCGGCCAGTACCCCGAACCAGGTGGAGTGAACCGCATGGTTGAGTCCATCCCAGTGGGGGCTGTAGAAGAAGTAGTTGTAATAGAAGTTGCTCAGTCCCACGCCGAGAAACGGGTGATCCAGCGCCATGCCCCAGGCAGCCTGCCAGGCGTAGAGGCGTCCCATGGCCGAGGCATCGACGCCGCTCTCGGCGGCCCCTCCCGAGGCGCGGCCACTGATCCCGGCCAGCACGAAGAGCGCCATCAGAGCCAGTACGCCCAGGGTGATGAGCAGCGCTTTGGAGCGCACCCTATGCCAGGCAAACAGGGCACTGACGGCGCACAGTCCGAGCAACCCCCCCCGACTCTGGGTGGCGATGATGGCGCCGCTGACCAGCACAACGCCGAGGGCTCCGATCAGGCGCCATCCCTTTCCGTCAGCATCCGATAACAGCAGGCTTAAGGAGAAGCCGGCCCCGAACAGCAGCACCAGGGATAGGTCGTTCGGGTCCCCCAACACGGATCCGAGTTCACGACCAATGGTGACCCGGGTTCCCTCGACCAGGCCGATGCCGGCACTCTTGTTATAGAGCGCCACCAGGGCCACCAGGGCCGCTGACAGGGTGATGACCCGCACCACCAGGCTGAACTCGCGCGGGGTGCGCAGCAGCCAGGCGCAGGCCAGGGTCATCAGGTAGATCTTCACATAGCTGCCGCTCCAGCTGGCCATGGCCTCACCCCGGTTGGCGGCGAGCAGCGCACCTAGGGTCGTGTGTAGGAATAACAGGGTGAGCCAGGTGAGCTGGGGTGACCACCAGGGGGTGAGCCGTCCGGTCCAGAAGATATGCCAGAGCAGGGCGGCGATGGCGGCCATGGCGAGCAGCTGGGGGATGCGCAAGGGGTAGAGAAAGGGAAACACTTCGTGCAGGCGAAAGAAGGAGAAGACGATAAATCCGAGCACCATCCACATGGGGCTGCGCAGGGCCAGCAACAGGGCCGGCAACGCCAGACCCAGCGCGGGTAGCAACATGGGATGGGGCAGCTTCCACCACAGCAGCGAGGCGAGCAGCACGCATCCCAGGGGCAGCCACAAAGGGCTCAGGCGTGCCATTGGCCGGCTCCGACCAGCAAGAGGCCAAGCAGGGCGCTGGCGAGCAGCGGCGAGAGGCGATACGGGAGCCAGAGCAGACGTTGGCTCACCAGATAGAAGGCCAGCGCCCTCCCCCCGTAGATCAGCAGCAGGCTCCAGACCACACCGGCCACCCCGTAGGGGGGAATGAGCAGGGCAAAGAGCAGTAACCCCGCCAGGCTGGTGCCCAGGTTGATGATCATCTGGCTGTGGCTGCGCTCCCCGGAAAAGCAGCCCAGATTGAGCAGATCCGAGACGTTGCGAAGGGCCATGGCCAGCACCAGCGGCGGGATCCATTGACTGGCACCGTGGTAGCTTTGGGGAGTGAGCCAGGTGATGAGCCAGGGGGCAATCATTCCCACCAGGCCGGCGATCAGAAAGCCGACGGCGGCCCCCAGCACGCTGATACGGGCGTTATCCTCGCGGCCATTGGCCTCGTGCAGCAGTTGAAAGCGGCGCGGATACCACCAGAGCCCGAAGGGCTGGAGCAAGATCCCCACCGCCAGAGCCAGCTTGCTGGCCACCGCATATTGGGCCAGCTCGCCGGCACCGGCCACACCGGCCAGCCAGAAGCGATCCACCCCGCTTAAGGCAAACCCGGCCAGGCCGCTCACCAGCACGGGGCCACCATAGCCCATCAGACGCCAGCTAAAGGCGCCAGGCCAGGTGATGCCACTGTCGCTCCACTGCCAATGGGTCAACCAGAGGGCCAACAACAGGCAGCTGAGGGTGCCGGAGGCGAGGACCCCGGCGACGCCCCAGCCAAGGGCCAGGCCACTCAGGGTCATGGCCGTCTGCAACAGGGTCTTGCCCACGGTGGCGAAGAAGAAGAGACGGGCCTGGTCGCGCATGCGCAGCCAGGCCAGGGGAATGGCGATCACCGCCTCAAAGGGCAAGGCGAGCAGCACCCAGCGCAGGTGTGAGAGTGGCGTGGCCAGGGGGAGCCAGCCTTGCACCAACGGGGCCGCCAGCCAGCAGAGGGGGAGCGACAACAGGGCGATAAGCCAGGCCAGCCCCATGGCACGGGCCACCACAGCTCGGCGCTGGGTGGCATCGGCTACCCCGGCAAAGCGGTAGAGTGCCTCGACCAGCCCCAACCCCAGCAGCAGGGAGCCCAGGTTGATCACCGAGAGCAGCAGCTCGAGCTCGCCATACTCGTCGGGGGTGAGGGCGTGGGTCAGCAGGGGCAGCAGCAGCAGCGAGATCCCGCGCATCAGCAACAGTCCCACCCCGTAGTAACCCATGACGATGAGTTGTGGCTTGAGCGCATGCCAGCGGGCTGACGGCGCGATCGAGTCCATGCTTGAGTCCCTCTCCCCGGTTTTCCCGACAGGTGCAAGGAGCAGGCCATCCCCCCTGCTGCCCGAATGGTCGGGCGTGGGGGCCCTGTTTGAGCAAAATGCACAGCCCCGGGGACGAGTTCGCATCGCAAATTGCACCCGGGCGAGGGAACCCATGGGTCGTTACGCCACTTACCGGGGTTGGCCCGAACCCTGCTAACGCCAGCTAAGGCGTGTTTGCATCCGATCATTCGAAGGAGCCTCTATGCAATATCTTGCACGGTTAAAGCAGTGGGCCAAGCGGGGGGAGACGCCACCGGCACGCGCCCTGTGGCGGCTGGCCAAGGGGAGCCGGACGGTCCAGATGCCGGTGATCCCGTACCTGCACGCCGGGCTGCGACGGCTGCATCTGCTCATCAACGGGCTCGGTACTCATCTGCTGCGTACCCTCTACTGGACACCTTTGTTTCAATCGAGGCTTGAGACGAGTGCGCCACGCCTCTATCTCTATGGCGGCATGCCGCTGGTGACCGGGCCCCTCACCATCCGGGTCGGGAGCGACTGTCGCCTCAGCGCGGCCACCACCTTCAGTGGCCGTACCTGCGGGCTCCATTCCCCCACTCTGGAGATAGGCAATAACGTGGGGATCGGCTGGCAGACCACCATCGCCGTCGGGCGTCGGGTGGTGCTGGGGGATCATGTGCGCATCGCCGGGCGGGCCTTCCTCGCCGGCTATCCCGGTCATCCTCTCGATGCCGAAGCCAGGGCAAGAGGTGAGCCCGACCAGGAGAGCCAGGTGGGAGACATTATCCTCGAGGATCACGTCTGGCTGGCCACCGGCGTCATGGTGATGGCCGGGGTGCGCATAGGGCGCGGTACCGTGGTGGCGGCAGGTAGCGTGGTGACCCGGGATCTCCCCGCGGATGTCGTGGCGGCCGGCAATCCGGCCCGGGTGATCCGCTCTCTTTGTGAGCGCGCGCCGGCAGAGGCCGCCGATACCAGGGAGAGCCTGGCATGAGTCGTCAACTGGTGGTCCTCGGTGAGGATTGGGGGGCTCACCCCTCCAGCACCCAGCATCTGATCCGTCGTCTCTTGCCCGACTATCGAGTGCTCTGGGTCAACTCCATCGGCCTGCGCACCCCCGGCTGGCGCGATCTTGGCCGGATCGGACGCAAGTTTTGCGCCGCCACCACGGACGCCTCCCCGGCGGCCACCCCGCCAGGGATGGAGGTGCTCTCTCCCCTGGCGCTTCCCTGGCACGGGCAGGAGTGGGTGCGGCGGGTCAATGGCCCCTGGCTTGCCCGTCAGATCCGAAGGCGAGCCCCCTGGCTGGAGCGGCCCCTGCTCTGGCTCTCCCTGCCCAGCGCAATAGCCTTGGCCGGACATCTCGGGGAGCAGGCCATCATCTACTACTGTGGCGATGATTTTGGCGCCCTGGAGGGGGTGGATCACGCCATGGCCAGGGAGTGCGAGCAGGCGCTGGTGGCTCGCGCCAGCCTCATCATCGCCGCCAGCCCGGCCCTGGCCGAGTGCTTCCCGGCCCACAAGACCCGGTTGCTTCCCCACGGGGTGGACCTGGATCGCTTCTCGGCCGGGGGGCAGAGGCCCGCCGACTTGCCCCGCGGGCGCCCCATCGCCGGCTTCTATGGCAGTCTCTCGAGCTGGATCGATCTGCCACTGCTGGCCGAAACGGCCCGGGCCCTGCCCCACTGGGATCTGGTGCTGATAGGTCCCCATCACTGCGATCTCGGTGCACTGAGGGGGATTGCAAATATTCACCTGCTCGGGCCGCGCCCCCATGCCCAGCTGCCGGCCTATCTGCATCACTGGCAGGTGAGTCTGCTGCCGTTTCGCGACACCCCCCAGATCCGCACCTGTAACCCCTTGAAGCTGCGGGAATATCTGGCTGCAGGCAAGCCGGTGGTGAGCACCGATTTCCCCGCGCTCGACGGTTATCGTGAGCAAGTGGTAGTTGCCGAGCGCACGCCACAAGGACTGGCCAAGGCGATCACCCGGGCCGCTCTGGATGCGCCCCAGGGCCCCTGGCTCGAGGCGGACACCTGGTCGGTGCTGACCGCTCATGGCGGTCGCTCCCTGCGTCGCCAGCAGGTGAGCGATGAGGGGTGGACTCAGCGAGGGGAGACGCTCAAGTGCTGGCTGCACTCCTTGGCCTGAGCCTGCTGCTCCCCTTAAGCGGGACGGCTACCCCCCAGCGCCTGGATCCGCAGACCCTGGATGCCCCTTTCGACGGGCAGCATGAGCTGGTCATCGAGGGAGAGAGCCGAGCCAAGGATCTGGTCACCCTGATCCTGCAGGTCGATGATGCCCACTCGGTCAACTATCGCACCCGGGTCAATCTGGAGCGGCGGTTGCCTGCGGGCCCCTTCTTGCTGCGCTTCCCCTTAAGCGAGTGGCGCACCCAGGAGCCGAGGGGGCTGGCGCTCGACCAGCTCAAGCGAATCACCCTCTTTATGGCCGACGGTGACCCCCCCCTGACGCTGCATCGGTGGCGCCTCGAGCCGGGCCTGCGCCTCGCCACCACCACACAGGCCCTGGATCTGGGGGCGGCAGACAGCCCCCTGATGGCGGGGTTTGCCCCGCTGGTGCCCGGCGACCCTCGCATCGAGGGGCGGCTCGCCCCGGTGCAGCGCCCCGCCGGGGATGCCCTGATCCGCGACGGTTTGCGCGGGGTGGAGCGGATCACCCTGATGGCCGCTTCGGGGACTTATCGCCTCACCCTCTGGCTGGAAGAGCCCGGGGAGTGGGAGCTCTTTCCCCATCCTCTTGAGCGGGCCATCGAAGTCAATGGGGAGCGCCTCTGGGAGCAGCGCCTCGATGCCGAGCGTTGGCTGCAAGAGCGCTATCTGGCAGGGCGACAGGAGCACTGGCCGCCGGACCCCTGGCGTCAGTTGGGGGCACGCCAGGGAGGCGCGGTGAGCCTCACCCTGGTGCATCCGGGTGGCCCCCTGGTGATCCGCCCGATTGGCCACAGCCCCGAGGCCCGCTTTCTCGCCGGCCTGTTGCTGCGTCCCCTCAGTGGCCCGGCCGACGAGGAGAAGGTAGAGGATAAACGGCGCCAGCTTTTCCTCGAGCGCTGGCAACTGCAGAGGCCCACGCCCAAAAGTGACCGCCCCCTTGCCCTGTCGCCGCAGGGAGAGGCCGGTGAGCCCGAGATTGTCGCGGCAGCCGGCTCACGCCTGTTACTGAGTTACGCCATGACATCCGGTGTCGGCGATGAGGCTCCGACCCTGCTGGTGACCCCCCCCGGCTATCGGGGGCATACCCTCACGCTGACCCCCTACCTCGGCATCTGGCGTTGGCAACGGGAGGCGGCGGCCTCCAGTCTGCTGCGTCTCGAGGAGAGCCAACTGCAGGAGGGGGTGGATGGCGTCACCTTGCCCGCAGGCCTGCCCAGGCAGCTGCACCTGGCTGTCAGAGTGCCAGAGGGAACCCCGGCAGGCCTCTATGAGGGGGCGGTGCAACTGCTCAGCCACGGAGAGTTGGTGGTGCAACCCCTGCGAGTGAGGGTATTGCCACTGGCCCTGCCGCCACCGGCGCATCCGGCGGGGATCTATCTTGAGCTATCACCGACGCTGGCCTGGTTTGGTGGTGATCAGGGGGCGGCGCTGGAGTGTGATCTGGCGCGGCTCGAGGCCCTCGGGGTGGCGCCGCTCTCCCCGCCTCTGCCGCAGGATGTGATGGGGCTGACCCGGGTCGGCCAGGCCCTGGCCGGCCATGGCATGAGTTGGCCCCTGCTCGCCTACACCCCCCTTAAACGCTGGTGGCTGGAGGGACACAGTGTGGCGACCGAGGCGGTGGCAAAGAGCGAGCGGCGCTGGCGTGCGCTGGGATTACCGCCCCTCTACTGGAGCCTGGCCGATGAGCCGCGTCTTGAGACCCTGCCGGCCCTGCAGGCCGAGGCCAATACGCTCCATCGGGCCATCCCAGGGGTGCGTCTGGCGGCACATTTGAACCACCCGAGCCAGGCTCCCCTGCTGGCCCAGATCGAGCTGGCGCTGATCAACGCCGGATTTGGCGCCGATCGCGAGCAGGTGGAGCGGCTCAAGGGAATGGGCAAGTCCGTGTGGCTCTACAATCTGGGGACGCCCCGCGCGGCGGCCGGTTTCTACCTCTGGCGCAGCGGGGCCGACGGCCTGATCCAGTGGCACGGGCGCATGCCCACCGCCCGCCCCTTCGACCCCACCGATGGACGGGAGCAGGACTTCTTGCTGTTGGGGGCCGAGTCATGCCAGCGTCGTGAGATAGGTCTCGATCTGTTGAGGCTGCAACAGGGCATCGAAGATGGCCGCTGGCTGCGTTGGCTGGCCGAGAAGGCCCGGGACAATCCCGAGGCGGCAGCCCTGCTTACCCGGCTCTGGCAGCAAACACCGAGCCGCTGGGCCGAGGCCGAGGCGCTGCCCGAGCAGCACTGGGCGCGCGCTCGCAATGCTATTACCAGGCTGGCGGCAAGGTTGCATTGAGCGCCGGTTCGGTGATTGAATCGGGAAAGATACCGCGCCGGAGAATCCTATGACACGCCCTCTGTTCGTGCTGGCCGTTTGCCTGTTGGCCGGTTGCAGCGCCAAGCCCCAGTCCGACCCGGCCGCCACGCTGCAGATGATCCAGCAGCTGCGCGGTCAGCAGCAGAGCGCCACACCGTTGACCCTGGAATATCGCCAGAGCGATCTGGCCCTCAATCCGGAGCAGGAGCAGACCCTGCACCGCTACATCGCCGAGCGGGATCCGGTCAGTTTGACCCTGAGTGCCGGGCCGGCCGATCAGGGGGATCCCCTGGCCGATGCAAGGCTCGCCAGCAACCGACTGAGCCAGCTGGCCAGGCTGCTGGCGCCACGCGCCGTGACGCTGGAGCTGCGCTACGATCCGTCACTGCCGGTCAATGCCCTGCAGGTGGTATCGCGTCACTGAGCAGTCTCAGGCAGTGGTGAGCCAGGCTGACGCGATAGAGCGGCTCGCGGGCCAGCCCCCACCATCCGCGCCACCCCTGAATGAGTCGATAGGTGAGAAGAGGGAGCGCTTCGACGTTGCGACCCGCGAAGCGCACCCCCTGCCACTCCCCGGGTTGCCCCAGCGAGAGCCCCATCGCCTCCCGATCCGGCTCGATGGGCAGCACGCTCAGCAGCTGGTCACAGCGGGGGTGACGGAAGATCCAGCGGGCGTAACTGCCACCCAGCAGCGGCTCGGCCCGATAAGGGATCCAGCCGAGGGTCGCCAGCTCGGCCATGACAAGGCGGTGAGCCGGCTCCGGGGCCGGGCGCTGCTGACGCCACCAGAGGCTTGCCCCCTGCCCCACCAGAAGCACTCCCAGCAGCAGATAGCCCGCAAGTTGGCGCAGGGGGATCATGGGGGAGTGCCTTGCCTGGGGGGGAGAAACAGCAGCAGCAGGACTCCCATCATCACCAGCCATTGGTAGAGCTGGGCCACACTTCCGGTGTGGAGCAGACGATACCACTGCAGATCCAGGCTCATCAGCAGCAGACGAAGCTGGTTGGCGCCGATGGCGATGAGCAGGCAAAGCAGCAACCGAACCAGCTCGGCTCCTCGCGTTCGATGGCCATACCAGAGGGCCGCGACCAGCCAGGCGATGACGACGAGATAGAGCTGGGCGAACGAGGAGCACCCCTTGAGCACCACCAGGCTATGGCCACCGACGCGGGCCACCCGGTTGCCCTCTATATCGGGAGACGCCCCCAGCAGCTCCAGCCACAGCCCCACCCCTCTGGCATCCAGATTGAGCAGCCAGCCCGAGAACAGCCCGAATAGTTGATGCCCCCACAGTACCGCCAGAGTAAAGGCCAGGACAATGGAGAGCATGGCTCGCTCCCGCTTGTCAGCCTTGGGGGTCAGGCTTGCCAGTAGCAGCAGGGTGGCGATGGCGCGCAGGGATGCACTCGGGACAAGCAGCAAGGGGGTGACAAGCGTGATCACCATCGGCGAAACGCAAAGACCGGGTGCACTTTGCAACGCAATCGCGAACCACATGAGCAGCAAGAGCACAATCAACAGGCTGACGTTGTGGTAGTTCACCCAGGCGCTGAGCCACTGGGCGATGAGGCAAAGGAGCAGCCACCAGGGGGCCCAGCGCCAGCTGTGAACCGTACGACTCGCCGCCATAGGGCCTCCTTTGTGGTCATTGAAGAGGCGGTAGCAAGAAACGCGCCGTTGGCACGATTTATCCATTGTCACCCACGCCAATCATGGCCAGGGAGGAGGTGATATGCGCTATAAACGGATCGGTCTGTTGTGCGGGGTCTTGTTGTCGCCCTTGCATGCACAGGCCCTGACCTATGTGGATACAGAGCTACAGCTCTTGATGGATGTCTCGGGCAGCGTCTCGGCCAGCGAGTTTAACTTGCAGTTGCAGGGGTATGTGGATGCCTTTTACAGCAGCGATGTACAAAACTCCATCCTGGACACCAGCGACGGAAAGAGCGGCTCGATCGCCGTTCAGTTGATCATGTGGAGCGGTGCAACCCAGCAGTCGGTGATGACCGACTGGTTCCACCTCTATGACATGACCTCGATCAACGAGTTTGCCGCCACCCTGGATGCCCTGGTACGCCCCTATTCGGGGATGACGGCACCAGGCTCGGCGATGGCCTTTGGCGGCCTCCAGTTCGACACCAATGACTTCACCTCGGCTCGCCAGGTGATGGACGTGTCGGGGGATGGCATGGCCAATGCGGGGCTGGATACCGCCACGGTACGGGATCAGCTGCTGGCCTCGGGGATCGACACCATCAACGGTATCGCCATCGGGCAGGACTATGCCCCGGGCGAGCTGCAGCAGTGGTACCTGGACAATATCGCCGGGGGGCAGGATGCGTTCGTGATGAATGCCACCACCTTCGCCGACTTTGGTACGGCACTGGAGCGCAAGCTCTCGGCCGAGATCCAGGGGGGGGTGATTCCGGAAGGGGCGTTGGCGGCCCCTATCGAGGATCTTCCCCTGCCGGCTCAGCTGTTGTTGGGGCTGCCACTGCTGATGGCCTGGCGCTGGCGGGTGCGTGTCACACCGACGGCAGCCATGGCGATTGGCTGAAGGGTGTACTCAGGAGGGGGCGAAAGTCCCCTCACCTTTTCCCCCTGTCCGGGCTACTCCTGTAGCCAGCGCTCAGGCGTAATGGCGGGAATTCGGCCGAGCACGGGGACGCCGGTCAGACGTGCCAGTTGGTCGGTGCGGCGCAAACTGGTGTCGAGAAGTTCGCAGGCGATGGCCAAGGAGAGACCGATGCCGATGCCGCCGACGATTCCCGCCAGCAGGAAGAGCCAGAGGGGTTTGTTGACCGGGGTTCCCCCCGCATAGGGTTTGTCGATCACCTTGACCCTGTCCCCCTGTTCAAACCCGCCCAGGGCTCCGGAGAGACGGCTCTTCTCAAGGCGAATGGAGAGATCCTGATAGAGCTCGCGGCGTACCGTGACCTCGCGCTCCATCCTGGCGACGGTTTGTGCCACCTCCCCCTCCTGGGCGATGGCGCTATCCATGGCGGCGATCTGCTGATCGAACCCGGCCAACTCCTGGGCCAGGGCATCGACTCGGGCCTTGGCCAGGCGCCAGCCATCGCTCTCTTGCAGGGTGGCCGGATCGGGGGCTCTCTGGCGCTCCTCTTTGAGGCGCCCGAGTCGGTAGTTCAAGGCCTGCACCTCACTGTGCTGGTCCGTATAACGGCTGCGAAGCAGCATCAGTTCACTCTCGAGTCTGGCGATGTTCTCATCGAGCAGCCGCATCGCATCGCTGCGGCTGTTCGCCGTCTGGGCCAGGGCCTCGCGAGCCACTTCCAGGGCGGTGCTCTTCTCACTGCGGCGGCTTTGCAGATCGTAACGGCGCGCCGCATTGAGGGATTGTTGCTCGGGCAAGGAGGCGGAGTGCTCGGCACGGTAGCGAGCCAGCGCCTGCTCTGCCTCTTGCAGGGATTGGCTGCGCTCGCTCAGCTGGCTTTGCAAGAAACGCTCTGAGGTCTCCGCCGACTGCTTGTCGCGGCTGATGATGTTGTAGAGAAAGCGGCGAGAGATGGCCTCGAGCAGCTCGGCGCTCTGCTTGGGCGAGTCTGACTTGATGGTAAGTTCGAGCACCTCGTTGCCGATGAGGGAGAGCGAGACCGAGGCCGAGAGCCCCTCGACGATGGCATCCCGGGCCTTGGGGGGGGTCTCGTCACTGATGAGACCGCTCTCTTTCGCCACCCCGTCCATCACGAAGCGGCTGCGAAGCAGGGCCTCTAGTACCTGAAAGCGATCCTTGAGACTCGAGTCACTGAGCATCAGATCGCGCAGGCTTGGCATCTGGGAGAGTTCCTGGGGCAGCAGAAAGGTGGTTCGACTCTCGTAGACCTTGGGTGAGAAGAGGCCAACGGCAAGCCCCACCCAGGGGAAGATGAGCACGGGAATGATGATCCGCCAGCGTTGGCGCCAGGCGGCGCAAAGCAGCAGATAGAGGCGCTGGCTCCAGCTCTGATCCATCGGTTCTCTTCCTCTTCCCGTTCTCCCGGTCAAGGCCAAGCAAGATTGAGGCCTAACAAGCTGGCATGAGTTTCGCTGTACCCGATGACACAGGGATCAGAGGAGGCGGCGAGATGGGTCATCAGAGAGGGGCTGTCGCCCAGATAGTGCAACACCTGGCCCCCGGGGGGCTCGAGACCATGGTGCTCAACCTGCAGCAGGCCAGCCCCTGGCCCACTCATGTTATTGCCCTTGAGGGAAGCGAGCGCAGTAGCTGCGATCACTGGGGTCGCCTGCGACATGGAGCCGGTCCCCTTCACTTTATCGACAAGGGACAGGGGGTGAGCCTCACCCTCTGCTGGCAACTGGCGCGATTGCTGCGCCGGGCCCGTATTGCCGTGGTTCACACCCATCACCTTGGCCCTCTGCTCTACGGAGGCGTCGCCGCCAGGCTGGCGGGCTGCCGTCTGGTGCACACCGAACACGATGCCTGGTATCTCGAGAGCCCGCAGGCCCGCTCCCTGGCCGGCAGTGCCTTGCGGCTGCTCAGACCCGCGCTGGTGGCCGATGCGAGTGAAGTGGCCGACGGCTTGCTCCGCTGGTTCCCCTGGGCTCGCCCAACCGTGATCCGCAATGGTATCGATACGACCCATTTCACTCCGGGAGATCGGCAAGAGGCGCGCCAGCGCCTGGCCCTGCCCCCGCACGGCCCATTGCTCGGCTGCGCCGCACGGCTGGAGCCCGTCAAGGATCACGCCCTGCTATTGCGCGCCCTGACCCGGCTGCCCGATGAGGTGCATCTTGCGCTGGCCGGGGATGGATCGTTGCAAAATGCATTGCGCGATCAAGCCTCGCAGCTGGGATTGTCCCATCGGGTCCATTTTCTCGGTCAGGTGGAGCAGATGCCCCACTTCTATCAGGCGCTCGATCTGATGGTGCTCCCCTCTAAGTCAGAAGGACTCCCGCTGACCCTTCTCGAGGCCCAATCCTGCAATACCCCGGTGATCGCCTTCGCGGTGGGAGGCTGTGGCGAGGCGGTGTGCCCCGAGACCGGCACGTTGCTCAAGGAGCGCAGTGACGCGGCGCTGGCCCACTCCCTGCTTGACGCCTTGCGACATCCGAAGGGGGGCTGTCCCCGCCACTTCGTAAAGCGTCACGGCTGCGAGCAGGCCATGGTAACTGCCTATGGCCACTCCTATTTTCCAGACGAGGAGAAGAGACGATGAACACACTGCTGACGTGGAGCCTGTGGATAGCCGCCTTGCTGGTTGTCTATCACCATCTGGGTTATCCCCTGCTGCTGCGCTGGGAGGGACGCGCGCCGCTGCCCCTGCCCGAGCCGCGTGCTCGGGGCTATCGCAACCGTGGAGGGGATGAGGCCTTGCCGACGGTGACGCTGGTCATGCCGGTCTATAACGAGGCTCCTTTGATGGAAGCCAAGCTCTACAACCTCATCTGCCTCGACTATCCCCCCGGCCGGCTCAAGGTGATGCTCCATTTCGATGGCTGTAGCGATGAGAGTGTTGCTATCACCCGAACCCTGTTGGCGCGCCCCGAGTTTGCCGAATTAGCGGTCACCCTGTGGGTGCATGAACACAATCGGGGCAAGGTCGCCGTGCTTAACGAGGCGTTGACCCGGTGTGACAGCGAGCTCATCTGCCTGACCGACCTCTCGGCCCTGTTGCCGGCCGATGCGCTGCTGCTGATGGTGGCGCATTTCCGGGATCGCCATGTCGGCGTGGTGGGTGGGGGTTACCGCTTCTGGCAGGTAGGCTCGGTCGGCGAGGAGCAGTACTGGCGCTATCAGAGCAACATCAAGCATGCCGAAGCGAGCCGCGGGGAGATGCTGGGGGCCCATGGGGCCTGCTATATGCTGCGTCGCGCGGCCGTTACGCTCCTCCCTGCCGATACCATCAACGACGATTTTATGCTCCCCTGCCTGGCGCTCCTCAAGGGGTATCACGCCCGTTATGAGCGACGGGTGCCAGCCCTGGAGCTGGAGATCTCAAACCCCGAGCTTGAGGCCAGCCGCCGTCAGCGGATCGGGGCCGGCAACGTGCAGCAATTGCTGCGCTTGCTCCCCCTGCTTCACCCCCGCCATGGCTGGACCGCACTCAACTTCGCCAGCGGCAAGGGGCTCAGGGTGTTGATGCCCTGGTGTCTGCTCTTGATCTGGGGGGCGAGTCTGGTGCTGGCGCAGGATCACCCCCTCTATCTGGTGCTGGCACTGCTACAGACCCTCGGTTACGGCACTGTGGCCCTGCTGCATTGGACACGGGTGCCCCTGCCGGGGAAATGGGCAAGCCTGCACTATCTGGTATTGGGTCACTGGTACAACGGGCTCGGTGCGGTTCGCTATCTGCTGCATCGCCCCCTTAAGTGGAAGAAGACGGAGTCACCATCATGAAGACAAGCCTCTCTTTGTTGACCCGCCGCATCAAGCGGGGAATGGACGTGGCCGGTGCGGCCACCGCCCTGGCGATCTCGGCTCCGCTTTGGCCCCTGATCGCCCTGGCCGTGCGGCTCGACTCCCCGGGGCCGGTCATCTTTCGCCAGATGCGTATTGGTGCCGCCCTTCCCGATCGCAGTACCCTCTTCTATATGCTGAAATTTCGCACCATGCGAAGCGATGCCGAGCAGCAGAGTGGCCCTGTGTGGTGCCAAAAGGAAGACCCCCGTATTACCCGTGTGGGCCGTTTCCTGCGCCGCAGCCGCCTCGATGAGCTGCCGCAGCTGATCAATGTCTTGCGCGGGGAGATGTCGCTGATAGGACCCCGCCCCGAGCGCCCCGGCATCGCCAATCGCCTGGAGGGGGCCATCCCCTTCTTTATCGAGCGCACCTTCGATGTATTACCCGGGATCACCGGCCTGGCCCAGGTCAATCAGGGGTATGACGAGGATCTCGCCAGCGTGCGCAGCAAGCTCGCCTTCGATCTCGCCTATATCGTCCAGCTGCACCACCCCTGGCGCTGGCTGGTACAGGATCTGACCATCGTCTGGCTCACCCTGATGGTGATGGTTGGGCTTAAGGGGCGCTAATGTCGGGGGCGGCATGCTTCGCCCCTTCGGCTCTCATTGCTTTCATTGCTTTAGCACTCCCCGAAACGGCCTCTCCTGCAGGGGCATCGTGTGAGTGCGGCCTCCTGCTTCCCTCATCGGGCCACATTGATAACTATGCCGCTGAAGTGTCGACCCCTTTATGGCTGGTCGTCAGCGCACGGCACGCCGACTGGATGGTGACAGGAGCATCACGGGAAGGTGTTATCGGGTGAGCGCAGACTATGGGTGGATCTTTTCGAGGGCCTGCTCGAGCGCCTGGCGAGTCACCGGCTTGGGGAGGATCCCTATCATGCCGGCCGATAGGCAGGCTTTGGGGAGATCGGGGCTGCAATCTGCGGTCAGGGCCAGGATCTGGCCGGGCCTCTGCGATTCGGGCAGGGTATTGAGGCGACGGCTGGTCTCGAGTCCATCGAGCTCGGCCATGTGGATATCCATCAGCACCAGATCGAAGTGGCGTTCACGACAGAGCCGATACGCCTCCTCGCCAGAGTGGGCTTCACAGACGCCCCAGCCGAGTTTATGCAGCATGGCGCTGGCCACGCTCAGATTGACCTGATTGTCGTCGACCACCATCACCTGGCCATGAACGGCGACCAAGGGCCGATGGGACAGCAGCCTGGAGAGGGTACGCAGCAAGGCATCCCGGCGCAGGGGTTTGGTCAGATAGGCATTCATGCCCAGCGAGAGATAACGCTGCTCGGCATCGGGCATGGCATCGGCAGTCAATGCCACAATGGGCAGGTTGGCCCAGGCCTCTCCCGAGGCTCTGATACGGCGGCTGGCCTCGATGCCATCGATACCGGGCATCTGTATATCCATCAAGACGATGTCGAATGGAGCGCCAGCCAGCGATTCGAGGGCCGCCTCTCCGCTTTGGGCCCGGGTGACCTCATATCCCCCCTGCTCCAGCATGACGCCGAAGACCGTCAGATTGGTCAGATTGTCGTCCACCAGCAGTACCCGGCCTTGTGATCGTGCCCCGCGGCGCTGAGTCGGCCGAGGTTGTGCCGTTATGGGTTGTGGCATGGCTTCCAGCACCGAGACGATGAGGGTGAAGCGGCTCCCCTGCCCCGGGGTGCTCTCGACCCGGATCTCCCCCCCCATGAGACGCGCCAGGGAGCGGGAGATCTCAAGGCCAAGCCCGGACCCCCCATAGTGGCGGGTGATGGAGGGATCGGCCTGCACGAAGCGCTGGAACAGGGCCGACATCTGCTGTTGAGTGATCCCTATCCCTGTATCGGCCACCGTGATGCGATATTGCCAGCACTCCCCCAATTGATGGTCTGCCCCGACCAACACCCGAACCTCCCCCTCATCGGTGAACTTGATGGCATTGGAGATAAGGTTCAGCAGGATTTGCCGAACCCTGAGCTCATCAATCTGGATCCAGTGAGGCACGTCGGGAGCGATCTGCCACGAAAATGAGAGCCCCTTGCTCTCATAGTTTGGCCTGACCAACTCTGCGAGCTCCTGGATCATCTGTTCAAGACTTGAGGGTGCCGGGTGCAGGGCGATTTTCCCTGCCTCGAGCTTGGAGAGATCGAGGATGTCATTGAGCAGGGCCAGAAGGTATTCAGCAGACTCCCTGGCGGTGTGCATATACCCCACGTGGCGGGGCTCGGTCAGCTCATCCTCGAGCAGGGAGATCATGCCGATCACCCCGTTCATGGGAGTGCGGATCTCATGGCTCATATTGGCGATAAAGGTGCTCTTGGCCCGTTTCCCGGCTTCGGCTTCCCGGTTGGCGCGCACCAGCTTCTCGTTGAGTTTGCGCAAGGCATAGTGGTGTCTGTGTACCTGGCGAAACTGGCGCCATGCCATCAGGGCGAAGAAGGTCAACAGGCCAAACTGGAACAGGGCGATGCTGACCGTGATGACGATCTGCTCCTTGACCGTCTCCTTGCGCTGTTGATCAAACAGAGAAGACTGGTTGTTCATCTCCAACGTCAGGGCGTGCAGCAGAGGGAGCAGCCTGGCAATCTGCTCTCCCAGCCAGCGGCGGGTCTGAGGGGAGACGGTCTCCTCCTCCATATTGGGGTCGGCCTCCTCAACGAAGCGGCGCAGGGCCGGGATCGCCGCCTGGTAGGCCTCTGTGTGTTGCATGATATGACGATCGCGGGATTGATAGATGAGGTCGATGCGGCTGACGAAGATACCGTAGCGCAGCAGCACCTCCTCATCGCCCTTACGCTCTATATCGTATTGCAGGCGCAGCCCCTCGTTATAGAGCTGGAAATAGTTCCACATCACGTTGTCTTCCCCCTGGGAGCTGTAGCGCTCCAGATCGCCAAGCTGGTGATACTGGACCAGGGTGATACCTACCATGGCCAGGATCAGGACCAGAATGCTTCCTATCAGGGTGCGCTGATGGAAGGGCTGCAGGGAAGACATGGTTTACTCCACCTCGATGCGGGCTATCTGCCAGATGGCGCGATCGTAATAGAGCTTGCTGCGCAGCTTGGGAACCTGATCATAGGGATACATCATAAAAAGCGGTCCCTTGTCCCGTATCTTGAGCGGCTTACCATCGATGGTGCGGGCCAGGATCACCCCGTAGAGGTCTGCATCCTCTATCGGTATCACCACCGAATAGTCGTTCAGGGCCGTGATCTTAAGCGAGGTTCCTTTCGCGCCCACCATGGCCAGCAAGGATTTGAGGGTGGGGCCATTGAAGGCGCGTGCTTTGTCATACCAGGGGGTCTGGGTCACGATGTCGGCACTGGGCAAGGCATCGAGCATGGATGCATCGAGCAGCGCCTTGTTGCCCATATTGGTTTGGGTGATCTTGCCTTCTATGGTCAGAATTGGCTTGCCGGCCGGGGCATCAAGGGCGATGGCGGGCACGGAGAGTAACAGGGTCAGGCACAGGGTTAGGACTTTCATGAGGAGGACTCCATGTCATCGAGCGACATTGGGGCTCATTCAAGAATCGTTCCGGCCTCGTATGGTTCTTTTTTCCTCATTTTTGTGCAGTTTGAGGGTATGCAATTGCATTCTGCACCGCCCTCTCTCTCACTGCTTGCCATTTTGGGAAGAAAAGCACGATTACCCACGGGATTTTGAGGGCGGCACGCTCCTTGCTGAGCTCCCCTCGAGGGGGGATCCCCAAGGCAGGGAGGTACGGTGATGAACACCATGCGATATCAACTCAACGGGGCCCAGGTGCTGGTGCTGGACAAAGAGGTTGATGCGGTCACGGTCAATGAGCTCAGGGGAGTGCTCGACGAGCTCTCTGTCCATCAGGGGGATGTGGTCGCGGATTTGAGCGAGGTCTATTTTATCGACTCCTCCGGCATCGGGGCATTGGTATTTCTCTATAAACGTTTGATAATGAACGGGCATCGTTTGACCCTAATCTGTGGCCCGGGGCAGCCCAGGGATCTGCTGGAGATGCTCCATATCAGCAAGGTGATACCCTGTTTCGAGAGCCAGAAGGCCTATTTGCAGCAGAGTACCAGGGTGGCCTCATGATGCGGCTTCTCTGGCTCTTGCCTCTGTTGCTGCAAGGGTGCGCCAGTTGGCCCCCCGGTGGTGAGGGGGGCATGGCCGAGTCAAGGCCAACGGCCTACCCCAGGGGTGAGGCAGAGCGTGATGCGTGGCAGACATTTGAGCAGCGCCAGATGGCTATCGATGATGCCCTGCACCGACTCGACGCCCTCGGTTATCAGGCCTGTTTGCCAGCGGGCAAAGCAAGCCTGATGGCGCTACGCCGGCGTGTGCTGCGCGAGGCGCACAGTCGACTCTGGGTCGATGCCTGGCGACATCAGGGGCTATTGGCCAGTGAGGTTGAGCAGGAACGCTCTCGTCTTGTGTGGTGGCAAGAGCAGACTGGCTGCGGTAGCTGGAGTGGCCGCAAGCTTAACGAATGGGGAGCCGGATCCCCCCCAAGCTAACAAGGATGAGAAACGCCGATGATCCTGCTGCGCCGTCTGATCTGCATTGTCTGTCTCATTCTGGCCCTGCCGGGTCAGGCCGAGTCACTCCTCGAGCCGGGCGATCGCCTGCAGATCGACTTACCCGGTGAAGAGGCCTTCTCGCAACCCTTCTCACTCGATCGCGAGCGTCGCATCAACCTGCCCGAGGTGGGGGGGCTTTCTTTGGCGGGGATGACCCTCTCCCAGGCCGAGAGCGCAATCCGCACCCAGCTGGGCAAGGCCTTCAGCAGCCTCGACAATCTCAAGATCCGTTTGCTCGAGCGGCGCCTGCTGGTGACCGTCATGGGCTATGTGCACAAGCCAGGCAGTTACGATCTCCCCCCCGATGGCAACGTGCAACTGGCTATCGATGCGGCCGGTGGCCTGGTACCGGGTGCCCAGCTCAACAACATGCAGGTTCGCCGCGGCAAGGAGGTGATGAGCTTCGATTACAAGCGTTACCTCGATAGTGGCGATCTCTCCTTGCTCCCACCCTTGAATTCTCTGGATGTGGTCTTCGTACCCGCCTCCCCTTTAATCGGCAACGTCCAGATCGATTTTGATGCGGCAACCTTGGCGGCTGGCGGGGATGCGGGGGATGCCGACAAGGCGATCAAGGTCTTTGGTGAGGTGAACAACCCCGGAGCCTTCAGCTTCAAGAGTGGCAATAGTGTGGTCGATCTCCTGATGCGTGCGGGCGGGGTAACCCGCTTTGCCGGGGTGGAGCGTATACGCATCATCAATGGTAACGAACCCAGGTTGTTCGATCTCAAGGCCTATCTCGATTCGGGCAACAGCGCCCTGCTACCCGAGCTCGCCCCCGGAGCCACCATCTTTGTCCCCAAGGACGAGGAGCAGATAAAACGGGGGGCCCGCACCGTCTATATCATGGGAGAGGTGTTCAAACCGGGGGCCTATGAGGGGAAAGAGGGCGATACCTTTCTCGATATCCTGGCCAATGCAGGAGGGCCGACCCGTTATGCCGAGAGTCGCCAGATCCGGCTGCTGCGCAGCAACGGCCGGGTCGAGGCCTTTGACCTGCAAGGCTACACGGAGGGGCTCTCTGCGTCCCTGCCCAAGGTGCAGCCCGGCGACGCCATCTTCATTCCCGAGAAGACCGACATCAACGAGAAGTCCTGGCTCAAGGTCGCGCCCGGACGCGCCGTCATGGTGCTCGGGGCCGTGCGCCTGCCGGGTCGCTACGAATGGTCAGACGAGATGAGCCTGCTCGATCTGTTGGCTCATGCGGGAGGCCCCAACGAACGGGCCGATATTGCCAAGGTGCAGATCCTGGAAAAACAGGGAAGCCGCGCCAACCCGACCCTGTTTGATCTGGACCACTTCCTCCATCAGGGCGGCGATCTGGGTGCCCTGCCAAAGGTTCGGGCCGGCTACACCATCATGATCCCCGAACTGCCCACCGACCCCAGCGACAACAAGTCCCAGTGGGTACGGCAATCGCCCCAGAGCTCTATCTATGTGTTTGGTCAGGTCGGGGCCCCCGGCCGCTACGCCTTTAACGATCAGATGGGGTTTCTCGACATTCTGTCGGCAGCCGACGGGCCTACCGCCAATGCGGATCTGCGCAACGTGCGGATCGCCCATCGGGATGGAACCCGGGCCCGGGTGACCCGCCTCGATCTCTCGCGCTATTTCGAAACCGGTGACGAGACGCTGCTCCCCCGGGTGGTGGTGGGAGACTCCATCTATATCCCCGAAAAGAATCGCCCCTGGATTGATGAGCCCAAGGAGGAGACGGTTCGCGTACTCGGTGCCATCGCCAGGCCGGGCCGCTACCGCTTCACCAGCGCCATGACATTGCTCGATCTGTTGGCCGAGGCGGGGGGGCCTACCAGTACTGCCTATATCAAGAACATCATAGTGGTGAATCAGGCCAGCAGTGCCGAGGGGGATCAGGCGCGCAGTTTCGATCTCGACGGGTTTGTGCGGGAGCCGGACTTTTCCCGGTTGCCGCTACTGCGTGCCGGGGACACGGTCTTTATCCCCGATGCCAAGAGCAGTGGGTGGGCCATCTTCATGGATGGCATGCGTGATATCGCCACCACCTTGTCGGTGGCCGTGTTGATAGGGAGTCTGTGATGGGCATACCGGTTCACTACCTGGAACTTGAACGCATCTACGCCGCGACCCTCAGCAGCGGGATACGTACCCTGGCGATCACCTCCGCCTGTGGCGGTGAAGGCACCACCAGTCTGTGCCGGGCACTGGCCCGCCGTGCCGCCGTGGATGGATTGCGTACCCTGCTGGTAGATTTCGATCTGCATCACCATGGTCTGAGCGAGGCGCCGCTACCCTGGACCCCGGATGCCCCCCCCTCCCCCCTGCTGCAAGAGGAGCGCCTCTCCCTGATGCCGGCTCCGAGCCAGAATTTGCTTCCCTTCCGTCGCCGTGAAGCCGTCGAGGGGCTGCTGGGTGGCTGGCTCAAGGAGTATGACGTGGTGCTGGTCGATACCTCCCCGCTCAATGCCGTCAATCACGGCAACCTGCCGGCGGAGCAGATCTGTGCCTTCTGTGAGGCCTGCCTGATGGTCGTGCTGTGCGGTGTCACCCCGGCGCACCAGGTAGAAACGGCAGTGAGTCGCCTGCGCGCCAGAGAGGCCAGGTTGCTGGGATGTGTCTACAACGATCGCCACACGCCAACACTGCGAGAGCAGCTTCTCACCGCCCTGGCTCCCTGGCGACGCTGGCTTCCCCTGCGTCGTCTCGAGGGGTGGCTGCGTCGCACCCCCCTGCTCAATATGTCCCTCTAAGATGGAAAGGAACCTGCTTCAACTCTCCGAGTCGGCCACCCTGGAGGGCGTTCGCGCCCTGCGCCGAGGACTTATGCTGCGTCTCGAACAATTGGGGCTTGAGAGCCGCGAGCAGGATCGCTGGCTGCTGGGCCTCAGTGAGGCGGCCACCAACGTGGTACGCCACACCCGACCGGCGGCGACCCGACTACACCTCACGTTGCGTCAGCAAGGGAATGCCCTCGTGCTGGAGTTGGCTGATGATGGGGGGGCGCCTGCACCCCTTGGTCCCGTACATCATCCCGGTGTGGCCGAAGGGGGATATGGCCTGCTGCTTCTGTCGTCGCTCTTTGACGAGCTCTCCAGCGAGGTTCATGACGGGCTCAATCGACTGGTCTTGAGACGGCAAGGTGTGCTGGATTCGGTGCGCCCGACCCTGCTGGTGATTGACGACGACAGGGCGACCCGGGTACTGCTCGAAAATTATCTGAAGGAGCACTATCAGGTGATAGCGGTCTCCTCCCCCGACGTGGCGCTTGGTCTCATCAACCCCTCGGATGGTGAGGGTTGCCGGGTCGACCTGGTGCTATCGGATATCGAGATGGAGGGCACTGACGGGATCACCTTCCGTCGCCGTTTGATGCGAGAGGCCTCGACCGGCGTCATCCCCTTCATCTTTCTTACCGGCCATGGGGATGAGGAGACCCAGAGCAGGGTCAGTGCACTCGGGATCGACGATCTGTTGACCAAGCCGGTGGATAAACGGATCCTGCTGCGCACCGTAGACAGGATACTCAAGCGCGCCGGACAGTTGCAGCAGCAGTGGGGAGATACCCTGGATCGCCGCTATACCGCAGCCCTGAGGCCTGAGTTGGGGCCGCTTCCCATCGGGTGGCATGGGGCCCTTCGAACCCGTAACGCCTCCCGGGGAGGCGGTGATCTGCTGCTCTGTAGTGGCTCCCTGCTCTGGCTTGGGGATGTGATGGGACACGATGAGGTGGCCAAGTTTTTTGCCCACGCCTATGCCGGTTATCTGCGCGGCCTGCTCCTCTCCCAAGAGGTTCAGGCCCCGGCGATGCTGCTGGAGCATCTCTCCCGCATCGTGCGCGACGATCCCACCCTGGGGACGGCACTCATCACGGGGGTGATGGTGAGGCTCGAGCCTGGTGGAGCGTGCTGCTGGGCCAGTGCGGGCCATCCCCTCCCCTGGCGGATTACGGTGGCGGGGGCGGCTCCCGAAGGTGAAATCGGCCCTCTGCCGGGCCTGCTGCCACAGGGGGGGTATCGGGAGTGGCGGGTTCAGCTGCAACCCGGGGAGCGATTGCTGCTGATGACAGACGGCCTCATCGAGGCCCGCGATGGCGGCGGCGTGGAGCGCGAACTCGACGCCGTGCTGGCCGAGTTGGCACCACTGCCGCTCGAGTCGGCGGCCGAGCGACTGCTCACCTGGTTTGATGCCCGCCATCCAAATGGGCCCGATGATGACATGACGCTTATCTTGCTGGAGGCAACACAGTGACGATGAACCGGCAGATGCAGCTGTTGCTGCTTGTCGAAGTGGTAATGTTTGGGGCCTTGGGGCACCTGCTCTTTGGTCTGGGTCTGGCAGGTAGCGTGCTCTTTGTGCTCCTGGTTCAACTGGTGTTGAGAGTCATGGTCGTGCTGGCTACCTGGGGCTTCTCCCGCTTCTTTGCCTCGCCGGCACCGCCGCTTGGGGTGAGGGGGTGGCTATGGATGATAGGGTTCGAGCTCTACGCCTATATCCTCACCTTTAACTGGCTCATTCCCTTTGAAACCGTCTTGATGAGGCACGACCGGATGGCCCCGTGTCGACGCCCACTGCTGCTGGTTCACGGCTATGGTTGCAACCGGGGGATCTGGCTGCCTCTGGTACGCAGGCTCGAGAGACGAGGGCACGTGGTGGCGACCCTCTCGCTGACCCCTCCCTTTGGCCATATCGACGACATGGTGCCCCAGCTGGCGCGACGCATCGACGCGGTTCTCATTGCAACGGGAGCCACTCGGGTGACGCTCATTGGGCATAGTATGGGGGGCCTGGTCTGCCGTGACTATCTGGCGCTGCATGGCGCCGGCAAG
Organism: Aeromonas sp. R6-2; assembly: GCF_040908155.1. Classification (NCBI taxonomy): domain Bacteria; kingdom Pseudomonadati; phylum Pseudomonadota; class Gammaproteobacteria; order Aeromonadales; family Aeromonadaceae; genus Aeromonas; species Aeromonas sp. R6-2. Next base: position 124,273 of record NZ_JBFODE010000006.1, on the reverse strand, counting down.
GTGGATCGCCTCGTGACCCTGGCGACGCCCCATCAGGGGAGTGAACTCGCCAACTTGGGGATTGGAGACAACGCCCGAGAGATGGAGCCCGGATCGGGTTGGTTGCAACGCTTCGCCGCCATGCCTATTCCTGTTACGGGGGTGTCGGTTCGCACCACCCATGACAACTTCGTCATGCCCCAGGACCGTCAGCATATGGCGGGTCTGGAGGATGTGCCTCTGGTCGGGGTCGGCCATCTGAGCCTTCTCTATCTGCCCGTGCTGACGACCCTTATCGAGGCATCACTTGCCGACTCCGAGCCACAAAAAGAGAGGGCCTGATCTCAGGCCCTCTGCTCACTCATCACTTCCCTTTCGTTAGAAGTGGATCCCCTTGATCAGGGTCGAGATGGCCGCCTGATCGGCACTGGCCTTGGAGCGATCGCCATCCTTGGGATCCGAGAAGGTGCGAAAACTGGTGTTCATGATGACCTGTGCCACCCGGGGGGCCACCGCATGCACCAGTTGCCCGAAGACCCCGAGCCGGGTCGCCAGTCGCACATGCTTGTTGATGATAGTGTCACACACCATGTCGGCAGCCTCTTCCGACGTCAGCATGGGGACCTGGTCATAGACCTTGGTGGGCGCCACCATGGGGGTCTTCACCAGCGGCATGTTGATGATGGAGAAGTTGACCCCCTTGTCGGCAAACTCGGAGGCGGCGGTACGCACCCAGGCATCTAGGGCTGCCTTGGAGGAGACATAGGCCGAGAACCGGGGGGCATTGGTCAACACCCCGATGGAGGAGATGTTGATGATATGGCCGCGCTTGCGCTCAATCATATCGGGGAGTACCCCCATGATCACCTTGAGTGCACCGAAGTAGTTGAGCTGCATGGTCCGCTCGAGATCGTGGAAGCGGTCGAAAGAGTCTTCGATGGCGCGACGGATGGAGCGGCCCGCATTATTGATCAGTACCTCGACCGGACCGTGGTCGGCCAGGATCTGCGCCGTGATGGTTGAGGCCTCCTCCAGATTGGCGATATCCCCCTGATAGGCATGCAGGGTAAAGCCCGCCTCGGCAAACTCGGCCTGGGTCTCGGCGATCTTGACCGGATCGCGGGCTATGGTCACCACGGTGGCGCCCGCTTCGAGGAGGCGACGGGCGGTCGCCTTGCCAATCCCCGACGTAGCCCCGGTGATCAGCACCACCTTGCCCTCTACCCGCCCACGCAGGGTGCGGTCGATAAAGAGATCCGGATCGAGATGCCGCTCCCAATAGTCCCACAGGCGCCAGGCATAGCTATGCAGTGCGGGAACCTCGATGCCACTCCCCTTGAGGGCACGCAGGGTCTCACGACTGTCGAAACGGGTTGGATAACTGATGAGGCGGAAGATGTCTTTGGGAAGCCCCAGATCCTCGATGGCCGCATCACGAATACGCCGCACCGGTGTCAGGGCCATCAACATGGTCATCAGATGGCGCGGGATCACGTTAAAGAGGCTGGCGTTGATGCGAATGGCCGGCTCCGGAGCATGGGCTGCCCTGGAGAAGGTGGCCAGCATGTCTCCGACACGCATGGGGTTGGGATCGGTCAGGTGGAAGCACTTGCCATCCTCCCCTTCCAGGTGCGCCAGATAGTCCATGGCGTCGACCACGAAGTCCACAGGTACCACGTTGATGCGACCGCCCTCTATGCCCAGAGCCGGCATCCAGGGGGGCAACATACGGCGCAGTTTCTGGATCATCTTGAAGAAGTAATAGGGGCCATCGACCTTGTCCATCTCGCCGGTGCGAGAGTCACCGACGACGATGGCCGGTCGGTAGATGCGCCAGGCCAGGGTAGTGTGATCGCGAACCAGCCCCTCGGCGTCGTGCTTGGTCTTGAAGTAAGGCATGTCCAGATGCTCTGCTTCATCGAACATGTCTTCCCGGAACAGTCCATCGAACAAACCCGCAGCGGCAATTGAGCTGCAGTGATGAAAACGGCACCCCTGCAGTGACTCGGCCAGCAACAACGCCTGACGGGTACCCTCCACATTGACGCGAACCTGGACATCGGCCGGGGCATTGAGATCGTAAATAGCGGCCAGATGGAAGAAGTGATCGACCCGCCCCCGCATGGCTTCCAACTGCTGTGAAGAGACGCCCAGCATAGGGTCGGTGAGATCCCCAAACACAGGAATGGCGCGATGTTCGTCAACCTGCCAGAAATGATAGAGCTCTTCCAGTTTCTCCCTATGCTGTTCGCGCATCAGGAAATAGACTCTGCTTTCGCCACGCTCCAGCAATTTTTTAATCAAACGACGGCCGATAAAGCCGCTTCCACCGGTAACAAAATATTCCATATCGAAAACATCCATGGCGTACTGAGTAAGACATTACTTGCGCTAGATATAACATGACTTACATCAATTTTAAATTGTCAGTTTTATTACATGACCAATGCCACATATATGATGTTGATGGGTTCCATTATTAGGTAGAACCCTCTATTTTTTCTCCCTAGACTGGTGTTGAAAGGCAGGCAAAAGGTGCCGAGATACAACATTCCATCATCATGTTGTGATCGCCGTTACGTTTGTTGAAATAGATACTCAAGGAGAAGATCATGGCCAAGAAACTCAAAGCGTTGGCAGGCTCTGTCACCGACAACCAACTCGCCTCCACCATCAAGGAATCGACTCAGCAGATCTGGCTGGCCGGCCTCGGTGCCTATGCCAAGGCCCACGAAGAGGGTGGCAAGATCTTCGATGCTCTGGTTCAGGAAGGTGAAGCCCTGCAGGCCAAGACCCGCCATGCAGCCGATCAGAAGATTGCCGCCATGGCTGACAAGACCTCCGGTACCTGGGGACGCCTGGAGCAGGTGTTTGAGGAGCGTGTGGCCCGCGCCGTTGCCAGCTTGGGGATCCCGACTCGCAAGGATATCGACAAGCTCTCCAAGCGTATGGCCGAGCTGACCGAGGTCGTACAGCAGTTGATCGAGGCACAAGAGCAAGAAGAAGCCGCTCCCCAGGCCAAGCCGGCCCCGGTTGCCCGCAAGGCTCCCCCGAAAAAGGCACCGCCCAAGAAGGCTCCGGTGAAAGAGGAGACCAAGGATCTGGTGGTGGAGATGGAGCTCGTTGAGCCCGCCAAGGAGGAGATCAGGAAGGATGAGGCAGTCGTCTCCTGATGCTCTTCTCTCTCGTTAACACAGACCGGCCCTCGCCCCTCGCCAGGGCCGGTTTTTATTGGAACGAACCATCGGTTGATATTTGAGCAGCGATGGGAGGCGTGAGATGAGCAAGATTGCGATAGCGCTGGCAGGAGGTGGTCCCCTCGGCGGGATCTATGAAATTGGTGCCAGTGTGGCCCTGGCCGAATCGATCCACGGGCTGCGTCTGGAGCGTCTCGATGGTTATGTGGGAGTGAGCTCGGGCGCCGTGATCGCCTCCATTCTGGCCAACGGGGTCCCTCCCCACAAACTGGCTCGCATCCTTATCAATGACGACAGTGGCGATCTGTTTGACCCCTCAACCCTGCTTCGCCCCGCCTTTGGCGAGTTTGCCCAGCGCCTGGCGATGTTTCCCGCCCTGCTGGCCGAATCCCTGTGGGATTACGTCAAGACCCCCTGGAAGCACACCCTGTTTGAATCGATGCAGCACCTGGCCAAATCTATCCCGGCCGGCCTGTTTGATAATCAGGGGGTTGACCGGATCCTGACCGATTTCTTTGCCAAGCCCGGCAGAAGCAACGATTTTCGTGCCCTGCGCAGTCCCCTGTTTGTCATCGCGACCGAGCTCGATACCGGCCGTCCCGTTGCCTTCGGAACGCCGGGGCTGGATCACATCCCCATCTCGGCGGCGGTACAGGCGTCGGCTGCCTTGCCGGGTCTCTTCCCTCCGTCGTTTATCGAGGGGCGTTATTACGTAGATGGCGCACTCATCAAGACGCTGCACGCCTCGGTAGCGCTGCAGGAGGGAGCCGATCTGGTGTTCTGCATCAACCCCCTGGTCCCCTTCGATGCGGAGTTGGCCGGTTGCCACCAGGTCGGCTCAGAGAGCCTGGTCGAGAGCGGATTGCCGGTGGTACTGGCGCAGACCTTTCGTGCCATTATTCACTCGCGCATGCACGTCGGGATGGACCGCTATCGCCACCAGTACCCCGATGCGGATGTGTTGTTGTTTGAGCCCTCACCGGCCGATCGCGAAATGTTTTTTACCAACGTCTTCAGCTATCGGGATCGCCGCCGTCTCTGTGAACATGCCTACCAGCATACCCGTGCCGAGCTGTTGCGTCGGGCCTCCGAGCTTGCCCCCAAGCTCGCGCGCCATGGTCTGGAGCTGGATCTTGGTCTGCTTGAGGAGGAGCGCTCCCTCATCTCCCCCTCCAGCAGTGCGGCCGCCGATCTCGAGCGCACCCTGGGTGACTGGCTCCATCGCCTGAGAGAACGACACAATGACGAGCAACGCTAAGACCTGCGTCAGGGGAAAACCCAAACGGCGCACCCGGGAGCGCATTCTCGAGACGGCCCTGGCCCAGTTCAACCTGCTGGGGGAGCCCACTGTCACCACCTCCGCGATTGCCGCCGAGATGGGGATAAGCCAGGGGAACCTCTATTACCATTTTCGTAACAAAGAAGAGATAGTGTTGGCACTGCTTGGGGAGTTTGAGCTACAAATGGCACCCCTGCTTGATGCCATGAGCCAGCCGACCGGTGAGCCGGAGGATGTCTGGCTTTTTTTGCATCTGATGTTTGAGTCAATTTGGCGATATCGTTTTTTTTACTATGATATCAGCACGTTAATGAGCAACCATCGGCAGGTAGAGAGCCATTTTCGCGCCTTGCTGGCCCGCAAGCAGCGCACGGCGCATGCCTTGTGCCTGCATCTGGAGCAGGCTCGATTGCTCAATGCCACGGCAGCCCAGATGGAGGCCCTGTCGCGTAATCTGGTGTTGGTAGGGACTTTCTGGATCTCCTATCAGCGCGCCCTTAATCCAAGGGGAGATGCCGATATCGCCCTCGGCGTCTACCAGGTGATGCAACTGGTCGCCCCTTATCTCAGAACCGATGCCCGCGAGCACCTGCAACTGCTGGCGGAGCACTACACCTCGCAACGTCCCGCTTCTTAGGGAGAGACATGATGTCCAACATGGAGAACAAGATGGCTGAATTTATCCCCTTCCCCTTCCCGGCCTATGACTACTCCGGCGACAAGCTGGCTCAGCATTGGGAGCGTCTGCACCGCGGCGATGCCGAGCCCTGGCCCGATAACGAGACGGTACAGCAGGCCTGGGCGGCCTACCATGCAGGTGACTTTGGTCGTGCTGTCGAATTGGGTCTCGCGGCCGGTGATGAGGGGATCAACGTGGTCAACAAGGCCCTGGTGATCCACGCCTCCTACCTGCTCGATGACAAGTATGCCAAGCGTGAGGCCTTCGAGCAGGCGGCCGCCCAGGCCGAGCGTCTGCAGAAAATTGATCCTGACAACGCCAATGCCTGGTACTTCCACGCCCTGGCGCTGGGGCGCTATAGCCAAGTGGTCTCGGTTTCCAAGGCCCTCTCTCAGGGGCTCGGGGACAAGGTGCGGGCGAGCCTTGAGAAGGCACTGGCGCTGGCGCCGGATCATGCCGAGGCACATATCGCCTTCGGTGCCTGGCATGCGGAGATCCTCGACAAGTTGGGCGCCATGATAGGTGGCCTTACCTACGGCGCCAAGAAGGATGAAGTGGAGCGCCACTTCAAGGCGGCCCTCGAGTGGATGCCCGACTCGGCCATCGCCCGCATGGAGTATGCCAACGCCATTGCCATGCTCCATGGCAAGAGTCGTCTGAAAGAGGCCGAGGCACTCTACGCCGAAGCCGCCGAATGCGACCCCCTCGATGCCATGGAGCGCCTCGATGTGGAAGCGGCCCGGGAAGAGGTGGCCGAAGAGTAAGGGACACCCCAAAGAGCAAGGGCAGGCCAATGGCCTGCCCTTCTTTTTATGCCTGGGCAGCGCAGAGATAGTGTTCGATGGCCTCGGGATCCTCAAGGAGGTCGGCCGGCTCCAGCAGTACCAGCAACAGCAGTTGTTCGAACTCATGGGCGAAGCGATTGACGATCTTCTCCGGGTCCGGGATCCGCTTCTTGTCGGTGATAAGCCCCAGCTGCACCTTACCGTCATAGGAGAGGATGGAGACGCCAATGCCGATATCGCCGGCCTGGGGCACCCAGAAGAGGGGTTGACGCAGCCGGGCGCCCGCCAGATAGAGGGTCTGTTGCGGTCCCGGGACATTGGTGATCACCATGGAGGCCTTGGCCGACAGTACCTCGACCACCTGCTGCTGAACCGTCCTGGGGGCCATGCCTATCGCCTCGAGCAGGTTCAGGACCACCGCGGGTTGGCACGAGGATTTCAAGGCCTGCATCCGCTCGCGCACCTTGTAGAGACGCTGCAACGGGTTATCGAGATCGACCGGCAGATCCAGCGCCACCAGCCCGAAGCGATTACCCAGCTCACCCTTGTCATGGGGTCCGCGCATATTGACCGGCACCAGAGAGCGAACGGAGAGATCGCCGGTCCCGTCTCCTTTCTCCTCCAGATAGCCACGAAACGCTCCCGTTGCGGCGGCGATAAGCAGATCGTTGACAGAGCAACCCAGTACGCGCCCCACGGCCTTGACATCGGGCAGAGGGATCTGCTCTGACCAGGCGACGCGTTTGGTACTGCCCGTCTCCCCCTTGAAACGGGTTGGGCTGTCGTCGGGTAGCGTGGCGATGGTCACCAGCTCGGAGGTCACATCCCGGGTGATCTTCGCATAGTCGATGATGCGAGCAGGATTGGTGGCCAGCTCTATGTATTTCGACCAGATCTTGCCGGTCATTTTCAGACCCATTCGAAGCAGGCGGCTGCCATGGTGATCCTCGTCACTCTGTTGCTCGTGATGGGGATCTGCTGGCCCGAGTCCACGCTCCCGGGTTGGCGTTGGGGTCTCATCCATCATGGTCAGCATGGCCTTGATCAGCGAGAAGCCGTCACCGATGGCATGATGGAAGCGCATCACCAGTGCCTGACCCCCGAGTGAGGTGTCAGTCAGGTGAATTTCCCAGAGAGGACGCTGGGGGTTAAGGGGGGTCGAGGCAAAGTCTGCGACCAGTTTCTCGAGCTCATGTTGGCCCGCATCCCCCGGCAGAATGACCCGCTTGAGGTGGAGATCCAGATCGAAGTCGGTGTCTTCACGCCAGTAATAGACACCGCCTTCCAACACGGCGCGCTGTCTGAATCTGGGTTGCTGGGCTATGGTGTGCAGCAGGTTGTGGCGCAGCTGCCCTTCATCGAGTTGCCCGTCAAACATGAGTACACCCACTATCTGCATCAGATTATTGGGTCTGTCCATCCGCAACCATGCGGTATCGACACAAGTGATCATTTCACACAACGACATGTCAGTTCCCTTAAATTGTTTCAAACATTACGTCCAATACGGTGCATCTATGGTTCGGCAGTCAAATATAATGTTTGAATTCTTATCCAGCCCTTATGAATTCCTTTACGCGCCGGAAGATAGAAATAAAAAATGAAGGCCAAAGCCTCATTTCACTCAACGATGATTTGTCGTGCACCTGTATAAGTGCCCATGCAGTGTCAATAGCCAGTTCTGACAGGTGGTAATATCAACCGGCAGGACAGGGAATACGATGAGCCATATAGTCGAGGATCTCCTGCTCCAGAGTACTGCGTAATGGCAACAGAAACAGTCCAAGATTGACTTCCAGTTCGAGTTGGCTCTCACCCAGCGTCAGGGAGCCTTCGACACCGCTGCCTTTAAATTCGAGCAGATGTGTCTCGCTCCACTCCATATCGAGCTGATAATTGCTCGCCAGGTCGGCGGCAATCGCCTCAGCGGCCAGACGAGCACCGGCGAGCCCCAACTGATGCTGACGTGAAATCTGTATGGTGGAGAGGGAGCCGCTGCTACGAGGTTCATAGAGAAACATGGATCATACTCAAATGGTGGCGAATGCTACTGATACTAAGCACATGAGAACAACATGTGAAGAGATAGGGCGACATAAGTGGGATTTACATAACAAACTAATGGTATCGACAGGGCAAATAACGAGGGGAAGGGGAAAAATGGGTGGCAGCGCAGTAAAATGGCCGACCTCTTTATGACAGCGCAATCTTGAAGGATGCACTATGACTCGTTCCCTCCCCTCAGCCCAACCTCCTCTTGAGCGCATCGAACGCGATCTCAAGCAGGTTGCCGAACTGCGGGCGCTGATGCAGGCTCATCCGGAAGATGCCAGAGACAGGGACAGAGTGCGTCAGTGGCAGGCTCAACGACTCGAGTGTACCTATGGGGATCTCCTCGAGAGCAAGCGGTATGCCCCGGCTGCCCGTTTTTTCCTGACCGATCTCTATGGGCCCGGTGACAGTGCCCGGCGGGATGCGGATCTGCTGCGCGTCATGCCCATGGCGGAGCGGGTCTTGCCGCAATCAGGGCTGGAGGTCCTGGCCAAGGCTATCGAGCTCGACGCCCTCTCTGAAGAGCTCGACTATCACATGGTGATGGCGTTGCGACGCAGGGAGACCATCGACCATATCACCCCGCAACACTATCTCGATGCCTTTTTGGATGTGGGAGAGCAGGCCAGCCGGGAGCATCAGCTCACACTGGTGATCGAGTTGGGCGAGACCCTGGATAGATTGGCAAGAAAGGCGTTTGCGGGGACGACCCTGCGTCTTGTCTCGGGACCTGCCCACCTGGCTGGGCTAGGCGAGCTCTTCTCTTTTGTGGAGCGAGGGTATCAGGCTTGTCATCACATGGGGCGGGCCGATGAGTTTCTGGCCACCATAGCCAGCCGCGAGCAGGCCGTGATCGAGGGGCTGTTTGCCTCGCGGGTGGAGGTGTTAACGGCCCGTTTGGGCCGCTAAACCTTAAACTCTTTAAGCAGGTGGTCGAGCTCACCGGAGAGATGGCGAAGGTCGCTGCTCGCCTCCGCGGTCGAATTGACCCGGGCAGCGGTATCGCTGTTGAGGCTGGCGATTCGGTTAACGCTGCCGCTGACCTCCTCGGCGACCGAGTGCTGCTCTTCGGCGGCCTGGGCAATGTACATGTTCATCTCGCGGATGAGCCCCACCTGCTCCTTTATCCCCGCCATCGCCTCTTGGACGGCCTGAGCCTCGGAACCAGCCGACGCCGCCCGGTCGCGGCTCTGGGTCATCCCGCTGACCACATTACTGGTGGCCTGCTGCAGACGGCGAATGCTGGCACTGATCTCTTCGGTTGAACTGCGGGTGCGCCCCGAGAGGGTGCGTACCTCGTCGGCCACCACCGCAAAGCCCCGTCCATGATCCCCGGCCCTTGCCGCTTCAATGGCCGCATTGAGGGCGAGCAAGTTGGTCTGCTCGGCAATGGCATTGATCACCTCGACGATGGTGCCAATGCTGCTGCTCTCGCTGGACAGGGATTCAATAAGCGCGGCCACCCGCTCCACCTCGTCGACCAGTTGGTGGATCACCTCATTGGCATGACCCGCCTGGCGAAAACCCGCCTCCACGTGACGGTTGGCCTCATCAGTCGCTTCCGAGGTCTTGACCGCATTGCCGGCGACCTCTTCAACCGCATGACTCATCTGGGTGATGGCTGTTGCGACCTGATCGAGTTCGGCTTGCTGCTCGCCAATCCCCTGGCGATTCTCGGAGGAGAGGGCGCTGCATTGATCGGCCGTTTGCAAGACGCTGACGGATAGCTGGTTGATGCGCCCCACCATCTGTTGCAATTTCTCGATGAAACGGTTGATGTTGCCTGCCAGCTCCCCCATCTCGTCACGCCGGGCGATGGTGAGGCGCTGGGTCAGATCCCCCTCCCCCTGGGCAATGTCGAAGACCGCCTGATTCATCCGATTCAGGGGACGCAGTACATTGCCGTGTATGAGCACCACCAGCAGACCAATGATGCAGAGATCGAGGATCACGATCTTCACAATGCTGGCCATGAGTTGCTTGCGCAGATGCTCCTTGATGGCCGCATCGCTCTCCCTGACATACAACTGAGCCACCGGAGTCTGATTGCCGCCGTCATCATAGAGGATCTCGTGTTTGGCCAGGGTGGCCAGATCATCGGGGTCCTGGGTCAGCGGAACTATCTCCCCGGCCTCATCACGGCCAAAACCCGCCACCCATTTCTCCTTGTTTTTCACGATCAGGGCATCAAGCGCCGAGTCTCCCAGCTCTGACTTGAGTGCGGCAGTGACAAAGCCGGTTTCGTAATTCCACAGCGGCCCCGGCAGTGAGAGTTGCAAACGGCCGACGGCCCGCTCGACCAAGCGGGCCTGACGCTCATAGCTCTCGTTATGAGTGGTGTAATAGTCGTAGCCGCCGAAGATCACCAACAGCAGGCTGACCGACAGCGTCGTCAGTAGCGCAATCCTGACCATTAGGCTGTTCCAGCTCATGGTGACCTCCTGATGCTGCTCGCGTTACTGATATTTGGCACTGATCTTGGCCATGGTGCCATCGTCCACCATGCCCTTGAGGGTATCGTTGAGTTTCTGGATCAGATCGTCCGGTGTCTCCTTGTTGAAGGCCAGGCTCATCTGGGTTTCCTTGAACTTGAAGACGACCTTGGGGGCTGCGGCTCCCTCTTTCTTGGCGAGATAGGGTGCCAGGTATTCACCCGTGGCCCAGAGGTCGATCCTGCCTGCCTCGAGCTTCTTGGCATTGGCGGCATCGTTGGCGGCCAGTTGCAGCTTGCCAAATCCCTGGGCTGCAAGATACTCGGCTGCCGCATCGCCGTTGTACCCACCGACCGAATAGGCCTTGGCTTCCTCAAGGGAGTTGATGGTCATGGTGGCATCACCCTTGGCAAAGAAGACCCAGTTATTGGTGACCAGGGGGCCGACCCACTTGAAGAGGGCCTCGCGCTCAGGAGTGCGGGTGGTCGAGAAGAGCGCCGTCCCCGGGGTGCTCAGGGTATCTTCATAGGCCCGCTTCCAGGGCATCAGTGTCAGGGTATATTCGACCCCGGCCCGTTTGAACAGCTCTTCGACCACCTCGGTCGACAGGCCCACGACCTTGCCCCCCTCTCCTGCCATGTTGAAGGGAGGGTAATCTTCCGTCATTACCTTGACCGGGGCAGCCTGAAGCGGGGCAGCCAGAAAAAGCAGGGCCAATAGACCTTGTAGCCACAGCGCGATGCGTTTCATCTCACTCTCCTTGGATGATGCGAGTCTTGGATCTGTACAGCACAGACCGTTTCAGTCGGGATCACGGGATGTACAAGGAGGTGATAAGGGGAGCAGGATCCAGGCTTTGCTACACCAACCACACTTGGACAGCCTGTTGTTTAGCTAAGGCCAAAGGAGGGCGTGCGTCAAACCGGGGGGATAAATTGAAACCGGAGCCCTGGGGCTCCGGTCGATAGCGGGTCAAATCACCAGCAGATCCATGAAGGCGTGCACCGGGGTGGCGGCGAGCCGCGCCTCGTCCTGACACAGGGCCAGGATCGCCTCGGCGCGCTTGGCCGGGAAACGGGTCGCCAGATTGGCGGCGAACTTCTCGACCAGAAGCGGTATGCCCTCCTCGCGGCGACGGCGATGGCCGACCGGGTACTCCACCTCCACCTTGGCGCTGTGGGTCCCGTCTTTGAAGAAGATCTGGATGGCGTTGGCAATCGAGCGCTTGTCCGCTTCCAGGTACTCACGGCTGTAACGCGCATCCTCTTGCACCACCATCTTGGCGCGCAGGGCATCGATACGCGGATCGGCCGCCACCGCATCCTCGTAATCCTCGGCCACCAGCCGACCGAAGATGAGCGGCACCGCCACCATGTACTGCAGGCAGTGATCCCTGTCCGCCGGGTTGTTGAGGGCGCCCACCTTGCTGATGATGCGAATGGCCGACTCGTGGGTGGTGAGTTCGATGCGGTCTATCTCGTCGAGTCTCTCCTTCACCTGGGGGTGCAGCTTGAGGGCACATTCCACCGCCGTCTGGGCATGGAACTCGGCCGGGTAGCTGATTTTAAACAGCACATTCTCCATCACATAGCTGCCGTAGGGCTGGCTCAGGGCGAACTGGTTGCCCTTGAACAGGACGTCATAGAAGCCCCACCTGGGCGCGCTTAGCACCCCCGGATAACCCATCTCACCGCTCAGGGTGATGAGAGCCAGGCGCACGGCGCGTGAAGTGGCATCGCCGGCCGCCCAGCTCTTGCGCGATCCCGCGTTGGGAGCATGACGATAGGTGCGCAGGCTCTGACCGTCTACCCAGGCTTGGGAGACGGCGTCGATCACCTGCTCGCGACTGCCCCCGAGCAGACGGGTCACCACGGCAGTGCTGGCGACTTTCACCAGCACCACGTGATCGAGTCCGACCCGGTTGAAAGAGTTCTCCAGCGCCAGCACCCCCTGAATCTCGTGGGCCTTGACCATGGCGACCAGCACCTCGCCCATGGTGAGCGGCGCCTCCCCTTGCGCCACCCGGGTGCGCGACAGCCAGTCGGCAGTGGCGAGGATCCCGCCCAGGTTGTCGGACGGGTGACCCCACTCGGCGGCCAGCCAGGTGTCGTTGTAGTCGAGCCAGCGGATGATAGCGCCGATGTCCCAGGCAGCCTTGACCGGATCGAGGCAGAGCTGGGTCCCCGGCACCCGTGCCCCGTGCGGCACCACGGTCCCGGGGACGATGGGCCCAAGGTGCTTGGTGCACTCGGGGAAGCGCAGGGCCAACAGGCCGCAGCCCAGGGTATCCATCAGGCAGTAGCGGGCAGTCTCGAGGGCCTCGCGGCTGGTGATGGGGTGATTGCAGACGTAGTCGGCGATCTGGACCAGTACTTCATCCGGATCGGGTCTGTGGTTGACGTCGACGTTGGCAGACATCGGATTTCCTTATCGTTGTGACAGTGAGACGAAGGGGCGCGGCGCCGGCCCCACGTAATCCGCGCTCGGACGGATGATGCGGTTGTTTTCGCGCTGCTCCATGATGTGGGCGCACCAACCGGTGACCCGGGAGCAGACGAAGATGGGGGTGAAGAGCTTGGTCGGGATCCCCAGGTAGTGATAGGCGCTGGCGTGGAAGAAATCGGCATTGGGAAAGAGCTCTTTTTCCTCCCACATCACCTTCTCCGCCTCACAGGAGACCCGGTAGAGACGATCATCCCCCGCCGCCTGACCCAGCTTCTCGGACCACCCCTTGATGATGACGTTGCGCGGATCCGAGGTACGGTAGACCGCATGACCAAAGCCCATGATCTTCTCCTTGGCCGCCAGCTTGGCGAGCAGCTCGCGGCGCGCCTGAGCCTCATCCTGCCAGGTTTCGATAAGCGCCATGGCCGCCTCGTTGGCGCCCCCGTGCAGAGGGCCGCGCAGGGTACCAATGGCGGCGGTGACGCAGGAGAACATGTCCGACAGGGTCGAGGCACAGACCCGGGCGGCGAAGGTCGAGGCGTTAAACTCATGCTCGGCGTAGAGGATGAGGGAGACGTGCATCACCCGGCGTGCCAGCTCGCTCGGGGCTCGCTGGTGCAGCAGGGCCAGAAAATGACCGCCGATACACTCCTCGTCGGTGTCGAGGGCGATGCGTACCCCCTCGTGACTGAATTTGTACCAGTAGAGCAGGATCCCCGGGAAGGCGGCCAGCAGTCGGTCGGCCACCTCATGCTCGTGCTCGAAGCCATCTTCGGGCTCGAGATCCCCTAGCATGGAGCAGCCGGTGCGCAGCACATCCATGGGGTGAGCGTCGGCCGGAATGAGCTCGAGCACCTCGAGCAGTGCCGGTGGCAGGGTTCGCAGACCGCGCAGCCGGGTGCGATAGGCAGAGAGCTCCTGAGCGCTGGGCAGATGGCCCTTGAGCAGCAGGTGGGCGACCTCCTCGAAGTCGGCTCCCTCGGCCAGATCCTTGATGTCATAGCCCCGATAGGTGAGCCCGGTGCCGCTCTTGCCGACCGTGCAGATGCTGGTCTCGCCGGCGCTCTGGCCGCGCAGGCCGGCCCCCCCCAATGCTTTCTGAACCATGGTTACTCTCCCTCATTGCGATCGAACAGACGATCCAGTGTCTGCTCGTAGTGGTGGTAGCCAAGGAAGTCGTACAGCGCCTCCCGGGTCTGCATGGTGTCGACCACGGCTCTTTGATGGCCATCGCGACGAATGTGCTGGTAGACGTTGAGCGCAGCCTGGTGGGCGGCGCGGCTGGCGCTCAAGGGGTAGAGCACCATGGCCACCCCGTGGGCGGCAAGCTGCTCCTTGTCAAACAAATCGGTCTTGCCGAACTCGGTCATGTTGGCGAGCACCGGCACCCCGGCTGCCTGGGCGAACAGGTCATATTGCCCGAGTTCGGTCACCGCCTCGGCGAAGATCATGTCGGCGCCGGCCGTCACGTAGGCCGCGGCGCGCTCAAGAGCGCTGCCGATCCCCTCCACCGCCAGGGCGTCGGTGCGGGCCATGATGACGAATTCGTCATTCTCGCGGGCATCCACCGCTGCCTTGATGCGATCGCACATCTCCTCCAGCGACACCACCGCCTTGTTGGGCCTGTGGCCACAGCGTTTCTGGGCTACTTGATCTTCCATGTGAACCGCGGCCACCCCGGCACGCTCGAAGGCGCGCACGGTGCGGGCGATGTTGAAGGCCCCGCCCCAGCCGGTGTCGATATCGACCAAGAGCGGCAAGCGGGTCGCCGCCGTGATGCGCTCGGCATCGGTCAAGACGTCATTGAGGCTGGTCATGCCAAGATCCGGCAAGCCAAAGGAGGCGTTGGCCACCCCGGCACCGGAGAGATAGAGGGCTTGAAAGCCGCTGCGCTCGGCCATCAAGGCCATGTAGGCGTTGATGGTGCCGACGATCTGCAGGGGCCGCTCTTGGGCGATAGCCTGGCGAAAACGCTTGCCGGCCGATGGGGTAAGGCTGGACATCATGACTCCTTTCACGCTGTGACTGGAGTGATCTAACCTCACGTTGACGTTAACGTCAATTCAACTTTTGGTTAACAGTTGTACTCTGGGAGACAATGAAACCGCTTTAGTATAAATTTGCTGGACAGTTCAATCGGTTGACATGCACACCATGCCCCCATCACCGCGCTTTATCGCCTGCCCATCCTGCGATCTGCTGATCGAGCGCACCGAGCTTCCCCTGCGCCGGGATGCCCACTGTCCCCGCTGCCGCCAACACCTCTACGGCCGCTACTCCTTTCGCCCCTCCCAGTTGATGGCCCTCACTCTCACGGGATTGCTGCTGCTGCCCAGCGCCCTGCTTGAGCCCTTGCTCTATATGCGTCTTGGGGGCGTGAACTCTCAAGCCAGCCTGCTCGAGGGGATCCGAATCCTCTTCATCGAGCATGAGCCCTGGGTGGCCGGGTTGGTGCTCTGGTGCGCCGTATTGGCGCCGGTGGGGTTGCTGCTGGGCATCTTTGTGCTCGCCTCCGGCATTGCGAAACGCTGGCGCATACTGCCCATCACCCTCAAGGCGGTCGAGGTGTTTCGTCACTGGGCCATGTTGGAGGTCTATCTGGTGAGCTTTCTGGTGGCCCTGTTCAAGCTGGTCGATATTGCAGAGACCCATTTGGGGGGCGGCCTGCTCAGCCTCGGGATCCTGATGCTGCTTAACCTCACCCTGCTGATCCTGTTTGACCCCGAGCCCTACTGGCAGAAGGTCTCCTATGAGTGAGTCGTTGCCAAGCGCCCGCGATGCCGGGCTCTGCCGCTGCCATACCTGTGGTCTGCTGGTGAAATATGTTCCACACCACGACTGCCCGCGCTGCGGCAGCGCCTTGCATCAAAGGATCCCCAACTCCCTGGCATGGACCTGGGGGCTGCTGGCGTTGGCAACCTTTATGCTGTTACCTGCCAACCTCTTGCCCATTACCCTCTTCTACAACAAGGGGATCCTCCAGGCCGATACCATCTTTAGCGGGATCCAGGCCCTGGTGCGGAGCCATATGACGGGCATCGCCTGCATTGTCTTCATCGCCAGTATCGTGGTGCCCATTATGAAAATTGTCGGATTGGCCTGGATCTGCCTGCAGTTGCAGCGCCCCAAGCCGGTGCGTCGCAAACGGCAGCTGCGCATGTACCGTATCATCGATTTCATCGGCCGCTGGTCGATGCTCGATCTCTTTGTCATCTCTCTCATGGTGGCGCTGGTGGATCGGGGGATCCTGCTCGATGTGAGTGCAGGTCCCGGAGCCACCGCCTTTGCCGGTGTGGTGGTCTTGACCATGCTCTCGGCCAAGATGCTCGACACCCGTCTGCTGTGGGACAAGGCGGCCCGCTGAGGGCCCGTCGTTTAAGGAGTCATTATGATTGGGGCCAAGCCCGTTGTTCATCGTCGCCGCTGGCTATCGCCGGTCTGGTTGCTGCCAGCCCTGGCTATCATGCTCGCCACCGGCTTTCTCTATCAGCAGTACCAGCATGCGGGTCAGCTCGTCCAGATCGACTTTGAGCAAGGCAACGGCATTCTGCCCGGCAAGACCCAGCTGCGTTATCAGGGGGTGGCCGTCGGGGTGGTCAGCGAGCTCGATCTTGCCGATGACGGTCGCAAGATTGCCGTCATCGTCAAGATTGACAAGCGTGCCCGGGCCCTCATCCGCAAGGGTGCCCAGTTCTGGTTGGTTAGTCCCAAGGCTTCGCTGACCGAGATCTCCGGTCTCGAGACTCTGGTCTCCGGTAACTATATCAACCTGCTCCCCGGTAGCGAGAAGGCTCCTGAAGCCTCCCACTTCGATGGCCTCAGCCTCCCTCCCCCGGGTTGGCAAGCCGATGGCCGGATAGTTCGCCTGCTCACCGATACCCTGAGCGGCGCCGCCAACGGGGCCAAGGTTTTCTACCGTGGCCTCGAGGTGGGCAGTGTCATTAACACTCAACTGGCCGATAAAGATAGTCGGGTTCAGCTCGATCTGGTGATCGATAACCGCTATGCCCATCTGCTGAAAAAAGAGAGTCGCTTCTGGAGTGTCGGCGGGATCCGTGCAGGGTTTGGTCCGGCTGGCGTCAAAGTCGAGATGGGAAATCTGGCCACGATTCTCGGTGGCGGGATTGCCTTCGATGCACCAGCAGACTCTCCGATTGCCTCCCGGGAACAGCGCTTCGAGCTCTATCCCAATCTGGTGGCCGCCGAGCGAGGTGAGCGGATCAGGCTGCAAGCCGGTGAGCTGGCGGTCAGGGAGGGGATGTCCATCCTCTACAACGGCCTCGAGATCGGCCGGGTACTGGCCCCGACAGAGGGGGAGCAGGGGCGTGAGTTTTATGCCTTGATTGCCCCGGAACAGAAGGGGCGCTTTACCGAGCGCAGCACGCTGGTGCTCGAGGGGGCCGACATCTCACTGTCAGGAGTCGCCCATGCGGAGCGCCTGTTAACGGGTCCCGTTTTGCGCCTGGATAGTCTGCCGGGCAAACCCAGCGATACCATTACCGTAGTGGGACGCCCCCCCCTCGATGGCCCCACCTTGACCCTGAGTGCCGACGATCTCTCCGGGATCACGGAAGGCGCTCCCCTCTGGTTCAAGGGGATGCCTGTCGGGCGCATCGAGCACCTGACCCTGAACCGACAGGGCCAGGCCGCAGTGATCGTCAAGCTCTCGGGCGAATATCGCGCCCTGCTCGAGGGGGCCCGCTTTTACAAGGCGGCCCCCCTCCAGGTTGAAGCCGATCTCTCCGGGATCCGGGTCGACAGCACCGCCGCCAGCGGCTGGATTGGCGGCGGCATCAAGATGGTGCAAGTGAAGGGGGCGCGCGTTGATACCCTCTATCCGAGCCGTGAACTGGCAACCCTGGCAAGCCCCGGACGAGCGGCCAGAAGTTGGACGCTGCGTGCCGCCCACGCAGAGGGCATCGGGATCGGTACTCCCCTTTACTATCTCGGTATCGAGGCCGGCAAGGTGAAGGCCCTCAAAGGGGATGGCAAGGGGGTCTCTGTCACGGTGGAGATCTCCTCCCCCTTCGCCCCCCTGTTGGGAGAGCATACCCGCTTCTGGCGTCTGCCCGCAGTGGATGCGCGCCTCGGCGGTGATGGCGTCAAGGTGAAGATGGGTAACCTCTCGACCCTGCTGCGCGGCGGCATCGAGTTTGCCAATTTACCGGGCACCCGGCGCAGCAATGATGAGCTTTACGCCAACCGGGACGAGGCCTCCACGACCAGTCGCATGGTTCGTTTGACCACCGACAGCAACCCGGGTCTCAGCGCCGGGACGCCTATTCGCTATCGTGGCGTCACCATAGGCGAGATCACCTCTGTTGGTCTCTCACCCGGGCTCGGTCGCGTGGAGCTTCAGGGACGTATCGATGAGCGCTACGGGGATCGTTTCTTGCGAAGCGGGGCCGATTACCAACTGGTGCAAGCCAAGCTGGCTCTGACCGGTGCCGCCCACCTCGATACCCTTATCAAGGGTGCCTATGTAGAGGCAGCACCGGGGAGCGGCGCACTGGTCGATCACTTTCCCTTGCTGACCACTCCGGCGGCCGGGCTGCGGCTGCTGCTCACCAGTCCCGATCTGCGCGGGGTCAGCGTGGGGGCTCCGGTGCTGTTTCGCAAGGTTGCCGTCGGAGAGGTCGAGTCTGTGGCACTGGCAAGGGATGGTAGCCGGGTCGAGACCCGGGTCATCATTGCGCCCGAGTACGCCCATCTGGTTCGCACCCACAGCCGCTTCTGGAATGTTTCCGGGTTGAAGGCGGACGTGGGGTTGACCGGCGGCACCATAGAAGTGGAAACCGTGCAGAGCCTGTTGGCCGGAGGCATCGCCTTTAACACCCCCGAGAGTGGCATGGGCGCGAAGGCGGCATCCGGAGCCCGCTTTACCCTCTATCCCGAAGCCGAGGCCCAGTGGCTGATGTGGCAGCCCAATATCAAGCCTTGAGAGAGCAGAGGGAGCCCGATTCCCTCTCTCTTTACACCTACACTCAATCTTGGGACGGGATGAGTGAGGTGATAGGTCCATGGGGTGGATACGCAGCTGGCTTCTGGCGTTCCTGATAGGGTTACCCCTTCAGGCTGCCACATTGCAACTGGTCACCCTTCAATATCCTCCCTATGTCTATGAAGAGCAGGGGGAGATCCGGGGGGTAGCGTTTGAGTTGGTGAAAGAGGCATTTCGTCGTGGCGGCTATGGGCTAGAGGTGCGTCTGCTCCCTTGGGGGCGGGCATTACAGCTTGTCGAAAACGGTGAGGCTGACGGAATCTTCACCCTGTTTAAAACAGCGGAACGAGAGCGCTTTGCCGACTTCAGTGAGGAGGTGTTACTGGAGCAGTCCATCTCACTGTTCGTGCGTCATGATGCCACCATCGAGTTCAACGGAGAGCTCGATACCCTCCTCCCCTTTCGCTTTGGAGTAGTGCGTAATGTCAGCTACGGAGAGCGTTTCGATGGCTGGTTGAGCCGACATCCTGAAATAGCCCGTGATCTTAGTCATACGGGTGAGGCGAATCTCAACAAGTTAGTGAGAGGCCGTTTCGATATTCTGGTGAGCAACAGCGGTGGTGCCCACTTTATTCTGGAACGCCTGGGATTGGTCACCCGAGTACGGGCACTGAGGCCCGAGATCCAGCGCATCCCCAGTTATCTGGCGTTTAGCAAGCGGCGCCATCTCGAGTCGGTGCGCCGCTCCTTCGACAAGGCCTTGAAGTCCATGCATGCCGATGGCACTTATCAACGCATTGTCGCGGCCTACGGCCTGTGATCCTGACCGGTAAGCTTTCGGTTTGTTGCCCCCACCCCCTGTGCTAGAATTTTGCGCCCTGTGACGCATCAACAAGAGCCGGACTCGTGCATCAGAACAGCTATATTCCCGACGCTTTCATCGCCCATATCGCCAAGATCATGCCCAGTCACCTCTTGATGGAGGATTTTCTGGCCAGCTGTCGCACCCCTCTGCGCCGCAGCATTCGGGTCAACACCCTCAAGATCCCGGTCGAGGCCTTTGTCGAGCGTATGCAGGCCCGCGGCTGGACTCTGGAGCCGGTACCCTGGTGTCATACCGGGTTCTGGCTGACCCGTCCCGAGAGCGAAACGGTGCCTCTGGGGAACACGGCCGAACATCTGGCCGGGCTCTTCTATATTCAGGAGGCGAGCTCCATGATGCCGGTCACGGCCCTTGAGGAAGCCCTCGAGAACGCCGAGATGGTGCTCGATGCGGCGGCGGCCCCCGGCTCCAAGACCACTCAGATGGCGGCCCTCATGGGTAATCGTGGCATGTTGATCGCCAACGAATTTTCGGCCAGTCGTATCAAGGGCCTCTTCTCCAACATTCAGCGCTGTGGGGTCACCAACGTGGCCCTCACCCATTTCGATGCAAGAGTGTTTGGTCAGTGGTTGCCCGAGACGTTCGATGCGATCCTGCTCGATGCCCCCTGCTCAGGGGAAGGGACCTTGCGCAAGGATGAGGATGCCCTGCGTAACTGGAGCATCGAGAGCATCAACGACATTGCCGCCACCCAAAAGGCCTTGCTTGAAAGCGCCTTCCACGCCTTGAAGCCAGGCGGCGTCATCGTCTACTCCACCTGTACCCTGAGCCATCAGGAGAATCAGGAGGTGTGCGAGCATATCAAGGCACGCTTTGGCGATGCCCTCACCTTTGAATCCCTTGCCGATCTCTTCCCGGGGGCCGAGCGTTCCTGCACCGCCGAGGGTTACCTGCACATCTGGCCGCAGATCTACGACAGTGAAGGCTTCTTCGTGGCGCGGCTTCGCAAACACGCCAGCGTGCCCAACGATATCTTCAAGCCGGGCAAACTCGGCAAGTTCCCCTTCTCTCCCCTCTCGCCCAAGGAAGGCGACACGCTGCGCCAGGAGATTGAGCAGGCCTATGGGGTCACCCTGCGCGGTAAACTCTATGGCCGTGACGGTGAGATCTGGCTCTTCCCCGAGCCGGTTGAGCAGGTGATCGGCAAGATCCGTTTCGACCGTATCGGCTTCAAGCTGGCCGAGACCTTCAAGAAGGGCTATCGCCTCACTCACGAGTGGGCACTAGCCTATGGGGATGGGGCCAGCCGGGGCACGCTGGAGCTCGACGTGGAGCTGGCCCGGGAATACATGATGGGGCGCGATGTGCGTCCCGAAGGGGAAACGGGTCAGGGCGAGGTGGTGGTCCGCTATCAGGGTCATGCCCTGGGTCTTGGCAAGTGGGTGGGCAACCGCCTGAAAAATGGTCTGCCGCGCGATCTGGTTCGGGATGGCAATCTGTTCGAGCAGTGATTGCAACGTCAGTTTAAAAATGCAGCGAAAGTGGCAATCTCACCTCTTCTGGCTATGCTTGCGTTAATGATGTCCCGAACATCCAGTTAGCGCACGGCTCTGCAAGGAGCCAATTCCCCTATGCCAGGTACATGGACTTCGTGCCTGGCTTTTTTTGTGTTTCTGTTATTGTTCCGCCTCATTGGGAAACTCCTGGGCATAGAGCAGATCGATTGCCTGCTCTATCAAGGAAGCCTGTGAATCTTCCAGCAGCCCGACCAGCTCGGTTAGCCGCTCGGTATGGCGCCGGCTGATCCAGCATTGCAGACGGGCATGGGTCTCTTGCTTGCGCCGAACGTGAAGGCGTTGCCGGGTCGCGCTGTCGAGAGCCTCTCGGGGCGAGGTTTCCTGAGTCTGGTTGCGCTCGAGTGTCATCTCTTCCATCTGTTATCTCTCACTGTGATGAGCTCTAATGGGGCACTCCCCTATCGACTGGCGATTATCTCTTATATTCAATGATTTGCAATTTACCATAATATTTACCGTTGCGAGATTAGACCCCGGACCTCTCTCACCGGTTTTGCGAGAGCACTCGCAACCCGCCTGGTCGTCATGGCTTATGATATTGGCTTCGAACGTGACCAATATTGGAGAAGCGTATATGAAACCAGCCCCTCTCCCCCTGGCTCTGTTACTCACTGCCGGTTTGAGCCAGGCGGTGAGCCCCGCCAAACCCAGTGCCGATCTTATCTACCTGGGGGGTGACATAGTGACGGTAAATGATGCGGCCCCCACGGTCGAAGCGCTGGCCGTCAAGGGGGGGCGGATCCTTGCCCTCGGCGGGAAGGAGGCGATCATGAAGCTCAAGGGAGAGCAGACACAGATCATCGATCTCGCCGGCAAGACCCTCATTCCTGGTTTTATCGATGCTCATGGCCATGTATTCAATAGCGGGATCCAGGCACTCTCGGCCAATCTGCTAGCGCCACCGGATGGAGGGGTGACCAATATTACGACCTTGCAGCAGGCACTCAAGGCATGGGGATCTGACGCTGAGAATCGGCAGCACGGTATCATACTCGGCTTCGGTTACGATGACTCACAGTTGCAAGAGGGGCGCCACCCTACCCGGCAGGAGCTGGATCAGGTGTCAACCACGCTTCCGGTCATCATCATCCATCAATCGGGACATCTGGCGACCTTGAATACCAAGGCGCTGGCCCTTGCGGGAATCGATGCGACCAGCAACGACCCGGTAGGAGGTAAGATCCGCCGCGAGCAAGACGGTAGAACCCCGAGCGGTGTACTGGAAGAGACCGCCTTCTTCGCTACCCTGCTTCCCCTGTTTACCAAGTTGAGTCCGCAAGAAAATCGGGTGATTTTTAAGGCTGGTATGGCGCTTTACGCCCGTTATGGATACACGACAGCCCAGGAAGGACGAGCCTCTTCGACTGCCGTCAAGACCATGTATCAGTTGGCCGAACAGGAGAAACTACCCATCGATGTGGCGGCCTATCCCGATATCCAGATCGCCAGCGATGTGATCACCGCTCCTTACTACTCCAGCCGCTATACCAACGGATTTCGGGTTGCCGGTGCAAAGCTGAATCTGGACGGTTCGCCCCAAGGCAAGACCGCCTGGTTGACCCAACCCTATCTGATCCCACCAGCGGGCCAGGCCGCCGGCTACAAGGGCTATCCCAGCATGAGTGATGAGCAGGCTGAGGAGTACATAGAAAAGGCGCAACGAAACGGCTGGCAATTACTGACTCACGTCAATGGCGATGCGGCGATCGATCAACTTATCAAGGGGGTTGAAGCGAGTGAGAAGCGCCATGGCAAGAGCGATCGCGCTTTTGTGGCGATCCACGCCCAGACCGCACGCAAGGATCAGGTCGTCTCCTTCAAACGACTGGGTATCTTCCCCTCGTTTTTCCCAATGCACACTTTCTACTGGGGAGACTGGCATACGGATTCCGTGCTGGGAAAACCCCGAGCTGACAACATCTCTCCCACAGGATGGGCACGTGAGCTGGGCATGATCTTCACCTCTCACCACGATGCCCCCGTCGCCTTCCCCAACGCCATGCGCGTCTATTCGGCGACCGTTAACCGTGTCAGCCGAACCGGTCGAGCGATTGGACCGGACCAGCGAGTCTCGTCACTGGAAGGGTTAAAGGCTCAGACGCTCTGGGCGGCTATCCAGTATAAAGAGGAGAGCAACAAGGGCTCGTTGGAGGTGGGTAAATTGGCTGACATGGTGGTGTTGTCGGCCAATCCCCTCAAGGTCAGCCCACAAGCCTTGGCTGACATCGCCATCGAGGCCACGATCAAGGAGGGACGGACTGTCTATCAGAATGGTCCGGTGGCATCGTCACGCATAGCTTGCATCGACTCACCTCGATGCAGTCAGGTAGCCACCACGGCCATGATGGCTTCTGGAATGCTCCAGCATGCCCACTAGAGTAATCCCTCCATGGCGTGATCGCGGAAGCGATCCGCCTGGTCGAAGTACTCCTGCAGGGTACGAATGTCCCGGTGGCGGGTCACTTCGATAATCTTGTTCAAGGGCTTGCCTGCGGTCACGGCCGAGGTGATAAAACCGCGGCGAAGGCTGTGACCGCTAACCTCCAGCTCACCAGCGGCGATCGCACTGCGCCGTTTTATCATCAGGTTGATGCCTTGTGGCCCCAGGGCGTCGGCCGTGAGCTCACCCCACCGGGTTAACCGGCAAAAGAGCGGACCCTGTGTCACCCTGGCCAGCCGGATCCAGCGCTCCAATGCGATGACCGGACAGTGACGCCCTCCCCTCACCAGGGCTATTTCACTCTCCTTGAGTTGATGCTTGCTCGGCTTGATCCTCAAGACGACGCCATCACGGGTGAAGTGCAGATCATCGAGCGTCAGACGCGCAGCCTCCGAGCGGCGCAGTGCGCCGGCAAACATCAAAAGCAGCAGGGTGTAATCACGCAATCCTCCGACACTTCGGGTATCGATGGCATCGAGGACTCGGGTCAGGGGCTCCCTTGTCAGGGCTCCGGTCTTGACCTTCCGGGTGTCACCCAGCCGCACTATACCACGCATCATCTCCTTGATATCGCTGTGCTCGGTCGGCAGTGGATGCACTCCCTTCTGGCGAAAGGCATAGCGGATCCCGGCCAGGCGCCTGACCAGGGTGGCGGGTTTGCGCGGGGCACCACTGCGCAGCTCTCCTTGACTTCTCGCCTTGTCGAGCCAAACCCAGTGGGCCAGCACCCCGTCGGCCTGATCGGCGAGAAAATTCATGATGTCGAGATGACTCACTGCCAGGGGATCGAGGCGATGACGCTGACACCAGGCCACAAAGATACGGGTGTCTGCCTCATAGGCATTGAGGGTGGAATCGGCTTTTGCACTGCGTAGAAAGCGACGGGCGCGCTCGTTAAGGCCGGGATCGAAGACGCTCTGTAATCCCCTCTCCCGAGTGGCAACGGTATGTGATGAAGACATCTAACATCATGTTTTTGCTGAGAGTTTAAAGGATCCTACCGGATCGAAAGAGAAGATCAACTAGCGATAATGAATATTATCGATACTAAAGACATCATGCAGATGACTCATCGGCGACTCCCCTGCCGCTCAATCAGCAGTACGAAAGCGGTATCAGGTCCACAGGAAAGGAAAGAGGTGAGAGATAACGAAATGGAAAACGGTGCCTGAGCTTAATCTTCCACCGTTAAAAAACGAGGAGGCATACAGCCTCCTCTATTAATCCTGTTTCGCGAGGCGAAACAGCTCGAAAAAGTTATGGGTCGTCTGTTGAGCCAGGCTCTCCAATGACACTTCTTTCAGATCCGCAACGAATTGGGCTACGTCCCGAACGAAGGCGGGTTCATTTTCCTTCCCTCGGTGAGGGACCGGTGCCAGATAGGGGGCATCGGTTTCGACCAACAGTCGCTCCAGAGGCAAGGCTCGTACCACCTCTTGCAACGTCTTGGCATTTCGGAAGGTAGCAATACCTGAGATGGAAATATAGAAGCCCATGGCCATGGCCGCTTCGGCCATCTCGAGGGACTCGGTAAAGCAGTGGAGCACCCCTCCCACCTGATCGGCCCCCTCTTCGGCCATGATACGCAAGGTATCGACCTGAGCATCTCGGGTATGGATGATAAGAGGTTTGTTCAGCTCTCTGGCGACACGAATATGCTCGCGAAACGAGGCCTGCTGAACGCTTTTGTTCTCCGGTGAGTAATAGTAATCGAGCCCGGTCTCACCGATGGCCACTACCCTGGGATCTGCCGCCTGGAGACGCAGCCGCTCCACATCAACGCCGGGCTCCTGATTGAGTGGATGAACACCGCAGGAGGCGAAGACATTGGAATAGGGATAGATGGCCTCAATCATGGAGGGGAATTGATCCTGAGTCACGCTGACACAGAGAAAATAACCGACCCCGCGCTCCTTTGCCTTGGCCAGTACGGTGGGGATATCGACCTGTTTGTCCCCATAACTGAGGCGATCGAGATGACAGTGTGAATCGACGAGTAACATGAAAATTTCGCTTTACAACCAGTGGCCTAGCCACTTGTGAAGATGAATGGTGGGATTGACCAACTGACCGGGCTGGCAAGTTTCCCGAACCCGAAGCAAGGTCTCCTGCGCGTGCAGCAGTTGTTCGCTGGAGTGACGCTCTGCCAGCTCGGACAGGGGCGTCACAAGATCGGGCATGGCAAGCTGGTCGCTCGTGCAGTGTGCCTGCAGCTTGAGGGCATCGCCAATCAGCAACTGCAACCAGGGCAGGTGACGCTCGAGATCGGTCGCGATGCGGCTGGCCAGCGCGGGTAACTCGACCGGATGAAGGGAGAGCCGGCATAACTGCTCAAGCAATGAGCGGCGCTCGTCGTCTCCCCCCTCTTCGAGATAAGCCTTGACCCGAAGCGGAGCTCCCTGACACAGGCGGACCTGACTCGGCGTAGCCCTGATCCCCTGCTCCTCGAGCCAACGCAGGGTGAGTGATTCAGGGGGAATGGGGCAAAGATGCTTGTTACAGCGGCTGAGTATGGTGGGGAGCAAGCGGCTGCTCTGACTGGCCAGCAACAGGATCAGGCTGTTGCCTGCAGGCTCTTCCAATGTTTTGAGCAAGGCATTGGCAGCGGCCTCGGTCATCCTCTGCGCCTGCTCGATGATAACCACCTTGCCACGCCCCAGCTGGGGGCTCTCCCCCAGGCGCTGGCAGAGCGTGCGGATCTGGTCCACCCCTATGCTCTTGACCTCACGGCTCACCCGACCAAGATCGGGATGATGCCCCTTGGCCATGAGTTGGCAGGCGTGGCAGTGTCCACAAGGGTTCTCATCTTGCAACTGCTGACAGAGATGGCGTTGGGCCAGAGCATCGGCCAGTTGCTCCTTGCCGAGCCCCTCATCACCGAGTAGCAACCAGGCGTGCCCCAATCGACCGGCTCTGGCAACGTCCAACAGGGAGTGCCACTGGGGGATCAACCAGGGATACATAGGGCGCGCTCTAGCTCGGCCTCGATAGCGGCCTTCACAAGCTCGGGACGCTGGCTGGCATCAATCACCCGGATCGATGCATCACCGGCGGCCAGTGAGAGATAACGCTCTCGCGTTCGCTCGAAGAAGGGGAGTTGCTCTTGCTCTATGCGATCCAGCTCGCCACGATGACGGGCACGGGCGAGCCCCAGAGCCGGATCGATATCGAGATAGAGGGTCAGATCGGGTTTGAACTCCCCAAGCACCGCCTGCTTGATCCCGTCGATGAGATCGGCAGGGATGCCACGGCCGCCCCCCTGATAGGCTTGTGACGACAGGTTGTGTCTGTCCCCTACCACCCAGGCACCGCGTGCCAATGCCGGTTTGATCCGGTTGGCAACCAGCTGTACCCGAGCGGCATACATCAGGAGCAGCTCGGCCTCAACGGTGAGTTGCTCGTCATGGGGCTCCTTGACGATGGCGCGCATTCGCTCGGCAAGCGGTGTACCACCTGGCTCCCGGGTGCACTCGATATCGGCGATTCCCCTGGCCTCGAGCCAGTCGGTGACAT
Organism: Aeromonas sp. R6-2; assembly: GCF_040908155.1. Classification (NCBI taxonomy): domain Bacteria; kingdom Pseudomonadati; phylum Pseudomonadota; class Gammaproteobacteria; order Aeromonadales; family Aeromonadaceae; genus Aeromonas; species Aeromonas sp. R6-2. The sequence goes on along the minus strand of NZ_JBFODE010000006.1, from coordinate 97,131 downwards.
AGGCCACGGCTGAACTCTTGCCAGCCCCTTCCAGACCTTCGATTACGATAAATTTCGACATCAGGACTTCTTCAAAATGTATTTGCGTACGGCTTGGTTATGCTCGGCCAGGGTCTTGGAGAAGTAGTGCTCCCCTCCCCCCTTGGCCACGAAATAGAGATAGTCACTCTTGACCGGATTGAGTGCCGCCTCGATGGAGGCCTTACCCGGCATGGCGATAGGCGTTGGCGGAAGGCCGTTGATCACATAGGTATTAAACGGGTTGTTGTCGGTAAGATCCGACTTGCGAATATTACCGTCGTAACGATCTTTGACACCGTAGATCACCGTCGGGTCCGTCTGCAGCCTCATCCCCAGACGCAACCGGTTGACGAAGACAGAGGCGATAAGGGGACGCTCATGGGGTTGTCCCGTCTCCTTCTCGATGATAGAGGCCATCACCAAGGCTTCATAGGGCGTCTTGTAAGGGAGGTCGGCCTGACGCTTTTGCCAGGCACTCTCGAGAAAGCTCTCCATCTCCTGATGGGCACGCCTCAGGATTGCCAGATCCGAACTATGGCTTGTGTAGGCATAGGTTTCTGGAAGGAACCACCCTTCCGGTTTGCCATTCTCGATGCCGAGCTCGCGGGCCAACTCCTCATCGCTCTGATCACGGCTGACCCGCTCCAGATAGGGTGCCGAATTGAGCTGCTTGCGCCACTCTTCAAAACGGGAGCCTTCGACGAAGGTGAGGTTGAACATAAACTCCTTACCCGAGGCAAACAGGGAGAGTACCTCGGTGAGCCGCGTCCCCTCTTTCACCTCATAGGTACCGGACTTGATCTGTACCAGACCCGGGTGAAAACGCAGCCAGAGGCGCACCGCCCAGTCGGCGAGTTGCTCCTCGGCCAGCGTCTCGATGATCCGGCTTGCATGATCCCCCTTCTCCACCGTAAAGAGGCGAGTGGGACCTTCGATCGTGGCTCGCTCGATGGCTCTGTACTCTCGATACCCATAACCACCACCGAGGACCAACAACAGAGAGGCCGCAGTGGCGAGCCCCTTGAGTCGTTTAGACGTCAATTAATAAACGCTCCTGTAAATAGCGAACCACTGCACCGATCGAATAGCTCTTTTGGGCAACGCGGGTTACCGGGACCACCCCCATCAGGGCATTGGTCAGCCACACCTCTTCCGCATGCCACAGCGACTCCAGTGGAGCCTCGACCGTGCGCAGCTCAATACTCATCTCTTTGAGCATCCCCATGACACTACGCCGCATCACTCCGTCAATGCCTCCATGAGAGAGATCCGGCGTGAAGACCGTTTTGTCACGACGCCAAAACAGATTGGCACTGACCCCGGCAACCAACACGTTGCGAGTGTTGAGTACTACACCTTCGACTGCATTCGCGTCGTTAAGTTCTTGTCGCAGCAACACCTGCTCGAGCCGATTGAGGGTTTTCAGCCCGGCCAGCATGGGTTGATCCCCGACTCGTTGCCGGCAGACCACCACCTCAATCCCCTGCTGCTGCCAGTTGGGATAGTGATCGGGAAAGGGAGAGAGCGTCAGGATCCAGCGCGTATCATGACACCCGGCCGGCGAATAACCACGGCCTCCCCTACCTCGGGTGACCATCACCTTGGCACAACCGAGCTCAATACCGGCGATCTCCCGCTGCAACGAGACGGTGAGTGCGGACCAATCGGGTTCAGTGATCCCCAGGCGCAGACACCCTTTTTGCAGTCTGGTCAGGTGAGCTTCCCAGCGTTCCACATGACCATCCACCACCTTCATGGTGGTAAAGTGGCCATCACCATAGGCCAACCCGCGATCCGATATCTCCACGTGATCCAGCTTCCTGCCATTGATCAGTGACATTGTGCCTCCGATAAAAAAGCCCGATACCAGGGGTATCGGGCTTGATGGTGATCGCCCCGGGACGATTATACGCGTTTGAAGATCAGCGAGCCATTGGTGCCGCCGAAGCCAAAGGAGTTGGAGAGGGCATAGTCGAACTCCCCCTTCTTGGCCACATGAGGGACCAGATCGAGGTCGCACTCATCATCCGGGTTATCCAGATTGATAGTCGGCGGCGCTATCTGGTCGCGCAAGGCCAGCACAGTGATGATGGCCTCAATGGCGCCGGCGGCTCCGAGCAGGTGACCGGTCATCGATTTGGTCGAGCTGACCATCACCCGGCCGGCATGCTCACCCATCACCTTCTTCACACCGCGCAGCTCGGCCACGTCCCCAAGCGGGGTGGAGGTGCCGTGAGCATTGATATAGCCAATCTGGGCCACATCGATGCCGGCATCCCTGATGGCGGCCTGCATGGCGCGGGCGGCGCCGCTGCCATCATCGGGCGGCGCTGTCATGTGGTGCGCGTCACCGCTCATGCCAAAACCAACCAGCTCGGCATAGATCCGGGCGCCACGCGCCTTGGCGTGTTCGTACTCTTCCAGCACCAGGACTCCGGCACCATCCCCCAGCACGAAACCATCGCGATCCTTGTCCCACGGACGGCTCGCCTTTTGAGGCTCATCATTACGGCTGGAGAGGGCCTTGGCAGCGGCAAAGCCACCCATCCCCATCGGGGTCGAGGCCTTCTCGGCGCCGCCGGCGACCATCACATCCGCATCGCCGTAAGCGATCATACGGGCGGCCATGCCGATGGCATGAGTCCCGGTGGTACAGGCGGTGGTCACGGCGATGTTGGGCCCCTGGATCCCCTTCATGATGGAGAGGTGACCCGCCACCATGTTGATGATGGTGGACGGCACGAAGAAGGGACTGATCTTGCGGGGACCCCCCTTGGCCAGGCTGTCGTGGTTCACTTCGATAAGACCGAGGCCACCGATACCGGAGCCGATAGCCACACCGATCCGCTCGGCATTACTCTCATTGATCTCGAGGGAAGCATCTTCGATGGCCTGCAATCCAGCCGCGATACCGTACTGGATGAAGAGATCCATCTTGCGGGCATCCTTGCGGCTGATGCCATAGGCTTCAGCATCAAAATCCTTGACCAGGCCGGCAAAACGGGTGGGGAAATCTGTGGTATCGAAGTGTTCGATGTGGCTGATACCGCTTTGGCCCTGAAGCAAGGCCTGCCAGCTGGTTTCGGCACTGTTGCCTACCGGGGAAAGCATGCCCAGGCCGGTCACCACGACTCTGCGTTTAGACACTGAGGTAGTCTCCGAGGGGGAATTTTGGGGAAAGCTGGATAAAAGAAGCGGCCCTCAGGCCGCTTCTCGCAACACAGGAGAGATTACTCCTGGTTGGCGTTGATGTAGTCGATAGCCGCTTGAACAGTGGTGATCTTCTCGGCTTCTTCGTCAGGAATCTCGGTATCGAATTCTTCTTCCAGGGCCATTACCAGCTCAACGGTGTCCAGGGAGTCAGCGCCCAGATCGTCGACGAAGGAAGCGCTGTTCTTGACGTCTTCTTCTTTAACGCCCAGCTGCTCGACGATGATTTTCTTTACGCGTTCTTCGATGTTGCTCATGACCTGAATTTTCCTTTAAAAATACGCAATTGCGTCTGGTTGCAGTAGTTTATTCAATTGACGTGAGTTTGCAAGCAACTTGCTTCTGGTCAAACCACGAAAATACGCGAACGTCGTCGTAAAATCGCCATTTTGGCCAGAACTCGCGACAAAATGGTTACACCATGTACATCCCGCCGTTAACATGCAGGGTTTCGCCGGTGATGTATCCTGCATCGCTGGATGCCAGGAAAACCACGGCGGCGGCAATCTCTTTCGGATCGCCCAGGCGGGCAGCCGGTACCTGGTTCATGATGCCAGCGCGCTGATCATCGTTCAGGGCACGGGTCATGTCGGTCTCGATAAAGCCGGGTGCCACCGCGTTGACGGTGATACCACGGGAGGCCACTTCACGGGCCAGCGCCTTGGTGAAACCCACCAGACCAGCCTTGGCGGCAGCATAGTTGGTCTGCCCTGCGTTCCCCATGGTACCCACCACGGAGCCAATGCTGACGATGCGACCATAGCGCTTTTTCATCATGGCTCGCAACACCGGCTTGCTCAGGCGATAGAGAGATGTGAGGTTGGTCTCGATGATGTCATTCCACTCATCATCTTTCATCCGCATCAAGAGGTTATCACGAGTGATACCTGCGTTGTTGATGAGAACATCCACATCACCGAAACGCTCCTTGATGGTCGCAAGCACCTGTTCAACGGAGCCGGCATCGGTCACGTTGAGCGCCAGCCCGCAACCCTTGTCACCCAGATAGGCACTGATGGCCTCGGCACCGCTCTCGCTGGTGGCGGTTCCCACCACCTTGGCGCCACGCTCGGCAAAGGCTTCGGCGATAGCGCGGCCGATACCACGGCTGGCACCCGTCACCAGAACGACCTTGTCAGTAAAGCTCATCTCGTTACTCCTGCTTAATTAACCTTGGCCAACGCCGCCTCGAAAGAGGCGGGATCGTTGGCATGGATCCCTTCGACGCGCGCATCACAGCGCTTGGCCAGGCCGGTGAGAACCTTGCCCGGGCCCATCTCGATGGTGAGGGCGATGTCGGCATCGGCCATGGCCACCACGCTCTCGCTCCAGCGCACCGGGCTGTAGAGCTGGCGTACCAGCGCCTGCTTGATGGCTGCAGGATCGCTCTCGCGGACCACGTCTACGTTGTTGATAACAGCGATGGCCGGGGCCTTCACCTGGATCTGCTCGAGGGCGGCAGCCAGCTTCTCGGCCGCCGGCTTCATCAGGGCGCAGTGGGAGGGAACGGAGACCGGCAGCGGCAGCGCCCGCTTGGCACCCGAGGCCTTCATCAGGACGTTGGCACGCTCGACAGCCTCTTTGTGACCGGCGATGACTACCTGACCCGGGGAGTTGAAGTTGACCGGAGAGACCACCTGCCCTTCGGCCGCCTGCTCGCAGTTAGCGGCGATGGTGTCGTTGTCCAAACCGATGATGGCGGCCATGGCGCCAGTGCCTTCCGGTACGGCCTCTTGCATGGCCAGACCACGCAGCTCGACGAGCTTCACTGCATCGGTAAAGGCCAGGGCGCCACTGCACACCAGCGCCGAGTACTCACCCAGGCTGTGACCGGCCATCACGGCCGGCTGCACACCGCCCTGGGCTTGCCACAGGCGCCACAGGGCGACCGAGGCGGTGAGCAGAGCCGGTTGGGTGCGCCAGGTTTTGCCGAGCTCTTCGGCCGGGCCTTGCTGCACCAGTTCGAGCAGGTCGTAGCCCAGCACCTGGCTGGCCTCGGCGAAGGTCTCCTTGATGAGAGGGTGCTGCTCGGCCAGCTCGGCCAACATACCCACAGACTGGGAGCCCTGTCCCGGGAAGACAATAGCGAATTGAGTCATCTCAAACTCCTTACGAAGAGGAAAGCGGGATCAGAAGCGAACCAGGGCAGAGCCCCAGGCAAAGCCGCCACCGAACGCCTCAAGCAACACCAGTTGGCCGCGCTGAATTCGACCGTCACGAACCCCTTCGTCGAGGGCGATCGGGACGGAGGCGGCGGAGGTATTACCGTGCTTGTCGAGGGTCAACACCACCTTGTCGAGGCTCATGCCGAGCTTCTTGGCGGTGGCGCTGATGATACGGAAGTTGGCCTGGTGCGGCACCAGCCAATCGAGTTCGGATGGCGCAATGCCGGCTGCCGTGAGCGTCTCGGTAACGATCTCGCTCAGTCGGGTCACCGCCACCTTGAAGACGTCGTTGCCCTTCATGTACATGTAGGCTTCCAACTCGCTGCCACTCATGCCACGACGTGGCTGCGGCAGCTTGAGCAGATCCCCGTAGCGACCATCCGCGTGCAGATGGGTCGAGAGGATGCCTGGCGTATCGGAACGGCCGATCACCACGGCCCCTGCCCCATCACCAAACAGGATGATGGTGCCGCGATCGCTGGGATCGCACATGCGCGACAATACGTCGGCCCCGACCACCAGAACGTGACGGGCAGCGCCGGATTTCACGAACTGATCGGCAATAGCGAGCGCATAAGTGAAGCCGGCACAGGCAGCGGCCACATCGAAGGCGGGAATGTTGGTCACGCCCAGCATGGCCTGCAGCTCGCAGGCGGCAGCGGGAAAGGCGTTTTCGGCACTGGTGGTGGCCAGCACTATCATGTCGAGATCGGCCGGGGTCAGTCCGGCAGCCTCGAGGGCGCGCTGAGCCGCCTTGCAGCCCAGACTGGCGACGGTTTCACCCTGGTCGGCGATGCGGCGTTCGCGAATACCGGTACGCTCCACGATCCACTCGTCACTGGTTTCCACCATCTGTTCAAGGTCGGCGTTGGTGCGCACCGAGGCGGGCAGATAGCTGCCGGTTCCCAGAATTTTGCTATGCATATGTGTGTTTATTGATCCCTGTCGGAGAGGACAGTTTCCAGGCGATCGGCTATTTGGGCAGGGAGTTGTGCTTTGACTTCTTCCGCAGCCAGCATGATCGCGTGACATAAGGCGCGCTCGTTGGCGCTGCCGTGACTTTTTACCACAATACCGCGCAATCCTAACAGACTGGCGCCGTTATACTGGTCGGGGTTCAGGGTTTTAAAGCGTCGTTTGAGCAGAAATGAGGCGAGTTGGCCAATAAAAGTGCGTCTCGAACCCTCAACGCCCACCATGCGCCCCATCATCCGGGCTACCCCTTCGGCCGTCTTGAGGGCCACGTTACCCACAAAACCATCGCAGACGATCACATCCGCCTTGCCGGTGAAGAGTTCGTTACCCTCCACATAGCCGATGTAGTTGAGGGCCGGGCACTGGCCGATAAGCTCGGCGCTGTGGCGCACCAGGTCATTGCCCTTGATCTCCTCTTCCCCCACGTTGAGCAGCGCCACTCTGGGTCTGGCTATCCCCTCCACCCGCTCGGCCACCACGGATCCCATAACGGCAAACTGCAGCAGGCTGTCGGCGTCACAGCTGACATTGGCGCCCAAGTCGAGCAGGTAGGTGCGTCCCCCCTGGATATGGGGTAACCCCTTGACCAGAGCCGGCCTGTCAACACCGGGCAGTGATTTGAGCACACACTTGGCCATGGCCATCAGAGCGCCGGTGTTACCAGCGCTGACACAGGCCGATGCCTCTCCCTGTTTGACCAGATCGAGTGACAGGCGCATGGAGGAGTCTTTGAGGTGACGCAATGCGTGGATAGGCTTGTCTCCCATGCTGACCACCTGGCTGGCATGGAGAAGGCGCACACGGGGGTGGGTAAGCAAACCGTGCCGCGAGAGCAGATCATGACAACGTGAGAGATCCCCAACCAGCACAAGGTGTAACTGGGGCATAAGCGACAGTGCCTGCACGGAGGCAGGCACTGTAACCGGGGGGCCGTTGTCTCCCCCCATCATGTCTAACGCAACGGTGAGCGCAGACAAGGGCTCGCCTTAGGCGATAACCTTTTTGCCACGGTAGAAACCATCGGCAGTCACGTGGTGACGACGATGGGTTTCACCACTGGTCTGATCAACAGTCAGGGCAGCAGCGGTCAGGGCATCGTGGGAACGACGCATGCCACGCTTGGAGCGGGTTTTACGGTTCTGTTGTACGGCCATTTAGGCTAACTCCTAATTCACTTACGTTTGAGTTCTTCAAGAACTGCAAAGGGATTCGGGCGCTCATCAGCAGGTTCGATATGACCCCAGCTCATCTCCATCTTCCCTCTCGGGCACTCATCCACAGGGTGCATGGGTACCAGAGGCAGGGCGAGGATGAGTTCATCCTCGAGGATCTGATGCAGGTTTATCTCCCCATTTTCATCCAACTCAATGGGCTCATAAGCTTCCGGCAGCTCTTCCTCGTCAGTTCTTTCGAACATCGGAGTGTAGACAAATTCGGCTTCGCAACGGTGGGCAAATGACTCTCCACAACGTTGGCAAACCAGATTGACCTCGGCATGGGCAGTGCCTTTCATAACGGTCAGTCTCTGGACATCTTTACCAAAGTGCAGTGACACATCCACATCACCGAGCAAGCCTGCGGTTGATTCCTCCAGCCTGGGCATCTGCGACTTTTCCACAACCCCGACATAATCGAGGAGCTTCAAGGCACTACGGACTGGATCAACCTTAACGGGCAACTTCACCTTTTGCATAGGGCGCGAATGATATAGTTCCAAGAGGTTATAGTCAAAGGAAAAACCATTTATTGCGATGATTTTTAACGCACAACTCCCTAGAATGCCGGGACCTGCCCTCATCGGAATAACAGTATGCCAGAAAAAGTGATCCTCGCCTCCACTTCTCGCTATCGGGCGGCCTTGCTGGCCAAACTTGGGATGGCATTTGACACCGAAGCACCCCGTGTTGATGAAACGCCTCTGCCCGGAGAAACGGCTCCCGAGCTGGTACTCAGACTGGCCATCAGCAAGGCGCAGGCGGTGGCCGATGGTCGTGATCATGGGTTGGTGATCGGCTCTGATCAGGTGTGCGTCTGCGATGGACGCATCCTCGGCAAGCCCGGCAATTTCGACAACGCCCTGACCCAGCTCAAGGCGGCCCAGGGAAGCCGCGTGATCTTCTACACTGGCCTGTGTGTGATCAATGCAGTCAGCGGTGAGAATCACTCTCTGGTAGAGCCCTTTACCGTCCATTTTCGCACCCTCGACGAGGCCGCCCTGACCCGCTACCTGCTGGCCGAGACCCCCTATGACTGCGCCGGGAGCTTCAAGAGTGAAGGCATGGGGATCACCTTATTCAGTGCACTCGAGGGGCGCGATCCCAATGCCTTGATAGGGCTACCCCTTATCGGCCTGGTGGAGCTCTTCAAGCGCCACGGACTCGCCCTCCCCTGACAAGGGTGAGGCTACCCCTTGCGAATTATGGAAAAGAGGCCTGACGGCCTCTTTTCCTTTCATTGCGTCTCTTGATACGGGTCAATTCACCTTGTCCCAGGCGCTCTGCCAATGGGAGCCGCTACCTGGCTCATACTGGGTGGCGCTGCTGGTCCACTGGGTACAATAACCACTATAGGGGAAGGGCTTGCAGCGGTAGATTTGACCATCTTTTGGCTGCAGCACCCGGGTCCCCGCCTCATAGCGCTTGAGTCCCTCCGGGAAGCGGTAGTCGTAACTCTGCCCCACCTCGCTGAACATCAGATCGGCGGTCTGCTGCAGTGCATCCCCACCCTTCTTGGGGATCCCCTTCACGACCAACTGATGATGGCCGGCACTGAGTCCCTCAAGCGCCAGGCTCAAGGTACGTTGCTCATTGGAGAGCTCCTGGCTTACCTCACCACGGGCAACACCACCGTGATCATACAGCGTGGCCGTTACCGTCATCTCCCCTCGCACCGTCACGATAAAATCCAGGGTCAACTTGCCTTCATTGAGCAGATGATCGCTCGGCAGAGTGCCAATCGACAGACTCTGCTCGAGGGGTGGTTGCTGCTGCTCAACCTGGATTTCGACGCGTTCCAGACCGCTTCCCTGTTTGAGATAGAGGAGGTTCTGCCCATACACCGGATTGAAGGTGCCATCGCTGCCCTGCTGACCAGCCCGAATATTGACCTGCTCGGCATTGATGCGACTCGCCAGTGCATGTGCCCAGTTGTTCTTCTGCCCCTGCTCTTCACTGGCGATGGTGAGCGTGGTCTGCAGATCCGCGCGCTCTCCATTTGCATCGAAGACCCGAGTCAATACCCGGTCTCCCATCTCCAGATCCAGTGAGGGGTAGATGGCCCCCCCCTGCTGCCAGGGCGAGGAAGGCGGCTCACCACCTCGGAAGCGAGCATCGATGAGGTTGTAGAAACTGTTGCTGGTGTCCCCCACTTCCCATACCCCCAGGATCAGCTGATAGCCGGAGCGCTCTGGCAAGGTGCAAGCGTGGGTCATCACCTTGGGAGGTTGTTTCATACCCCCATCGATGACACAGAAGGGGGTGGGTTCGAAGGCGTCGCGGGTCAGTGGACGATTGGGATCCCACTCGGGGCGCGTCAGGTAGTAACGCCAGTTTCGGGTGACGTGGTTGGCGGTAAAGGTCCAGGTGATCGCCAAGGGGCCGGCGCTCACCTCGCGCTTGGTCCAGCGATCGCTGGTCTGGGCATTGAGCTCGCCAAATTGACGGTGACCTGCCGAGGCGATCTGTCCATCCGGCGGCCCTCCCTGAGGAAATCCCGATGGCGCCTCCAGGCTCTGAGGCTCCCACTGAATGGCGCCGCACTGGATATTGCCGCCGCTCTTGCACAAGGCATTGCGCGATTCGGGGGTACTGATGTAACCGTGAGCGACTACGGCACTGCTGGCACCAAGGGTACAGAGCAGAGCCAGGGCTCTGAGATGGGTGGCTGTCATACACTCCTCGCAAAAACATGAGTTGAAAGACAGTCACTTGGCTTTCGCACTGGCGCCAAAGCACCAATGGCAACCCCGCTATCATGGGCATGTGCCGTTAGACCGGAGGCTTTGCGTCCTGACCTTTCGAGTCAGTTTGCCAAATGACCTGTGTGATCGAAAACGTCGGGGATCGACTTTCTTCGACTCACGAAGCATCTCATGTGCGATCGTTTAATCAATGACAGATATAACAGCGCAGGACGAAACCGGTAATATAGCCATAACTGACTGATTTGTTATGACCAAATCTGACATTTTGGGAATTCGGTGCGGCATACGGCCAGTGCAGAAGGGCAGATAACGCCCCATGAGAAACGACTCCCCACCGGGGGCGGTGGGGAGCGCAAGCGAGCGGTTATCGCTCCAGAGTATTCAAGAAGGCGTCCAGTGACTCGCCAAGAGGGGCTTCGACCTTGATCTCCCGCCCGTCGGCCGGATGAGCGAAGGTGAGGCGCCAGGCGTGCAGGAACAGGCGATTGAGCCCCTTTTCACGCATTTTTTCGTCAAACTGCCTCTCGCCATACTTGTCATCACAGGCGATTGGGTGACCGGCGTGCTGGGTATGCACGCGGATCTGGTGAGTACGTCCCGTGATGGGGCTGCACTCCATCAGGGTTGCCTCGGCAAACTGGCGCACGATGCGAAAACGGGTCTCGGAGGGCTTACCCTCGGCACTGACACGCACGATGCGTTCGCCCGACTGCAGCTCGTTTTTCTTGAGCGGCGCAGTGATCACCTTGACGTGGGACTGCCAACAGCCACGGACCAGCGCCAGATACTGCTTACGCATGGTCTTGACCCTTAGCTGCTCATGCAGGCTGCGCAGGGCGCTACGCTTCTTGGCAATGAGCAACACGCCCGAGGTGTCACGGTCCAGGCGATGTACCAGCTCCATGAAGCGGGCCTCGGGACGCAGGGCCCGCAGTCCTTCGATGACACCGAAGCTCAGCCCGCTGCCACCGTGTACCGCCATACCTGAAGGCTTGTTGAGCACTATGATGGCATCATCTTCAAACAGAATCTGACCTTCGAGACGCTGTATGCTGCCAAGGTTGGCCGATGGCAGCTCATTTTTCTCTGCAACCCGAAGGGGCGGCACACGCACCTCATCTCCGGTTTCCAGCTTGTACTCGGGCTTGACGCGTTTTTTGTTTACGCGAACTTCGCCTTTGCGCAGGATGCGATAAATCAGGCTCTTGGGGACACCTTTAAGCTGAGTCTTGAGGAAATTATCGATGCGCTGCCCTTCATGCTCAGCCTCGATGGTGAGCAGCTGCACTTGTTGTGTGATCTGTGTCATAGGCCGCGAATTCTAGCACCCTCCCCCCACCCTTGGCTGCCCTGTTTTTGCAAAAAGCGTGAAAATTGCTGCCTTGCTATGAAACCGATTTAAATGGGATAATAACGACGGTTTTGTAAGACCGCTCAAGCCTTGTACAACGTGGGCGTTTCATCTCCCATTCCGCCCGTCAGGCCAAGCGAAGTCCCTGTGCCAAGGAGCGATGTTGCAGCAGGGTGAGCGCAGTGCACAAAACCGTTTTGTCTTCACACTGGAATCCTTTTCATCCCTGCTACATCAGGGCATGACCGATGCGCCCAAGTTTGTTGCGCCTCATGCGTACCCCAACCGGGAGGTTGCCACCGTATGCTGCAGACCCGAGGCCGGCGCAGGACAGGAGCGTGTGAAGGAACACACATGACACAACAATGAGAACTCAATGAAAAGAATGCTAATCAACGCGACTCAGGAAGAAGAGTTGCGCGTAGCGCTGGTTGACGGACAACAGCTCTACGACCTCGATATTGAGAGTCCGGGACACGAGCAGAAGAAAGCCAACATCTACAAGGGCAAAATCACCCGCGTAGAGCCCAGCCTCGAAGCTGCTTTTGTCGACTACGGCGCCGAGCGCCACGGTTTCCTGCCTCTCAAGGAGATCGCCCGCACTTACTTCCCCTCCGGTTATTCCTACCAAGGTCGTCCCAACATCAAAGAAGTGGTCCGCGAAGGCCAGGAAGTGATCGTCCAGATCGACAAGGAAGAGCGTGGCACCAAGGGTGCAGCCCTCACCACCTTTATCAGTCTGGCTGGCAGCTACCTGGTGCTGATGCCGAACAACCCGCGTGCCGGTGGTATTTCCCGCCGCATCGAGGGTGACGAGCGGACCGAACTCAAGGAAGCCATGAACGGGCTGACCGTGCCGGACGGCATGGGCCTCATCGTGCGCACCGCCGGTGTGGGCAAGTCCCAGGAAGAGCTGGAGTGGGATCTCAACGTCCTGCTGAACCACTGGGAATCGATCCGCAAGGCCTCCGAAAACGTGGCCGCACCTGTGCTCATCCACCAGGAGAGCAACGTCATCGTGCGTGCCATTCGCGACTACCTGCGTCGCGATGTGGGCGAGATCCTGATCGACAACCCGACCGTATTCGAGCGTGCCAAAGCCCACATCGAGCTGGTGCGTCCCGACTTTATCAATCGGGTCAAGCAGTACAAGGGTGAAGTCCCCCTGTTCAACCACTTCCAGATCGAGAGCCAGATTGAGTCGGCCTTCCAACGTGAAGTGCGCCTCCCCTCCGGCGGCAGTATCGTCATCGATCCGACCGAGGCGCTGACCTCTATCGACATCAACTCGGCGCGCGCCACCAAGGGTGGTGACATCGAGGAGACGGCCCTGCAGACCAACCTGGAAGCAGCCGACGAGATAGCCCGCCAGCTGCGCCTGCGTGACCTGGGTGGCCTGATTGTCATCGACTTCATCGACATGACCCCGGTGCGTCACCAGCGCGAGGTGGAAAATCGCCTGCGCGAGGCCGTGCACCAGGACCGCGCCCGCATCCAGCTGGGCCGCATCTCCCGCTTCGGCCTGCTCGAGATGTCCCGTCAGCGTCTGCGCCCCTCTCTCAACGAGTCCAGCAGCCATATCTGCCCCCGTTGCCAGGGTCAGGGCGTGATCCGCGACAACGAGTCACTGGCACTCTCCATCCTGCGTCTCATCGAAGAAGAGGCGATGAAGGACAACACAGAGCAGGTGCATGGCCAGGTGCCGGTCGATGTTGCCGCCTATCTCCTCAACGAGAAGCGCGCCGCCATCGCCAGCCTCGAGCAGCGTAACGATGTGCGTGTCTATATCATCCCGAACCAGCATCTGGAGACCCCACACTACGAGGTGACCCGGATCCGCAAGAACGAGATCCCGGAAGCAGCCAGCTACGAGCTGAAGACCGAGGTGGTCAAGCCGACCTACCAACCCCGTCAGGTGCAGGTTGTCGAACGCGATCAACCGCTGTTGCAAGGCTTTAGCCAGCCGTCCAAGCCGGCCCCTGTAGCTCCTGTTGCGGCTGCCCCGGCCAAGGTGGACGCCGAGCAGACCAAGCCCGGTTTCCTGAGTCGTCTGTTTGGCTCTCTGTTTGGCACCGCAAAGGCGCAAGCCGAGACTGCCGTCCCGGCTGCCGAGCCGGAGCAGAAGGCCCATCAGAAGGGGGATACCCGTCGTCGTCAGCCACGCGAAGAGCGTCAGTCCCGCGGTGAGCGCAGCAACGAGCAACGCCGTGACCGTCGTCGTGACGAGCGCCCTGCCCGTCCAAGCGATGAGCAAAAGAGCGAAGCTAACCGCGAAGAGCGCAACAAGCGCCCCCGTCAAGAGCGTGAACCTCGTGAGGAGCGCCAACCGCGCCAGCCCCGTGAGCCCCGCGCTGAGCGTGCACCGCGTCAGGAGCGTGAGCCTCGTGCCGAGCGCGTCCCCCGCCAGGAGCGTGAACCCCGCGCAGAAAAGCCGGTGCAACAAACGACCCAGGGCGTGAGCGAAGAGCAGAGCGTACGGGTTGAAAAAGAGCAGCGCGTTGCCGAGCGCCGCGAGCGTCGACAGATGCGCAAGCAGGTTCGTGTCGAGGTCAGCGAGTCCGCAGCCATCACCGAGCCGGTAGCTCAGGCGGTAGAGGCCGTAGTCGCGGCTCCCGTGGTAGAGCAGGCTCCGGTCATCGCAACCGAAACCGTACGGGAGTTCCAGCCCGAGCTTGAGCCGGTACTGGGTACCCAGGCTCATGTACAGGCTGACGTACCGGCACCTGTCGTGACCGAGGAAGAGAACGATGCTCGTCCCCGCCGCCAGCGTGAACCGCGAGCCCCCCGTGAAGGACAGCAGCGCCGCAAGCGTATCAACGAAGATGTCCGCCGCCAGCGCGAAGAGGAGCCGGTTGCTCAGAGCTCAGAGCCGGTATCTAACGTTGAGGTGGTCGTGGCTGCCGAGCCTGTCGTTGAGCCTGTCGTTGAGCCTGTCACCGCTACAGCCGAAGTGGCCAACGCTGTCACCGTCGAGGTGCTGCCGGTTGAGGTAGTGGCCACCGTGCCAGCAGAGCCGGCCATCGAGCCCAAGGTTCAAGCCCAGGTCAAATCCAGACCGGCCAACCAGGGTGCGACTGGAGTCCTGGCCAGAGCCCGCCGCGCTACCGCGCCCATGACCAAGCCCGAGCCGGCACCGGCCCTGCCAACACGCGAAGCTGTTGACTACCCGCCGCTCGAGCGCGCCGAAGTGGTTCGCTCCGGTCGCCACGGTGGCCGCAGCGCCGCCGACCACCAGGCAACCAGCCCGGCCGGCCGTCCCTAAACCAGGCTGAAAGCGTCTGAGTACACAATCCCCGAGCCAGTCTCGGGGATTTTTTTATTGCTCGGTATGCATATCTTCAACAAGTCTCGTGCATCTATCAGCGGCTTCGAACCGTTTGCAAGAGTAGACCAGCGAGCGTCTCCCCTCTCCCATCGATACCAGACCCTATTACAGCCTCCATGCATATATCCCCTTGAATTCCCACTGATGGCTCTTCCTCTTACAAACAGGTTAATAAGCCGGGGGACCTGCTATTGCTCAATATTTAGGACCCTATATTAGTGTGATGGCATATATTTGATGGTTCATTCTCAACAGAGACCAGAGATGTATGACCGTTAAGGTGTGGCATGAACACAATAGCGATAGCTGGAGGGCCAGGCTTGCTAACGACAAAATACACAGCGCTGGATTACATTCTCGAAAACAGGGTGTCGAAGGCTGGAGTGGCAAGCGTATCGCATACCGGCGTGCGGGATTGAGGGACAAAAAAGCCGGTGCATGGCACCGGCTCTCATCGTTTCAATACATTCAGGCAAACAGAGCGTGGGCCAGCAAGAAAAGCCCACCCGAGAGCAGCATGGTCAGCGGCAGGGTCAGAATCCAGGCCATCAGTATGGTCTTGATGGTTTGGGTCTGAAGCCCGGAGCGGTTTGCCACCATGGTCCCTGCCACGGCGGAAGAGAGTACGTGGGTGGTGGATACCGGCATACCGGTCGCACTGGCAATACCGATGGCACTGGCCGCCGTGATCTGTGCGGCGATCCCCTGACTGTACGTCATCCCCTTGGATCCAATCTTCTCCCCCACCGTATGCACGATGCGACGCCAGCCGATCATGGTGCCACACCCCAGGGCCAGGGCAATGGAGACGATGACCCAGTAAGGTGCGTATTCGGCGGTCGAGACCAGATCTTTACGCCATACGGCCAGATCCTTGAGCTCCTTGGCAGGCAGCGGCAACTTGGAGACCTTCTTGGCCGTGTCGTCGATGCAGAGCAGGAGACGGCGCACCTCACGGCGATCGGCAACGCTCATCTCATTGTAAGAGCGCACCTTGCCCAGACGATTGTCGAGGGTTGCGATATTGGAGAGGGTATCTCCGGCAGCGCAGTGATCCATCAGCTCGGCAGAGACCTTTACTTCTCGATTGAAATCCACCAGGCCACTTACCATCTCCTGGTTACGCTGATAGAGCTCGGCGATACGATTGGCCGCATCCTGGGTTCGATCGAGATGATAAGGGCTGCTGCTCATATCGAGAGCATAATGAGACGGTGCCATGCAGATAAGCACCAGCATCAGCAGACCGATCCCCTTCTGGCCATCGTTGGATCCGTGCACAAAGCTGACCCCCATGGCCGAGGCCACCAGGGTAAGCCGGGCCCAGAAAGGGGGATGCTTCTTCCCATCAACCTTGAGGCGCTCTTCCGGGGTCTTGTGTAACTTGGGACCACTCCAGACTCGCTTGATGGCAAACAGCAGTAGAGCCGCGAAGATGAAGCCAACGGTCGGTGAGACGATGAGCGACAGCATGATATCGATCGCCTTGCCCACGTTGATCCCCTCGTTTAGCGGCTTGTTGACCAACCAGGCATAGGCTCCGCCCACCCCCAGGATGGAGCCTATCAGGGTGTGAGAGCTGGAGGCCGGAATGCCAAAGTACCAGGTACCCAGATTCCAGGCGATGGCGGAGAAGAGCAGTGAGAAGATCATCACCAACCCCTGACTGGAGTCCATCCCCAGCAGCAGATCGATAGGAAGCAGATGCACGATGGCGTATGCGACTCCCAGACCACCCAGCATGACGCCAAAGAAGTTGAAGATGCCAGAGGCCACAACGGCCATATGAGCCGGCATGGCTTTGGTGTAGATCACCGTCGCCACCGCATTGGCCGTATCGTGAAAACCGTTGATGAACTCATAGGCCAGCACGAAAACTACGGAGAGCACCAGCCCGATGGCCAGCCACGCATTCATCCCTTCAAAGATAGTTAGCATTACAAAGGTACACCTCGTTAATGAAGTGCGCGGATTATGCCAGATGAAGAAAAGCTGAATAGCCGGGCGCTAAATATTTTCTGACGAAAAAAAAATGGCAAATGCGTCAGCATCTGCCATTCGGGGTGGTCTGCGATGAATTATTCTCGTCAGTCCTGACTGATCCGGCTCGCCACCGCCCCCTGCTGGCTCTTGTACTTGGCGTTTTCACGCTTGTTGTAGGGGCGCGCGGCCTCACCGGAGAGAACTTCAAAGTTCAGCGCACCAATTTTCATCTTGGGGCGCAAGGCCAGCGGCAGCTTGCCGCCGTTGTAGAACTCCAGCACGATGCGGCCGGACCAACCCGGATCGATCCGATGGGCCGTCACATGCACCATGAGCCCCAAGCGAGCCAGCGAGGAGCGTCCATCCAGCCAGCCGACCAGGTTGGCCGGCAAGGTGACCGATTCATAGGTGACGGCCAGGGCCAGCTCACCCGGGTGGAGGAAGAAAGCCTCTCCGTCGGGGATATGGATCTCTTCACTCATCACCCTGTCGATGGCATCGGCCATCTCGGCGCTGGTGCCACCGAGATCGATATAAGGCGCGGTGTGATCGCGAAAGACGCGAAAGGCATTACCCAGCAGGACGTCGACGCTGACTCCACTGATACGCTCCTGAGTGGGGCGAGGCTCGATGACAATCTTTCCCTCGTCCAGATAGCGTTCTATGTCGGTATCACAAAGGCGCATGATTTCTCCTTGGTAACTCAACCCACCAGCATGTGGCGAATACGGGCCTTGAGCATGTCGATGGCGATACGGTTCTTGCCGCCACGCGGAACGATCACATCGGCGTACTGTTTGGAGGGATCGATAAACTGCAGGAACATGGGTCGCACCGTCTTCTGATACTGCTTGAGCACCGACTCCATGGTACGGCCACGCTCCTGCACATCACGCACCAGACGGCGGATGAGGCAGATGTCGAGCGGAGTATCCATGAAGATGGTCGCATCCATACGCTCACGCAGACGCTGATCGGTCAAGAGCAGGATCCCTTCCAAAATGATCACCTTGCGCGGCGCAAAATCGGCGGTCTCGGCCATACGGGTGTGCTCGGTGTAGGAATATTGGGGAATGCTCACCCCTTCACCCCGTGAGAGGGAGTCCAGATGCTCAACCAGCAGGCTGTGATCCATCGCATTGGGGTGGTCGTAGTTGGTCTTGACCCGCTCTTCCATGGTCAAGTGCGACTGATCCTTGTAGTAGCAGTCTTCGGAGATCACACCAATCTCACCGGCACCCAGCTCGGCCACCAGCTCTTCATAGATGGTCTGGGCAATGAGACTCTTGCCCGAGGCAGAAGCCCCGGCAATCCCGATGATCACACACGAACGTTGAGTATCAGACATGACAAATACCTAAAAAGAAGAGCGGTTGGAATGAATGTAAACCGATCCATTATAAGAAAAAGGGTGGGCCATGCCCACCCTCAAAGCGCGTCGCGCCTCACGTTCGGCCACTATTCATCCAGCTGACGGGTAAAGAGGGGGGTCGCAACCGGTTTTCCGCTGAAATAGAGTGCAGCGGCCAGGTTGCGAGCCAGCTTGAGATAGCTCAACGAGAGGGCGTGATCGGGCGAATGGAAGACGATAGGGCAGCCATCATCCATGTGCTGGCGAACGTCGATATGCAGTGGCAACTGTCCCAGCAGATTGATGCCAAACTGCTCGGCCATCTTCTCCCCTCCCCCCGTGCCAAAGAGCGGCTCATGGTGCCCGCAGGCGCTGCAGATGTGATAGCTCATGTTCTCGATCACACCGAGCACAGGGATCCCCACCTTCTCAAACATGGCAACCCCCTTGCGCACATCGGCCAGGGCCACATCCTGCGGGGTAGTGACGATCACAGCCCCCGTGGTGGGTACCTGCTGGGCCATAGTGAGCTGGATATCGCCGGTGCCGGGGGGCATATCCACCACCAGATAGTCAATTTCGCCCCAGCGGGTCTCGTGGAGGATCTGTGACAGCGCCTTGCTCGCCATCGGGCCACGCCAGATGGTGGCATCCTGCTCACCCACCAGATAGCCAATGCTGTTACTGGGCATGCCACAGGCCATGACAGGCTCCATCAGTTTGCCGTCGTGGCTGACGGGGCGCTCATTGCGGGTGCCGGTCATGATGGGAATCGAGGGGCCATAGATATCCGCATCGAGCAGGGCCACTCTGGCCCCCTCCTGCTTGAGCGCCAGTGCCAGATTGACCGCCGTGGTGGACTTGCCCACCCCTCCCTTGCCCGAGGCCACCACCAGGATGTTACGAACCCCTTGCAAGGCCGGCAGGCCACCGGCGCGGGGCAGGCTGGCGATCTCCATATCGCAATCCCAACGGATCTGCTGCACCCCTTCCACGAGGCGAAGCGGCCCGTCGAGTTCATCACGCAGCTGTTCAAACCAGCCCTCACCGGCGAAAGGAAGACGCACTCCCACCGTCAACACACCGGCCTCCAGCGAGAGGGAATGAACAAAACCCGACTCAACCAGGTTACCTTGCCAAAAACGCGGTTTAAATTCGGCCAATATACGCTTTACTGCATCTAACACTGTAAAAACCCCATTGAGTTGTGATTTTCTCAAATCCCGCCGCGATTACCCGCCACGGTTCCGAGCCGTGCCAGCACGGGCGAGTCTCGAGGCTAGGCAGATCCGGCCTGATTCGGGTAACATGCACGGCACTCTAACACTCCAATCAGCATATCAAGAACCCATTATGGCCACTGATCCCCGTAAAATTCTGGTTACCTGCGCCCTCCCCTATGCCAATGGCTCCATCCACCTCGGTCACATGCTGGAACACATCCAGGCCGATATCTGGGTCCGTTATCAACGAATGCGCGGTCACCAGGTCCACTTCATCTGCGCCGACGATGCCCACGGCACGCCGATCATGCTCAAGGCCCAGCAGATGGGGATCGCCCCCGAAGAGATGATTGCCCGCGTCAGCGAAGAGCACCAACAGGACTTCGCCGGCTTCAACATCAGCTTCGACAACTACCACTCGACCCACAGCGACGAGAACCGCGAGCTGGCGAGCCTCATCTATACCCGCCTCAAGGAGGCCGGCAAGATCAGTAGCCGTACCATCTCCCAGTTGTTCGACCCGGAAAAGGCGATGTTCCTGCCGGACCGTTTCGTCAAGGGGACCTGCCCCAAGTGCAAGTCGCCGGATCAGTACGGCGACAACTGCGACAGCTGCGGCGCCACCTACAGCCCGACCGAGCTCATCGATCCGAAATCCGCCGTCTCCGGCGCCACGCCGGTGATGAAAGACTCCGAACACTTCTTCTTCGACCTGCCGCAGTTTGAAAGCTGGCTCTCCGGCTGGGTGCGCGGCTCCGGTGCCATCCAGGAAGAGATGGCCAACAAGATGCAAGAGTGGTTCGAAAGCGGCCTGCAGCAGTGGGACATCACCCGCGATGCCCCCTACTTCGGCTTCGAGATCCCGGGCGCCCCGGGTAAGTACTTCTACGTCTGGCTGGACGCCCCCATCGGCTACATGGCCTCGTTCAAGAACCTGTGCAACAAGCGCGGTGACATCGATTTCGACAGCTTCTGGAACAAGGACTCCAAGGCCGAGCTCTACCACTTCATCGGCAAGGACATCGCCTACTTCCACTGCCTGTTCTGGCCGTCCATGCTGGAAGGTGCCAACTTCCGCAAGCCGACCAAGGTCAACGTGCACGGCTATGTGACCGTCAACGGCGCCAAGATGTCCAAGTCCAAGGGCACCTTTATCAAGGCCTCTACCTATCTGAACCACCTGGATCCCGAGTGCCTGCGTTACTACTACGCCGCCAAGCTCAACAGCCGCATCGACGATCTGGACCTGAATCTTGAAGACTTCGTGCAGCGCGTCAACGCCGACGTGGTCAACAAGCTGGTCAACCTGGCGTCGCGCAACGCCGGCTTTATCGCCAAGCGCTTCGGCGGCAAGCTGGCGGCAACCTGCGCCGAACCCGAACTCTATGCCGAGTTCGCCAATGCCCGCACCGCGATTGCCGAGGCCTACGAGAGCCGCGAGTTCAGCCGCGCTATCCGCGAAATCATGGCCCTGGCCGACAAGGCCAACCGCTATGTGGACGACAAGGCCCCCTGGGTCATCGCCAAGCAGGAAGGGGCGGATGCCGAGCTGCAAGCGGTCTGCTCGGTGGGCATCAACCTGTTCCGCGTGCTGATGGCTTACTTGAAACCCGTCATGCCGCTCCTGGCCGAGCGCGCCGAGGCCTTCCTGGCCGAGACCCTCAGTTGGGAGGGTATCGCCGCCCCGCTGGTCGACCACACCGTTGCCCCGTTCAAGGCGCTCTTCTCCCGTATCGAGCCGGCCAAGATTGAAGCCATGATCGACGCCTCCAAGGAAGACTTGGCCAAGGAGCAGGCACCGAAAGTGACCGGCCCGCTGGCTGATGACCCCATCGGCGAGACCATCACTTATGACGACTTCGCCAAGATTGACCTGCGCGTGGCCCTCATCAAGAAGGCCGAGGCGGTACCGGAAGCCGAGAAGCTGCTGAAACTGCAGCTCGACATCGGCGGCGAGACCCGTCAGGTGTTTGCCGGCATCAAGTCCGCCTACAACCCGGAGGATCTGGAAGGCAAGCTGACCGTGATGGTGGCCAACCTGGCCCCGCGCAAGATGCGCTTTGGCATGTCCGAAGGCATGGTGCTGGCCGCCGGCCCCGGCGGCAAGGATCTCTGGATCCTGGAGCCCCAGGAGGGCGCTCAGCCAGGGATGCGAGTCAAGTAAGCACCAAGAGGGACCTTCGGGTCCCTCTCTCTTTTCATGCCCGTTGTGCCATGCGTACGGCAAGCATGCGCAGCACCGGTCGCCGCCGCTCCAGTTGTCGCTGCCGCTGTGCAAGCTGAGTGTTCAACTTGTCGACCGCCCCGCTCTCCCCTTCCTGCTCGAAGCGTTCGCGCCACTGACGGCGATCCTGCAACTGCCCGAGCAGCTCCTGCCACTGCGTCAACTCGGCCAGCCAGCCGATGGGCACCTCCCCTTGTGCCAGCAACAGCTCAACACCATAGCGGCTCCCCTTGATGGCCAGTCGCAAGCGATGCCACTGATGAAGGGTCATGGGCCCATCCACATCGAGCCGCTCGAGCAGATTTGCCCCAAGGCTCATGGCATAGAGTCTGGCCAACTGGGGCTGCGCACCCCACTCCTCACGCCGCTGCCACCAGGCAAGCAGGGCAGGCTCGAGCTCAACCACCCGCACTCTCGGCACAGCCCCGGTCCCATGGCCGAAATGGAGAGCGTGTACCTGCGCATCCCGCAGGGGCGAGAGCCTCTTGATGGCCGAGGCCAGCCGCCTCTCGAGGCGGGGCTGATAAACCAGAGGTCGCCACAAGGCGAGCAACGACTCCACCCGCCTGGCCGCGATGCGGTAACCATGGACCGCCGCCTCATCGGCCCCCTGGCGCAAGACGCCGGCCGCCTTAATAAAGGCGCGTATGACACTGAGCTCATGCTCCATGGAGCTGGCCTCAGTTGGTGTGAAAACCGGGCGGCGGCAGCTCACTCGTCTCACACACCTCGATCCGCGAGACCTGAGCGGTACGTGGACCCCGTTCGAGCCAGCTCAGCATGCTCTGCACCTGCGCGCCGGGTCCGGCGATCCACACCTCGACCGAGCCATCATCCAGGTTATAGGCATGACCCCGCAACTTCAGGCGCATAGCCTGCTCCCGGGTAAAATAGCGAAACCCGACCCCCTGAACGACACCATAGACGCGAACGACAAACGATTGCTCTCCCATTTTTACACCCTTGTCATTAAGATTGGCCGGCTCTCGTCGATAATGCTGACACCCGCTCAACGGATTGCTGTAGGAACACTAATCATTATGAAAGAAGTCAAGTTCAGATGGGTTGACCGCTATCTCATTCACCTCACCATCACCGAAAAGTTCATGATCACCTTCTGGTTCCCCCTGCTGGTGATCGCCCTGCTCGGGTTTAGCCTGCTACGCGCCAGTCACGAGCAGGAGATGAGCCTGCGACTCGATCTGATGCGCGAGAAGGTCGATACGGTTGCCGCCCTGGTGGCCAAGGAGCCTGCACTCCCCCTGCCTGCCCACCTCTCCTTGCAGCCCTACGCCAGTGAAGGCCTCTCTGAGCAGGGAGACAAGGTCCTCTACGCAGCCCGGGCCGGGGATGCGGGTATGGTCGTGGGAAGCCTGGATCGCGCCGCCTACTCCATGTGGGACGATCAGGGACCCATGCTGGGGCTGATCGCCTTGCTGGCGGCCGTGATGGCTCTCATCACCCACTACCTGATGACCTTCGTCTCGGGGGCGCTCTACTCCACCAACAAGGCGCTGCAACAGGTGGCTGACGGCGATCTCACCTTCCGCCTCAACTTCTTTCCGGTACGGGACGAGTTTTCGGTGCTGGCCGGCAGCATCGATCGCTTCACCGATCGCCAACACAAGATAGTGCAACTGGTAGAGGAGTCTGCCGAGGCGCTCCACATGGCCGCCGATGAGTTTCGCGATCACGCCCGTCAGGGTCAGCAACTGGCCCTCTCCCAACGCAGCCACATGGACTCACTGGCCGCCGCCATGGAGCAGATGTCGGCTGCCATCCGCGAGGTGGCCCGCAATGCGGCCGATACCCTGAGCCAGACCCGCGCATCGAGCGACGAGGCCGCCAAGGGGGCAGCCCGGGTGCACAAGACCATCGACTCCATCCGTACCCTGGCCGACGAGATTGCCAATGCGTCGAGCGCCGTCGAGCAGCTCACCGACAACGCCAACCGTATCAACGAGGTGGTCAGCGTCATCAACGCCATCTCCCAGCAGACCAACCTGCTGGCGCTCAACGCCGCCATCGAAGCGGCCCGCGCCGGTGAGCAGGGGCGTGGCTTTGCGGTAGTGGCTGACGAGGTACGAACCCTGGCCGGCCGCACCCAACAGGCCACGGTCGAGATCCAGCAGATGATCGAGTCCCTGCAGGGGGGAACCGCCACCCTCAACGAGATCATGGAAAAGACGGTGATCCGTGCCGCCGACAGCCGCGAGCTCATCACTCAGGTTGGCGCCGATATTGAGCGGATCAGCCAGGTGAGTGCCAGCGTCTTCGAGATGAGCGCCCAGATAGCCACCGCCTCCGAGCAGCAGAGCTCGGTCGCGGCCGACATCGCCCACAACCTCGAGCTGGTTCGTGGTGAAGCAAGCTCGGTGGAAGAGTCGGCCTCTGCCTCGGTCGCCGGCACCCAGGGTCTCAAGACCACGGCCGACGAGCTCTCGGGCGCCCTCAAGGGGCTGAAGATCTGAGCGGTTTGTCTTTTAGCGAGGGGCCACCTAAAATGTGGCCCCTTTTTCATATCTGCTAAGTGGCTGTCACCATGAGCGCATCCATCATCCTCGTCGGCGGACGGGAAAAATCCCTGCTTCGCCGTCATCCCTGGGTCTTCTCCAAGGCCATCGACAAGGTCAAGGGCAAACCCGTCAACGGTGAGACGGTCGATGTCTTTGCCCAAAGCGGTCAATGGCTCGGCCGCGGCGCCTGGTCAGGCAGCTCCCAGATCCGGGTGCGGATCTGGACCTTCAACCGGGACGAAGCCGTCGATCAGGCCTTCTTCCTGCGCCGCCTGGGCGATGCCCAGGCCGCTCGCGACGATCTGATCGCCCGCCAGGGGCTCACCGGCTATCGCCTGTGTGCCGCCGAATCCGACGGCCTGCCCGGGGTTACCATCGATCGCTACGGCGATTTCCTGGTGTGCCAGCTGCTCTCGGCCGGTGCCGACTATCAACGTCCGCTTATCGTCGAGGCCCTGCGCACCCTCTTCCCCGCCTGTAACATCTTCGAGCGCTCCGATGTCGCGGTGCGCAAGAAAGAGGGGCTTGAGGAGTTTGTGGGCGTACTCCATGGTGAAGCCCCCGCAGAGCCTGTGGTGATCGAGGAGAACCAGGGGGTCAAGATCCTGGTCGATATCCAGGGAGGCCACAAGACCGGCTTCTACCTGGATCAACGGGACAACCGCCAGGCCGCCACCAAGTACACCGCAGGCAAACGGGTACTCAACTGCTTCTGCTACACCGGCGGGTTTGGTGTCTACGCCCTCAAAGGCGGGGCCAGCGAAGTGGTCAACGTGGATGTCTCCCAGCCGGCATTGGACACGGCCCGTCAGAACGCCGAGATCAACGGTCTGGATCTCTCCCGCGCCCACTTCCTGCGTCAGGATGTGTTCAAGCTGCTGCGCGAATACCGGGAGAAGGGTGAGAAGTTTGACGTCATTGTGCTCGATCCGCCCAAGTTTGCCGAGAGCAAGGCCCAGCTTGACGGCGCCTGCCGCGGCTACAAGGACATCAACCTGCTGGCATTCCAGTTGCTTGCCCCGGGCGGCATCCTGCTCACCTACTCCTGCTCCGGCCTGATGCCGGCGGATCTGTTCCAGAAAATTGTGGCCGATGCCGCACTGGATGCAGGTCGCGATGCCCAGATCCTCGAGCGCCTCTCCCAGGCCCCGGATCACCCCATTGGCACCGCCTACCCGGAAGGGTTTTACCTCAAGGGGCTGGTCGTCAGAGCCCGCTAACCCCTCTTCGTCGGCGCCCTTCGGGGCGCCTTTTTCGTCCCTTCCCTGCCCCGCTCACAATCTTCATGACAGCCAGAATCCCCCGTGCTAACGTGCCAGGGACTGTGCCAATGCAAGGATGTAAAGATGTTGAAAAGCAATGAATATTTTGACGGTAATGTCAAATCCATCGGCTTCGAGCAGAAGGGTGAGAAGGCGACTGTCGGCGTCATGGCCCCCGGTCACTACGAGTTCAACACCGCCGCCCCCGAGCGTATGACGGTGATCAAGGGCGCCCTCATCATTCAACTCAAGGATGAAGACGAGTGGCACACCTATGAGGCAGGCCAGGCGTTTGCCGTACCCGGTCACTCCAGCTTCAGGCTGGAGGTCAAACTGGCGACAGCCTACCTCTGCGAGTTTCTCGATTGATGATAAATAGGGGCCGAAAGGCCCCTTATCTTTTCTGCTGCTTTTTGTTAGCATGGCGTTGCACTTGGTGTTTTTTGCAGCAAAAACTCAGGAATTATGACTGTTTCGATACGGAATATCCGCCATGATGACTGGTGCGCTATCATGCGTATCCAGGCCCAGTGTTACCACGATGTCACCCCGGAGCCCTTGCCCATCCTGCAACAGAAGGCGCAGCTCTCTCCCGACACCTGTTGGGTCGCCGAACGCAGTGGCGAGGTGCTGGGCTACCTGCTCTGCCACCCCTGGCACCATGGGCATCCCCCCTCGCTGTCACGCCCCATTGAACAACTGGACGGGGATGATCTCTTCTATATGCATGACCTCGCCATCTCGGATCGCGCCCGTGGTCTCGGTGTCGGACAGCGTCTCATCGACACGGCGCTCAGCCATGCCAGGGAAGATGGCTACGATGAAGTGGCACTGATCGCGGTACAGGATGCGCCCGCTTATTGGCGCCGCCAGGGGTTTGTCGCCAGCCCTACCGGCAAGTGTCTGGCCGAATATGGCCAGGATGCCCAGTTTATGAAGCTCAGACTGGGCTAGAAATGAAGAGGGCGCCCTGATGGCGCCCTCTTTTCAACCGGATCCGGCTCAGCCTTTGAACTTGCTGAACACCAGAGAGGCGTTGGTACCGCCAAAGCCGAAGCTGTTGGACATGACGGTGTCGAGGGAGGCCTCTTCGGTCTCGTGCACGATGGGCAGACCGATGGCTTTCTCGTCCAGGGTCTCGATGTTGATACTAGGCGCGATGAAACCGTGCTCCAGCATCAGCAGGGAGTAGACCGCCTCATGCACGCCGGCGGCGCCCAGAGAGTGACCTGTCATCGCCTTGGTGGCGGAGAGCTTGGGCGCGTTGGCACCAAACAGGGTCTGGATCGCTTCCAGCTCCTTCACGTCACCGACCGGGGTCGAGGTGCCATGGGTGTTGATGTAGTCGACTTTCTCCACACCGGCCATCGCCATCTTCATGCAGCGGATGGCGCCTTCACCGCTCGGGGCGACCATGTCGTAACCGTCTGAGGTGGCACCGTAACCGGTGATCTCGGCATAGATGTGGGCACCGCGGGCCAGGGCGTGCTCGAGCTCCTCGACCACCACAATGCCGCCGCCACCGGAGATGACGAAACCGTCGCGATCCGCATCATAGGTGCGGGAGGCCTTTTCCGGGGTGTCGTTGTACTTGGTCGAGAGGGCGCCCATGGCGTCAAACTGGGTGGTCATGGACCAGTCCAGCTCCTCGCCGCCGCCGGCAAAGACGATGTCTTGCTTGCCGAGCTGGATCAGCTCCAGCGCGTGGCCGATGCAGTGGGCAGAGGTGGCACAGGCCGAGCTGATGGTGTAGTTAACGCCACGGATCTTGAACGGAGTGGCGAGGCAGGCAGAGACGGTAGAGGACATGGTACGGGGCACCATGTAGGGACCGACACGCTTGACGCCCTTTTCACGGGCGATGTCACACGCTTCCAGCTGGTTCTTGGCAGAGGCGCCACCGGAGCCCGCCACGATACCGGTACGATCGTTTGACACCATGTCGTCGGTCAGTTTGGCGTCGGCGATCGCCTCCTGCATGGAGAGGTAGGCATACGCAGAGGCGTTGCCCATGAAACGCATGACCTTGCGGTCAATCAGCTCGGACGGGTCGAGTTTGATGTTGCCCCAGACACGGCTGCGCAGGTTGTACTGCTCGAACTGCTCGGAATAGGTAATGCCGGACTTGCCCGCTTTCAGGGAGGCCAGTACTTCTTCCTTATTGTTGCCGATACTGGAGATGACGCCGATACCGGTGATCACTGCTCTTCTCATTAATCCATCTCGTCTGGTAAAACTGGCACCGAGTCTACCCGCTTTCGGCTGCCAAACTGGTCTGCTTTCACGTAGAGCATAGAAATGGTGCCTTTATGGTTGAACTGTGAGTTTATCATGGTGACTTCTTGGTGTCAGCGTTAACACATAGTCAGGGTTAAATCGCAAAGAAAGGCCACCCGCTAGGGCGACCCTTGATTGATTTACATCTGACAAGTGACAACAGCGTGACAACGACTGATTAAGGTGCTGTGCCCTCGGTAAAGGTAAACTCCCGAATCAGCGGCAATGCCACCTCAACAATGGAGCCATCCTCACGCTTGGCCTTGGTGAAACCTTCCATCAAAAGGTCAGCTACTGCCACAATCTCCAAAGCTGTGCTCTGTGTATCAGGCTTGCGAGTGACCATGCATTTGAACACCTCGCCATCCTCACGCTCACGAAAAGAGATGCAGATAGCCCGCTTGGGGGCAACGATAAGGCCAAACTCAAGGCCATCAGGGTCGTTGTAGAGGGAGACCTCAGTACCAACAAAGTGATTCACACTGCTGACACCAGTACGGCGAGCCACTCGGGCAAACGCCTTGTGTAGTGCAGGGGTCATCAATACGGAAAAGTCCTCGATAGACTGACCCATGATGTCCAGAGCCTTTGTCGCTTTGTCTAGTGCATCCTCAGCGGCTTCAACCTTGGGGTTAACACCTGCACCGCCATTCAGGGTGACGGTCTCAGATACCATCAGGGCGGCTTTCTTCGGGGACTCTTTGACAGCTTTCACAATGGCGTTAGTTGTCTCGAAGTTCAAAGACTCAACCAAGCGCATGAACTCCTGATGCAGTGTCAGCTCGGTCAGTGTGCCATCAACCTCAGAATCACCACGCTCCAGCGCGAAGGACAACAGCAGGGCATCAGCAGCGGGCTTGGACACGATGCTCTCCCCTTGAAGGATGGTCAGCTTGCTTGGCATGGTGTTGTTGCTGTAGGGGTCTTTCATGTTCACGGTCACAGAGCGGTTCGTCAGGCTCGGGACAATGATGGGTGTCGGGGCGTCAGTATCGCGGTGGAAAGCAAAGAGCCCCTCACCTTCCATACCCATGCACTCTTTGTACTCAACACTGTTCATGATGCGGTCGATACGGGATGCCAGCATCGAGATATAACTGGTCGATGGGCCTGCGTTGGTCACTTCCATGTTATGAATTTGGCCATTCTCGGGGTTGGTATGAGACACGATGCCTGAGAAACATGGTTCGCTACCACGGTCGATGATTTGGATGTTGGTGGTGTTCATTGCGGTTTGCATAAAAAGGCTCCTCCTGTGTTTTGGTGGTGGTGATTGCTCCTGTGCCAGTAACCTAGCTGTGGTGAAATGGCCCCGATTACAGGGCCAGAATGTTCAGACCTTCGGGGATATCCCTACGGCGACCAGATGAGGCTCGCTGCTGGCGAATCTCTGCGGCTACCTTCTCAGCTTGGGCCCTGCGTTCCGCTCGCTTGCGCTGGTCTTCTTTGATTTCCTCGGGGGTCGGGAACATAGCGCGGCGGCGTTCTTCATGCTCTCGGGCTTCTTGCTCAGCCTTCTGCTGGGCCTCTAGGCGCTCAATGAGGAAACGTTGAATCTTCGGGTGTCGCCATACCGGATAACGAGAGGGAACCCCAGCCCGTTCCATAGAGGCGACCAGAGCGGAAACAGACCAGTTTTGCTCTATGAGTGATGGCAGGATGAAATGAGCAAGGTAATCAAGAGTGACAGTTTGACCAAGGAAAACAGCAGTGTTGTTATCAGCGTTGATTTCAATGTCATAAATATTGGTAACACTCATGCCATAACCTCCTTGATGCTAATTCCATGTTTACTGACATAACGCGCTACATCATGGGCGCATAAAGTAGCGCTCTGATAATTGTCCCATTCGATGGCCTCCTGTGCCTTTTCTAGTTCAAGGGCCGCATCTTCTTGTTTGACCATATTGCGAGCCAAGATAAATGACGTTTCTTGTTTACCTTTAGCCGCAGCGGAATAACGAACACCTCGTTCACCTTGAAGAATACGTTCAATACATTGGAGCGCTTCGATTGATGCTGGGTCGCTCCATTTACGCAAGACCTCTTGTTGCTTGCGCATAATTCGAATTTGTTCAGAGAAACGATATTTAGGTTGGTTGATTCGACCGCGGGATGTATATGAGTGGGCGTGAGTATTGGACATAGTGAATCCTCCTTATGTTGGTGGTTGGCGGTGGTTGTTAATAGTGGTGATAGAAGTCGGTCGATATAGGTAGAAGATATGGTCTAAAAAATTTAGGAGACCAAACTTTCAGATTCAGCCACGGAAAAAATTCCGGCGCTAAACTCTACGGGAGTTATTCCCAGCTAGAGAAATTATTATCAAAGGCAAGGCGAGCACGTTTACTGTCTTCCTCAATGCCAAACGCCGGATTGATAATCCGCTGGGCTTCCTTCGACCAGTGAGACCGCAATGGTAGACCGCGGAGTTCAGCCTGAATGGCGAATGCTTTGTGAAACTCGGTGATACTAGACAATGCGCTATGCACTCCACCTATTTCAACAGCCGCCACCCTGACACACAGCGCCATAAGCTCCTTGAGCTTCTTGGTGGTAATCTTGGAGGTAGGGCAGACCAGATGCTTAACGCTGCTCGATAGTGCCTCATAAGCGGCATCTTCGGCCTTCTTGGCGATGGTCTCAGGGTCTTCCCCAGCGTTGACCGCATCGACTACTTCTAGGGCAGCCTTGAAGGCATCCCAGACCATCATCCCAAGTTTCATGTCATAGGACATCGCAAGGGCTACGGCTTGGCGCTCGTTGAGTAGGTAGGAATCGTAGGTCTGGACACGGCCTTTGCCGCTAGATGTCTCAACTTTTTGGCTCCTCACATTGAGGGGCCAATCTGGAATCTGAGACTCAAGGGTACGCACAAGGTTATCGTGACGCTTACCCAGCATCATCGCTAATTCATGGGTCGGCATATAACCCTGATTGAACTTAATGGTGGACAAGATATTGGACAGGTTAATATTCATGATTGTTTTCTCCTATTGTCGATGCCCTCTTGTCAGGTCACCCCCTGTCTCAGCCTCCAGCCCCGAGAAACAACCAACGGTTAACCGGACAGGCAAGACAAAAGGACACCGACAATAAGCGGCTGGATTGGATTGATTGACCTTCTGCAAATTTGCAGATGATTGATGGTCTTGGTGATAGACCAGAGTGAAAGGCGGGAGGAGACACACACACACCACTAGGGAATCCCAGTAGTTGATAGCATCTAGTTTTACCTGAGTGTGGTGTCGGTGGGCCTCTCTCCCTATAGTAAGGGTTATTTCATAAATGTTAAATCTTAGAGGGTATCGCGTATTGCGCCCCCCCCTTTTGGGTCTCGATTTTGTAGCTCCTCAAATTGAGGGGGCATTAGGCGAGACACTAAGCCTTATCTTAATGACCATCATTAACGTCTAACACTGAGATAGGATGATATTTATTATTACAATATCCATCCTTAACAATGAGAATGGTCATCATCAATCCCTATGGTCTTCACACTGAGTATTGTCTCAATGCTCACACCATAGGAAACATGATGCAATATCTCAAAGTTCATCTTAATGTTTATCAAGGACTGGCCTGTAATCGTAGCCAATGGTCTCCATGAATAATGGTCTCCATAATCGTAGTCTCCTACTTGCTATTTCGTAATCATAGCCATTGTCAATTCCTCCATGATGGGTGCCTGAAACCCAAAGAGTACGTTAATGATTTATCATTCTGCCCAGCCTAATAGTCATCCCCAGAGACCCCGCCAAGGGTATCCTTTCAGACGTGCATAGTGTTAACCCAGAGATTGAGCAATGAGAGGTCACGATAACAACTAAGGTAGTAGCTCGGTGACATGATGGCTCACTGGGTTCAGATGATGATTGGTGATGGAATAAATGAATTGGTGAGGAGCATCCTCCTCCTATAGTCAGGGTTATTTCATAAATGTTAAATCCAGAACGCTATCAGGCATACAAACTTATTGAATTAGCTCAATTTATGATGCTCTGAGATTTCACTGTGAGATTTGGAGGAGTATTATTACGCGGTATTCTTTGAATGAGGGCGATTTTGTGAAGGCATGGGTCTGTTGTATTGTGGCTGCAACCGTGTTGGTGATATCCGTTCCTTGGTGCTACAAGAAATGGCATGTTCATCAATATTGTAAAATGGTCTCTGAGCGGGTGACTTGTGCAAGAGTTGAAAGTGCCCTGTTTCTTGGCACGACAGTTCAATTGTGTCAGGAAGATATCAAAAGAACGGAATACAGCTATAAGCAGCACAAACCTCGCCTTGATGAATTTTTGGCCGACCAAAAAGAAAAATCTCAATTCCAAGAGGCATTACCCAAAGCCCAAGAGTTTGCATATCGCAAATGCGTGGTTGAATCGCTGTAAGTCTCATCTGACGTGGTTATCAGGCGCATCACGAGAGGCCATGAAATAGCTCATACCATGAGGTTTATCACTCGGACATATACAGATAGGGAGACACATGGCCTCCCTTTTCACTGAACGTGATGCAAATCTACTTGTTCCAATGTCTCTTAACGGTAGCCAGTGAGATTCCCAGCTTGTCCGCTACCTTGCTCTGACTCAGCCCTTCCCCTTTGGCTCTCTGAACGGCCTCAGTGGTGTCTACAGCAACGGGTCTACCCAGCGCCTTACCTTCGGCCTTAGCTCGTTGTAGCCCCTCCTGTGTACGCTCCCTGATGCGATTACGTTCAAACTCAGCGAATGCCCCCATGAGTTGCAACATGAGCTTACCCTCTGGTGATGTTAAGTCAGACACTGGCAAATCAAGAGACACCACTTTGATCCCTCTCTCGGTCAGGCTGGTGATAGTGGTCTGCACATCAATGTTATCCCTACCCAATCTGTCCAACTTCAAGACAACCAAGGTATCACCGCTTTCCATACGCTCTAGCAGCTTCCTGAACTCAGGACGTGTACTGGCTTGGGTTGACCCCGATATGGTCTCAGTGACGACCCTGTGCGGCTCTACAGTGTATCCCCGCTTGGCAATCTCAAGGACTTGGTTCTCGGTGGTCTGCTCAACGGTAGACACTCGGCAGTAAGCGAAGGTGCGGGACATTATGCTTCAATCTCTCGGTGGTATCATAAACTGGTATCATCATAATTAACGGTATCAACTATTGTCAAAACCTATTTTGATGACACCAACAAATAACCCTGCCCTCTGGTATCACCTAACGGTTGTTTAATGACACCAACAAAATGAGAATGGTTCGCACAGCTACGCAAGATTAGTAGAACAAGCAAGATGTCTGCCCCTATGTTTTCACACAGGGACGCGACTAAGTGACTGAATCAGAAGGGCATGAGGGGGTGTTTTGTAGGTATATACAATTACATGGGGTCTCATAAATTTATGACAATTTCTAATCGAGACCCCCTTATGCCACTGTTTACCCGTCCTTGTGCAGCAACTCAGAGATGGCCTGATGCAGCTTCAACCATTCCCCTTTACGTGCCTCAATGGCCCCAGTGATGTAACGCTGCGTCACCTCTGAGCCTGCTACCGCTTGGGCATGCCCCATAAACTGAGAGAGAAGCACAGGGTCTAAACCCAAAGTCGCCAAGGTGGTAGCCGCTGTGTGACGTAATCCATGAATGGTCAGGCCATCACCATTACTCATCTGGAAGGCTGCTCTCTCGGTCTTGCTGAGGTTCTCCAATGACCCGCCACCACATAGCAGAGTGTCATCACTGGGCAGGGTCTCAAGGTATGCCTCGAACTCTGACAGGTTGAAACCATTCAGACCATCCACAAGCGGGAGCATTCTGTCAGCTGCCTTTGATTTGGTTCCCTTGATATGGATACCCATCAATGAGCCTTCCCTCACTATGTCGCCTTTCCGCATGGCCTCGGCTTCACCCTTTCGGCAACCTGTAGCGAGAGACAACCAGAGTTGCCAATAGGCCCCTGAGCGTCTGACTCTGTTAGCCTCGGAGAGGTGCGGAGAGTTCATCTTGTCGGCTAACTTAGCGGATACCTCGGTAATTGCCTCAGCGGGCCATGCTCGGTCAACCGTCTTAGATTCATCCTTTAGAGGCTTCAATCCGGTCAGATGCTTAATGGCTTTCGTGAAATCGAGCCCCTCGTCTTCCCCATAGACCTGCTCAACCTCTCGGAGTGCTTGGCATAGATGTCTGAACACAAGATTGATAGACCCAGCTTTCATACCATCATCAATCATACCCTGTCGGGTTGTATCCAATGTGGCTCGCTTCAAGTCAGCAACTGGTAAAGACGCTAGGCCCAAAGAGTTGAGCTTGGTAAAGCTTGTCCTATAAGCCCCTGCCGAGCTTTTCTTCCAGTCAGGGAGACGAAGTTGTAAGAAGCGTTCATAGACTTGACCCACTGTCGGCCCTTGGTCTCTAGCGGCTGCCTCCTCTGTGTTATTACCCGAGGTCTTTACAAGGGCTTCAACTGGAGTGGTCACATCAGGTTCAATCTCAGGGGCGACCTCAGTGATCAAGTCCATCCAGTCCCTAGAGGTCTGACGCTGTGGGCCTCTCTGTGCCCTTTGTTCGCATTCAGCAATAACGGCAAGGGCTCGGTCTTCACCATAACCACGAGCCAAGAGAAGACGATTCAGCAGGGTCAGAGCGTCCCATTTATCGGAGACTGTGACGGCATAGGCTTTCATGATGGGTTTAACTCTCTCATTGATGAACTGACGTACTAGCTCTACATCTTCACCACTGGGGATGGCCTGTGAGACTGACCACTTTGAACCGCATCGCATCCGAACGAAGGACTTTCCGGTAGAAGAACGGCGGGTAGTTACGTCAATGGCTATTCGCTGAGGATTGGAATTCACGTAGAATGCCCGCGTTTTGTGACGGGAGTTGAAGTCAACGTGAGCCAAACATCGCTACATCATGCCCGATTGGAGTGGAATGAGGCGGGCACGCCGGTCTCCAGTGAGTTCGGGGATGTCTACTTTTCCAATGATAATGGGCTAAACGAAACACGCTACGTCTTTTTGCAGCAAAACCGACTACCTGAGCGATTTTCCCGCCATGATCGCGACCAGTTCGTGATTGCTGAGACAGGCTTTGGCACCGGCCTCAACTTTCTGGCCAGCTGGCAAGCCTTCGCGGCTCATCTCGCCACCCGCGAGACGGGAACACGCCGCCTGCACTTTACCAGTTTCGAAAAATTCCCCCTGACCCGCCCCGATCTGGCCAAGGCCCTGGCCGCCTGGCCCGAGCTGTCGGACTTTAGCGAACAGTTGGTCGCCCAGTGGCCCCTGGCGCTGCCCGGCTGCCATCGACTGCTGTTTGATGAAGGGCACGTCACCCTGGATCTCTGGTTTGGCGACATCAAGGAGAACCTGCCCCGGGTACCCCATGGTCAGGACGGTCTGGTCGACGCCTGGTTTCTTGACGGCTTCGCCCCGGCCAAGAACCCCGAGATGTGGACTCCCGAACTCTTTGCCGCACTGGCCCGCCTGGCCCGTGCCGACGCGACCCTGGCCACCTTCACCTGCGCCGGGTTCGTGCGCCGCGGCCTCATCGAGGCGGGCTGGGCCATGGAGAAGGTGAAGGGATACGGCAGCAAACGCGAGATGCTGGCCGGAACGCGCCGGGACAAGACGCCTTGCTCGGGCCTGCAGCGCGCGTATCCACGCCCGGCGGGACGCGAAGGGGAAGTGCTTCTTGTCGGCGGGGGGATCGCCTCGGCCATGACGGCCCTCTCCCTGGTTCGCCGTGGCCGCGCCGTGACCCTGTTGTGCGCCGATGCGGCGCCCGCCGGCGGCGCCTCGGGTAACCGCCAGGGGGCACTCTATCCCCTGCTGGGGGGCGAACACGACACCCTGTCACGCTTCTATGCTGCGGCCTTTCCCTATGCTCGCGAACGCCTTGTCGAACTGGCCGCCCGCCATGAGGTGGCCTTCGAGCTCTGTGGGGTGACCCAGCTCGCCTATGACGACAAATCGACCCAGAAGATCGCCAAGCTGCTGACCGGTCCCTTCCCCGCCGAGCTGGTTTACGCCGTCCCGGCCATCGAGATGGCGTCGGAGCTAGGTCTTCCTACCGGCTGCGCCGGTGTTGCCTACCCCCGGGGGGGTTGGCTCTGTCCGGCCGATCTCACCCGCGCCGCGCTGGCAGAGGCGGCAACCAGCGGTCTGCTGACCCAGCATTATGGTGCCGAGGTTACCCACCTGTCGCAGCACGGGGAGCTGTGGGTTGCCGAAGGGCCGAGCGGCCGCTGGCAAGCCCCGAATCTGGTGGTGGCCGCAGGCCATCGCCTGCCTGAGCTTATCCCGTTTGCAGCCCTTCCCCTCTATCCGGTGCGCGGCCAGGTGAGCCACGCCAGGACCAACCCGGCGCTATCGCGCCTCAAGCAGGTACTCTGTTACGACGGCTACCTCACCCCTGGCCATCAGGGTCGTCACTGCATCGGCGCCAGCTATGGCCGCAATCAAACCGGGCTTGACTACCGCGAGGAGGAACAGGCAAGCAACCGGGAGCGGCTAATCGCCTGCCTGCCCGAGCAAGAGTGGCCACTCGGGGTCGATCTCTCGGATCGGGAGGCCCGGGTCGGGGTGCGATCGGCGAGTCGGGATCACCTGCCCGTCATGGGGCCGGTAGCAGTCTTGGAGAGTCTGGAACAACGATGGCGCGATCATGACGCCGATCCACAGTGGTCACTGCCGACCTGGCCAGGACTGTTCGTCCTCGGGGCCCTCGGCTCGCGGGGCCTGTGCTCGGCCCCCCTGTGTGGCGAGCTGCTCGCCGCCGAGATCTGCGGTGAGCCTCTCGGACTGGATCGAGAGCTGCTCGATGCCCTCCATCCGGCCCGCTACTGGAGCCGGAAGCTGCTCAAGGGAAAACCCCTCGGCCTCTAGTCCCCGGTAACGAGCAGGGCCGCCTGATGGCGGCCCTGCTTTTCAATGCACGCTGACTACCCTTCACCGGGCCAACGCAGGCCCAACATCTCCCCGTGCCGGGTCTGACGCTGAAACGAGTCGATGCGCCTCTGCCCCTGCTCAAGCTCTTTCATACCCGCCTTCCAGGCGCTGTAACGCAGGGCGTCACAGCTCGGCTCGGCAGGCAGGTCGGCCAGGGCGATCCCGATCCGGGTCGCACTCTGCAGCACCATCTCCTTGTGACGCGCCTCGTAGTCGAGCAGGCCTGCGGTAATTCGCTCCCAGCGCAGGCGCTCCTGGCGAGAAGCCTTCCCCTTCTCCAGCCAACGGGGGATAAGCAGGGTCGCATCGGTGGAGACAACGATCTGGCGAATGGCGCACCCCTGTTTTCCCTGCTCGAGCTCAAGGCGCCAGTCGAGACGATAGCTGGCCTTGCCCAGGGCCACCTTTCCCTGATCCCGGGGCGCCACCCGGTCAAGCGCCGACGGCAATGCCCCCATATCGGGGGCACTCACATCATAAAACCTGACATTGATGACGGTCTCGGGCAACACCGCCGGGCGTGCCATCGAGCCATAGGTAAGTGGGGAGAGCAGCAACAGCATGCAACCTGCTCCCCATCGCTTCATCGAACCCCTCATACGCCGAACCTTTTCTGCCATGACCCACCCGCAAAACCCCATCCTCTCTAGCCTATGTGCATGATCAACCCTGCGCAATACGATGATTAAATTCAAATAATGCTTTGTGTCACAATCGGTCCGCTTTTTGCTCGTACCACTACCACCTTGGGAATAGAATCCCCCCGCACTTACTCATAACAGGATACTCAACATGATAGAGCTGATTATCGGCACGCTCGTGACCCTGCTGGTCGGGCGCGCCATCTTCAAGGGCTACTCGGCAACCGGTGTGTTGCTCGGCGGTGGCCTGTTGCTGCTCACCATCACGGCCCTGCTTGGCAAGCCGGTTCTGCCCTCCAAGGTCACCAGCACCGGCTTTATTGCGACCGATATCTTCGAATACGTTCGTTTCCTGCTCAACGATCGCGGGGGTGGACTGGGGATGCTGATCATGGTGCTGTGCGGCTTCGCCGGCTACATGAGCCATATCGGTGCCAATGACATACTGGTCAAGCTCGCCAGTCGCCCGCTCAAGATCATCAAATCCCCCTATGTGCTGCTGGTCGCGGCCTATCTGGTGGCCTGCGCCATGTCCCTGGCGGTCAGCTCGGCAACCGGTCTTGGGGTATTGCTGATGGCCACCCTGTTCCCGCTGATGGTCAACATGGGCATCTCCCGTGGCGCTGCCGCTGCCGTGTGCGCCTCTCCGGCCGCCATCATCCTGGCTCCCACCTCGGGTGACGTGGTGATGGCCGCTCAGGCCGCCAACATGCCCCTGCTCGACTTTGCCTTCAAACTGACCCTGCCCATCTCACTGGTGGCGATCGCCTGCATGGCAGCGACCCACTTCTTCTGGCAGCGTTATCTGGATCGCAAGGCGGGCGAGCACAACGCCCCGGTCGCGCCGAGCGAGCTCAAGACTACGGCGCCGGCCTTCTATGCCATCCTCCCCTTTACCCCCATCATCGGCGTGCTGATCTTCGACGGAAAATGGGCTCCCCAGCTCGACATCGTCACCATCATCGTCATCTGCATGGTGCTGGCCACGCTGCTCGAGCTGGTGCGCATTCGCAACGGCAAGCAGCTGCTTGATGGCCTGCAGGTGTGCTGGCGCAGCATGGCCGATGCCTTCGCCGGCGTGGTGATGCTGCTGGTCGGTGCCGGGGTATTTGCCCAGGGACTGATGACCATCGGCTTTATCGACACCCTGCTGGCCCACGCTCAGGATCTCGGCTCGGGCGGCATGATCATGATGCTCTCTCTGGTGGTGATCACCACGCTGGCGGCCTTCACTACCGGCTCGGGTAATGCCCCCTTCTATGCGTTCGTGGAGCTGATCCCCAATCTGGCCAGCAGTCTCGGGATCAACCCGGCCTATCTGGTGATCCCCATGCTGCAAGCCTCCAACCTGGGTCGTACCATCTCCCCGGTCTCAGGGGTGGTGGTGGCCTGCTCCGGCATGGCCAATCTCTCCCCGTTTGAGGTGGTCAAACGCACCAGCCTGCCGGTTGCCGTCGGCCTGCTGGTGGTCATCATCGCCACCCAGATCATGGTTCCCGCCTGATAGTATCTGGAGGACCGGCAAGGCTGGTCCTCCCTCTTCCCCTGCGCTAGACTCTCCCTTTCCCGCTTCGAAGGAGGCCCTATGCCTGTTGCCCTTCATCTTGTTCATATGAGTGACTGTCACTCCCACTTCGATGGCGCCCCCCTGCGTTTCCAGCTCCCCGATGGCCAGAGCCAGGTCACCGAGTGCGGTGGCTACGGGCGTATTCGTACCCGGCTGGACCAGCTGCGTGCCGAGGCAAACCGCCAGGGCGAGCCGCTGCTCTTCGTCCACGGGGGAGATACCTTTCAGGGCTCTCTTTACTTCAACCGGTTTCGCGAGCGGGCCAACGCCGAGCTGCTCTCCCTGCTTGCCCCTGACGCCATGGTGCTCGGCAACCATGAGTTTGATCTCGGCAACGAGGCCCTCTCCCACTTTATTCGCCACGTCCCCTTTCCTGTGCTGGCGGCCAACATGGATAACCGCCACGAGCCGGCCGATTGCCAGGCTCCCCTCAGAGGCCACCCCAACCTCTTCGATCACGAGCATCCCTGGCTCGAAAAGAGCCTGGGCGGGGTGCGTTTCGCCCTGCTCGGGATCACACTCTCCCAGATGGCCGATATCGCCAACCCCGATCCCTGTACCCGTTTTCATCCTGTGATGGAGACGCTCGGCGCCGTACTGGAACACATTGCAGCCGCCGGGATCGTGCATATCATCCTCCTGAGCCACTTGGGCATAGAGCAGGACAAACGCATCGCCGAGCGCTTTCCCCAGATCAGCCTCATCGTCGGTGGACACACCCATACCCTGCTCGGGGATCTGCAGCATCTGGGGATCGAGCACGCCGAGCATTACCCTCTCTGGCACCATGGCGTGCCCCTGTTTCACGCCGGACACAGCGCCCAAACGCTGGGGCACTGCCGCCTCGACTTCGATGAACAAGGCAGAGTCATCGCGGCCAAAGGCGAGACCCAATGGCTCCCATGGGAGCCGCTACCCGGTCTGGATCGCTTCCCCGTCGTGTTCGCAGACCCGCATATCGAGCACCACCTGGCCCACCACTACCGCAGCGTGCTGAGCGAGATGGGGCGCCATCCCCTGACCCACCTGCCCGCCCCCTTGCATCACCAACGCCTGCCGGATGAGCGTTATCCACACGGCAGCGAGCTCGCTCCCCTGGTAGCCAGCGCCATGCTGCACACCACCCGGGAGCAGTGCGGACCGGTGGACTTTGCCCTGCATAACGCAGGTGGGGTTCGCTGCTCCTTCGAGGCGGGCGCCATCACAGAAGCGGATGTGGCCGGGCGGCTGCTTCCGTTCGCCATTCCGCTCATCCTCTACGAGGTGTATGGGCAAGAGCTGGCCGATGCCCTGGAGGGCGCCATCAACAACGCCACCGATAACGGTGTGGTGGGTAATGGCAGTGGCAGCTTCCCCTATGTGGCGGGTATGCGTTACACCTATGACGCCGCGGCCCCCCTCGGGTGGCGCATCACCCGCCTCGAGATAAAAAGCGCACAGGGCTGGCAGCGGGTTGCTCCCCAGGCCCTCTATCGCGGGGTTTCGAGTGCCTATACGGCCTCGGGCAAGGAGGGATACACGGCGCTGCGCCGTACCCTGCACCACCAGCGCCGGGAACTTGGCATTACCCTGGCCGATGCCTTTATCCGCTGGGCCCGTCAGCAGCCCGAGCTGGTCGTACAGCCCCCGCGCATCACGATGCAGCCGCATCCCTGAGTCATAAATCACACCGGCCCCATTGTCAGCAGGGGCCGGGATCGGCAAGATACCCGCATCCTGTTCAGCCTCAGTTATCCATACCCATGAATCGTCCGATGCGCCTCGCGCCTCCCCGTCACCATCCGCAGCTCACC
This sequence comes from Aeromonas sp. R6-2, assembly GCF_040908155.1. Lineage (NCBI taxonomy): Bacteria > Pseudomonadati > Pseudomonadota > Gammaproteobacteria > Aeromonadales > Aeromonadaceae > Aeromonas > Aeromonas sp. R6-2. Next base: position 56,387 of record NZ_JBFODE010000006.1, on the reverse strand, counting down.
CCCGCTATTGTGCTGCTGACCGCCCTGATGGCTCTGCTGTTTTGTCTGCGCAACCCCCTCTTTTATGGCATGGCCCCGGGCTTTGATGCCTCGCTGTTTGCCGTGATGGGCAAGATGTGGGCCGATGGGGGTGTCCTCTATCGCGACATGATCGACATCAAGGGGCCCATGATCTTCGCCTTCGATGCCCTGGGCTATCTGCTCGGCGGATTTCGCGGGATCTGGGGACTGGAGTGGTTGGCCTGCTGGTTGGGCCTGCTGGCGAGCTGGCATGCCCTGGAGCAGCTGGGGCTCTCTACCCGGGCTCGGCTGGGCAGTTTGCTCGCCATCCTGGCCCTCTACGGTACCCGCTACTACTACGGCAACATGACCGAGGACTGGACCTTCCACCTCGCCCTCATCGGTCAGTGGGCCTTCATCACCCTGCTGCTCGATGGTCGCTTTCGCCTCTTTCCGGCATTGGTGGCGGCCCTCACCTTTGCCCTGATCGCCTGGATGCGGCTCAACAACGGCGCCCTGTGGGGCGCCTGGTACCTGACCCTGTTCCTGCTCTGGCTGACCCAGGGGCAGTGGCGCAGTGCCCTGTTGCTGCTGCTCTCCAGCCTGGGTGGCCTCACGCTGGTGGGGGGGCCACTGCTGGCCTACTTCCAGTACCACCAGGTGATGGAAGCCTTTACCTACTACTCCTTCTCCATCTTCTTCGAGGGGAGCTACGGCAATGGCACCTCACTGGCCGTCGGGGCTGTGGGACTGTTTCGCACCGGTCTTGTCATGCTGTTACCGGCCTTTGTACTGCTGATGTTAAGCCGCAGCTGGTACTGGAGCATGCCGGTGTTGGCTGCCACCTTGCTGGGGGTACTCTTTACCCTGGTCGCCAACTCGGTATCGGGACACGTGTTCGATCACTACGACGTGCTCTATCTGCAGCTCGGCGTGCTGCCCCTTGCCTGCCTGCTCGATCGCTGCAAGGAGCAGGGGGACAACCTCGCCCTGCTCTGCGTTGGCAGCGTGATCCTCACCGCCGCCTGGCTGCTGGCCCAGCAGCTGGGCTTTGGCTGGAGCAACAAGGAGTGGAGCCTGGAGCGAGTGCGTGAAGTGCTGGGTCTGAGCCTGCTCTGGGCCCTGCCGATCCTGTTGCTGCTGCCCCTGTGGCGAGCCTGGGACGTGCGCAATGTCACCCCCTGGATAGCCTCGTTAGCCATGCTGGTGGTGATGCTCGACAACGCCTGGGACGGCACCCAAAAGGGACGCCCCTTCAACGAGCCCGCCGCGGTGCGTGTCGAGCAGATCCTCGCCAAGAGCAAGCCGGATGACACCATCTGGGTCGACGGGATCTGGCCTCAGTACTATCTCTGGACCGATCGCCCCCCCGCCTCGGCCTACCTCTTCTTTGCCAACGTCAATCCCCCCTACGACGTGCGCGAGCGTACCCTGGCCGACCTCAAGGCCAAGCAACCCCGCTTCATCATCGGCAAGCAGGCGCGCATCAACGACCTGATAGCCAACTTGCAAAAGCAGCCCCCCTCGACCCAGGCCTTCTACCTCTATCTGCTGGATCACTACGAGCAGGTGGCCGACGGTCTCTATCAACGGCGTTAATCTGACGGGGCCCTCGGGCCCCTATCCGGGATCCCATGCAATTACCCTATCTCAACGGCTACCCAGACTCTCTCAAGGAGCAGGTCCGCGACCTTATCCGCAGCGAGCGTCTCGGTCCCCTGCTGGCCAAACGTTATCCGGATCGCCATCAGATCCAGAGCGACGGGGCCCTGCGCGACTATGTACAGGGGCTCAAGAGCCGCTATCTCAAAAGCTCGTCCCCCCTCTCCAAGGTGGTCTATGACGGCAAGATCAACATAGTGCGCGATGCCCTTGGGCTGCACACCTATGTCAGTCGGGTGCAAGGCAGCCGCCTCAAGAGCAAGAACGAGATCCGCATCGCGGCCCTGTTCAAGGAGGCCCCCCCGGAGTTTCTCGAGATGATAGTGGTGCACGAGCTGGCTCATCTGAAGGAGAAGGAACACAACAAGGGGTTTTACCAACTCTGCTGCCATCTCTGCCCCAACTATCATCAATGGGAGTTCGATCTGCGTCTGTGGCTCACCTGGCGTGACCTCACCAAGGAGTGACCCTTGCATCCACTGGCATGGCTACTGCTTCTGTTTGCTCCCCTGCTCTGGGCGGCCGAGCCCTGGCAGCGTACCGACTACCTGACCAGCAGCTTTCTCGAGATCGCCCTGCGTCGGGAGTATTCGCCGGGTAAAAAGCTCCCCTTGAGTCGCTGGGAGAAGCCCATCCGATATCATCTGATCAACGAGAGTGGTGATCGCCCTCTCCAGACGGAGCTGGTCCGGGTACAGATGAGCCACCTTTCCCATATCACGGGTGTCAAGGCGACGCGGGTGGCGGCGCGTCAGGAGGCCAATCTGGTGATCGTCATGACCCGGCAGAGCGCGCTCGAAGGCTGGGCCCACACTCTGATAGGCAAGAGCGAGGAGCTGCCCGCCGCCCTCGCCGATGGTCTGTGCCTGGGTAACTTCACCACCCGGGGCGGTGCCATCGACACGGCGGCCGTCCTGATCCCCACCGACAGGGCCAGGGACAAGGGGAAGTTTCTCGACTGTGTGGTGGAGGAGCTGACCCAGGTGATGGGGCTCCCCAACGACTCGGATCGGGTCTTTCCCTCCATCTTCAATGACCACAGTGTCGATCACTTCATCACCCCTCTTGACTACCTGCTGCTGCGTATCCTCTATGCCCCCGAGCTCAAGAGCGGGATGCACAGGGAAGACGTCGCCGCCACACTGCCGACCATAGTGACGCGACTGGCCCGCGAGGGAGCGATCAACCAGGCTCCGCGTCTGGCCAGAGCCGGTAGCCTGCGTGAGTGGGCCGGCCTCTAGTTCCCCCTTGGGCACAGGCATCGGGCTTTTGCTCCCGCTTTTGTTGATAGTCCCTTAACAAATTGGCGGTGAGCCAAAAATAATTTTATACTCCGCGCCCAAACTCAACAAAAATAGATCCATTTCAACTTTTTTTAAGTCTGGAACGGTTACACTGGGCCGCAGTTGATAAAAAAACCGGTGCGGCCCAACGATGCGGGTCGCCCGTAACAGAACCGGTGAGCAGGCCCTCGCCTGCCCCTACCCTGAGGTATTGAATACATGATCAGCGTTTTTGACATCTTCAAAATCGGTGTTGGTCCCTCCTCCTCCCACACGGTGGGACCCATGAAGGCGGCCAAGCAGTTTGTGGACGAACTGCGTGCCGGCGGCAAGATCCGCGACATCACCCGCATTCAGGTGGATGTCTATGGCTCCCTCTCCTGGACCGGCAAGGGCCACCACACCGATACCGCCATCATCATGGGTCTGGCCGGTAACTTGCCCGAGACCGTGGATATCGATGCCATTCCTGATTTTATCTCCCGGGTCGAGCAGACCGGCCGCCTGCCTATCGGGCTGCACTGCCATACCGTCAGCTTCCCGCGCGAGGCCATGGTCTTCCACGATGAGGCCCTGCCCCTGCACGAGAACGGCATGAAAATCTCTGCCTTTATCGAAGACCAGCTGGCCTATGCCAAGACTTACTACTCCATCGGTGGTGGCTTCATCGTCGATGAGGAGAACTTTGGCAAGGCAGACAGCGGCGACATGCCGGTGAGCTACCCCTTCAAGAGCGCCGCCGAGCTGGTGGCCCACTGCAGTCAGACCGGTCTCTCTATCTCCTCCCTGATGATGGAGAACGAGAAGTGCTTCAATACACCGGAAGAGATCTACAAGAAATTCGGCAAGATCTGGAACACCATGCGTGAAGGGATCGAGCGCGGCTGCCGCACCGAAGGCGTGCTGGCCGGCCCGCTGCGGGTTCCCCGTCGCGCGGCTCCTCTCTATCGCCAGCTGACCACCAACGAGAACCTCTCCAACGATCCCATGAACATCGTGGACTGGGTCAACATGTTTGCCCTGGCCGTGAGCGAAGAGAACGCTGCCGGTGGCCGCGTGGTCACCGCACCGACCAACGGCGCCGCGGGTATCATCCCGGCCGTGCTGGCCTACTACGACAAGTTCATCCAGCCGGTAGGCCGTGACGACTACACCCGCTTCTATCTGGCGGCCGGTGCCGTCGGCATCCTCTACAAGATGAACGCCTCCATCTCCGGCGCCGAAGTGGGTTGTCAGGGTGAGGTCGGTGTCTCTTGCTCCATGGCCGCCGCCGGTCTGACCGAGCTGATGGGAGGCAGCCCCGAGCACGTCTGCGAGGCCGCCGAGATCGCCATGGAACACAACCTGGGTCTGACCTGCGATCCTGTCGCCGGCCAGGTACAGGTGCCCTGCATCGAGCGTAACGCCATCGCTGCCATGAAGGCGGTCAACTCCTCTCGCATGGCCCTGCGCCGCACCTCCAAGCCGCGCGTCTCCCTGGACAAGGTCATCGAGACCATGTACGTGACCGGCAAGGACATGGACTCCAAGTACCGCGAAACCTCGCGCGGTGGCCTGGCCATCAAGGTGATGCAGGTCGCCTGCGAATAAGGCAAGCCGACATGAGAAAGGCGGGAAAATCCCCGCCTTTTTTTATTCCTTCCCCTCCCGCTGGCGCAACTGACACAACAGAGCTCCCGCCAATGAGGGAGGGAGTGCAATCAGCGCCATCCAGGGCCAAGGCATACCACTGAGGGAGGCCGCAAACAGCAGGGTTGCCAGGAGTAGCAGATTTGCACCTATCATCAGCGTTAATCCCTCCCGAACGCAGAGAGAGAGGCTATCGGTTTGCTTCATGGGATACACCTTTGCTCTTTACCATTCCCAGAGAGTGCAAGCCTCAAGCCAATCCCACCTCACTGTTAAATCAACGAGTTGAGAATAGCTCGGCCATAGACGCCGAGATCATTCCCAATTTGCCTCGCACAATGGCCACTCAGCGGATCCGGTATTGACGGATCTGCGCCTCGATGACCCTGGCCAGCTCGAACAGCTCCCGGCTCGCCTCCTGACTCTGTCTGGCGTGTTGCTCCTGATGCGTCGCCACCACGGCAAGCTCATCGAGCGCCTGACGCGCCGCCGTCATCTGTGAGCACTGGTTGCTGGCCAAGGCAGCCATTGCATTCATGCCGTTTGCCCCCTCCCCCATCTGCCGGCTGGTGGCAAGCAGGGTGGCGGTGGCACTGTGCATCAGTTGCTGGCTCTCCTGGCCCAGTGCGCGGGACCCCGCCATCGCCTCGCTGGCCTCCTGAGAGCCCTTTTGCAGTTGCGAGACAAGCGCCTGCACCTCCTGGGTCGCCCTCTGGGTGCGCACCGCCAACTGGCGCACCTCGTCGGCCACCACGGCAAAACCGCGCCCCTGCTCACCGGCCCTGGCCGCCTCGATGGCCGCATTGAGCGCCAGCAGGTTGGTCTGATCCGACACCTCGCGAATAAGGTTCATAATGAGGGTAATGTTGTGGGTCTCCTCCACCAACTTATCGAGAATGGTGGAGGAGCGGTTGATGCTGCCGCTCAGGGTGTCGAGGCAGGTGGCACTGCGCTGCACATCCTGCTCGATGCCCAGCATGCTGAGGGCAGCGCTGCGGGCCTGCTCGTTAGCGCCTTCGGCACGCTCGGCAATGGCCCGGGCGGTATTATCTATGCTGTCCATCACCCGGGTGAGCTCGACAATGCTGCTCGCCTGCTGCTGCGCCTCGGCGGCCAAAGCCTCGGACTGGGCCATGGTCTGGGAGGATTGTGCCGAGAGGGCCGAGCCCGAGTGCTGAAAATGGGCAAAGCTCTGGTTGAGGGTCTGGATCAGGCGGTTGAAGTTATCGGCCATGTTACCGAGCTCGGCCCCGTCATAATGTTCGAGGCGGGTACCCAGGTCCCGATCGGCCGTGATGTGACGCATGCTGTCGGCGGCACGACGGATCGGGCGACTGATGGTGTGAGCCAGCCAGATGGCGATCCCCATGGCCAGCACCCCAATCCCGAGCGACACCAGGATCACCTGCTGGCGCGCAGCGGCCATCCCTTCGTTCAGCTCCCCCTGATCAATTTCCCCGATCAAGACCCGATCAAGGGTCGGCAGATAGCGCACCGCCAGCAGGAAATGGCGATCACCCAGGGTCACATTACCGATGGCGACGCCCTCACGAGAAGCCGGGATGAGACGCTGCACCTCATCCCCAAAGGCAGCCTGATGATGAGCCGCCTTGAGATCCTCTTTCCCCTCGGGGTGGATCTCAATCTTGCCGCTCATGTCCGCGAGATAGACCCGGCCACTCTTGCCGATGCGATACCCGCCGATCAAGGTTGCCAGGCGGGACATATCCACCGAGGTGCCGGCAACACCGATTGTACGTCCCGCCGCTGTGACGGCCGTATTGATATAGAGGGAGGCCTTGTGGTCAAAATCCGAGATATCGAGATTGAGTTCATAGGATTTGCCACGCTCGAGAAAACCGTAGAACCACTCATCCTTGGGATCCTGACGGTTCAATGCCTTGCTCGCCGCCCCATTTTGGCTCAGGTTGATCAGGGTGGCACTGTGCAAGGGCGCGATGAAGACATTTCCCCCCAGTCGCTGCTGTACGCTGGTCAGGTAGGCCTCAAGAGACGGCCACTGCTGCTCGGGAGCCCCCTGCTCCAACCAACTCACCAGGTAGGGGTTACTGGCCAGGGCCTGGGCTTCGGTCAGATAGCGCACCAGATCTGCCGAGAGCTGGTTGGCGATCCGCTCGACACTGCTGGGTAACTCGAAGCGCTCAATTCGCTCCTGGGCCTGATCCCGGGAGAGGTGCTCCTGCACCAGGGTGACAACGGCGATACTGAGGATCAGAAGCAAGGTGATACTTGCCACGAGACGGGTTCGGATCCCGAGGCGGGACCAGGGAACAAGAGACGAGGGGATAAGCTTCTCCATGGGGCTCTCCTGCTGGATTGGGTCGCAATCGGCGACACCAGAGCATAGAAAGCCCATATGAATCTTTCATTGTGCTTAACCAAGTGGGGGGAGCCATAAGAAAATGCCGGCAGAACGCCGGCATTTGGTCTAAGTGACAAACTCATCATCACATCATTCTTTGATCCGGTTCTCCTGTTGCAGCGGCAACACCAGGTTCATGTTGTTTTTGATAGTGAGATCAAACAGGCCGGGAAGCTTCTCCAGCACCTTGGCATCTCCGCTCACCTTAGCCTTACCCTCATTGAGCAGCGCATCCATGGTGACCTTGCCGGCGAGGAAGGCGAGCAGCTCGGGCTTGGCTATCTCCAGAGTAACGTCGGCTTTACTGGCCTGGTAATCGCTCAGGCTGTTGAATACCCCGTTATGAAGGTCAATCCCGAACGGCTTGTCTCCTTGCAAGATTAGGTTGATGACATGGTTACCCACCTGCTCGGCCTTGACCTGATCCATCACCATACCGAGGTAGGGCATCAGCATGTCGCCAGGCAGACCCGCTATCACCTCCGGCGAGGTGGTGGAGAGCTGGTTGGGGACATTGCCCCCCATGCGAAGCTCCTGGGCCCCCGACAGATAGAGGTTACGGGTCAGCGTCGTCTCGTCCTGATAGCCCAGTTGCTCGAGTGCATCGGCCATCAGCAGCACGGCCTTCTGATTAGCGGGATTGGAGGCGACGATATTGTTGAGAAGTTCGGCCGCGAAGCGGTAGTCCCCCTTGTTGACACTGTTTAAGGCGGCCTCCAGTACCTTATCCTCCCCACCAAACGCCTCCACATACCGCTTGCCACGCTCATCATCGGGATACTGCGCCAACTTGGCCGCATTGCCATCAAACCAACCCAGATTGCGGATGTAGGTCGATTTGAGATTATTTTTCAGGTTGCCGTAGTAGGGGCGATTGTCCCAGTTGTTGAACACCGACTTGGGCAGCAGTGCATTTTCGGCAATCTCATCGGGGCCATAGCCGTAGTTGGCATAGCGCATGGTGGTATCGAAGAGGGACTGGTAAAGATCCCGCTGGTTCTTGAGGTACTCCACCACCTTCTCATTACCCCAGACCGGCCAGGTATGGGGTCCAAAATGGACCTGGGCCTTCTCACCCCAGCGACCCAGTGCCTGGTTGATATATTTCGCCCAGGCGGCGGAGTCGCGGATCTGGGCCCCACGCAGGGTATAGACGTTGTGCTGCAGGTGGTTCACATCCTCGGCCATGGAGAGCGCCCCCCACTTGGGGATAAACATCACCATCTCGGAGGGGGCCTCGGTATGGGGGACCAAATTGAAAACAAAATCGACGCCGTCGATGGTGACCGTCTCATTTTCCTTGGTGATGAAGTGGTTCGGAATGGGCAAGGAAGAGGCATCGTTGGCCAGGGCCGGGCCGAGGGCGCTGGTGACTATCCCCTTCTCGTTGACCTTGAGTACGTTGCCATATTGATAGCCGGCACGGCGGGCCATGATGTTACCCCCCATGACGTTCTCACTGACCGCCTCCTCCACGAATCCCTCCGGGGCCAACACGGGTAACTTGCCACTGCTCACATCCTCGGGAGTGGCCAGCCCCGCCTCATAAATACCGCCAAAACCACCGAAGTGATCCGCATGGCTGTGGGAGATGATCACCCCTTTCAGCGCCCGTTTGCCACGATGCTGCTCATAGAGCTCGATAGAGGCCTTGAGCGCCTTGCCAGAGTACTCCACGTCATAAAAGACCATCCCCTTGTCGGTCTCTATGATGGTGAGATTGGAGAGATCCTGACCACGCACCTGATAGATATGCTCGCTGACCTTGTAGAGGCCCCCCCGGTTGACCAGCTGGGCGTGGCGCCACAGACTGGGGTTAACCGAGGCCGGAGCCTTGCTGTTTTGCACATAGTTCATGGCGGTGGCACTGAAAACCCCGGCGATATCTCCCTGGTTGAGCAAGGGGGCAATAAAGCCGCGATCCGCATCTTCGAAGGCGCTCTTGTTGTCAAAATCCAGTTCCTGATAGACCTTCTCATTCGCCGCCTTGGTAAAGGCAGTGGCCTCCTTGGCCTGGGTGTTGTAGTCATAGGCCATCGCCATCTGTGAGGCGACGGCCATTGCGATAAGGCTGACTCTAGCAAACCCGTTTCCCATCTTCATTCCACTGACTCCTTGTCGTTCGACTATGAAAGCGTTAGCCGCTCAATGCTACCGCCGGGATGAGCCCCTCCAGGGCAGGCACAAGCGGATGAGGCGATGATCAGCCAGCACCACACAAGGCCCGGAACGAAGCCCATTACAAACATTTCTATTATCAGCCGATGGATTTTATATCCTGTGTGCAGGATCACAGATGGCGTCATCGAGTAGTGGGAATGCACAAGGGAAATCGGTGGAAGAGGCCATAAGGGGGATCGATTGTCATCACACAGCCACGCTCTTGTGATCGATGCTCAACACCAGAGGTGTGTTATTTCATTTATCATGGGTTGATACAAGCCACCTGGCTGTGCTTTCACAGCAAATATCCGCATTAAAATTAAAACGCAGCTCCCTTCCTCTGACTCGACACAATTAACACAGTCGCTCACAACTTGTCACAACATCATGATTGACCCTGGGGTATGGATAAAGGTTTAGCCTCCTCCTGCAAATATTTATGTTATGTCATGGAGAGATGCCTTATGAAAAAAACCTTGTTCGTCTCCGTCTGTCTGATATGGGGAACGACCTGGCTGGCGATGGCAATCGCCGGAGAGACGATTCCTTCACTCACGGCGACGGCCTTTCGCTTTCTGGTAATGTCTCCCCTGCTGATCCTGATAGCTCGAAGGGAGAAGGTACCCCTGCTATTTCCAAAAGAGAAACGACACTACATGCCTCTGGTCGCTATCTTCTATTTTGCCATTCCATTTTGGTTTATGCTGGAGGGCGAAAAATATATTTCATCCGGATTGGCAGCCATCCTATTTGGTTATATGCCTATCACCATCATGCTCCTCACCTATTTCACTACCAGACAACCATTTTCGGTCAAACAAATATCGGCCCTGCTGGTAACCCTGCTCAGCCTGGTCGCAATCATTTCTATCGAATCGGATATCTCAGGCAGTGACTATCTGCTTGGCATCTCGCTGTTGATGGGAGCCGTGTTATTGCACGGAGCAATCTATATCATCAAGCCCCTGCGGCTCGGCGATGTTCATGTGCTTACCTTTAGCGCCATTCCCAGCGGGATCGCTGCCATCTTGCTGCTTATCGCCGGGCTGAGTATGGAATCGACGGTCATCGCCGATATTCGCCCTGCCTCTGTGTTCGCCGTTCTCTATCTCGGCGGCGTGGCCGGTGTCGGAGGCATCGTCGCCTACTTCAGGCTCAATGCTCTGGTCTCCCCGTTTCGAGCCTCACTGTGCTTTCTGATCTTTCCTGTGATTGCAATAGCCCTCGAGGCCATGCTGATGGAGAGAGCCCTCTCCCCCTACTCGCTGCTCTTCGCCCTGCCACTGGCGGGAGGTATCTATCACTTGATCCAGCCACCAAAGGCACAGGGCCAGAGCCCTGGCGGCGAGAAGCACGCTTGCAAGCAGTGAGCCGTGTTCAAGTGTGCCTGCGCTTAATCACACAAAAAAATGCCGCCCACAGGGGCGGCATACTCAGACCTGGAGCAAGTTACCAACCGGTCACTTCGCGCAGGGCCTTGCCGATATCGGCCAGGGAGCGCACGGTTTTGACACCGGCATCTTCCAGAGCGGCAAACTTCTCGGCGGCAGTCCCCTTACCACCGGAGATGATGGCACCGGCGTGGCCCATACGCTTGCCGGGAGGCGCGGTGACCCCCGCGATATAGGAGACCACCGGCTTGGTGACGTGGGCCTTGATGTAGGCCGCCGCGTCTTCCTCGGCGTTACCGCCGATCTCGCCGATCATGACGATCGCTTCGGTCTGCGGATCGTTTTGGAACATCTCCAGGATGTCGATGAAGTTGGAGCCCGGGATGGGGTCACCACCGATACCGACACAGGTCGACTGGCCAAAACCTTCGTCGGTGGTCTGCTTGACCGCTTCGTAGGTCAGGGTGCCGGAGCGCGACACGATGCCCACCTTGCCCGGCTTGTGGATGTGGCCAGGCATGATGCCGATCTTGCACTCACCCGGGGTGATGACGCCCGGGCAGTTGGGCCCTATCATGCGCACGCCGGTTTCCTGCAGCTTCACCTTCACATCCAGCATGTCCAGGGTCGGGATGCCTTCGGTGATGGTGACGATGAGCTTGATGCCGGCATCGATGGCTTCCAGGATGGCGTCCTTGCAAAACGGCGCCGGCACATAGATGACGGAGGCGGTGGCGCCGGTGGCTTCTACGGCGTCACGGACGGTGTTGAACACCGGCAGGCCCAGGTGGGTGGTGCCACCCTTGCCCGGGGAGACGCCGCCGACCATCTGGGTGCCGTAAGCGATGGCCTGTTCGGAGTGGAAGGTACCCTGGCCGCCGGTAAAGCCCTGGCAGATCACCTTGGTATCTTTGTTGATCAGAACGCTCATCAGTTGGCCTCCGCTGCTTTAACGACTTGCTGCGCGGCATCGGTCAGACTCTTGGCCGCAATGATGTTGAGGCCACTCTCGGCCAGCTTGATACCGCCCAGCTCGGCGTTGTTGCCTTCAAGGCGAACCACCACGGGGACCTTGACCCCCACTTCCTTCACGGCACCTATGATGCCTTCGGCGATCATGTCACAGCGCACGATACCGCCGAAGATATTGACCAGCACGGCTTTGACGTTGCTGTCGGAGAGGATGATCTTGAACGCCTCGGTCACGCGCTCCTTGGTGGCGCCACCGCCGACGTCCAGGAAGTTGGCGGGAGAGCCGCCGTGCAGATTGACGATGTCCATGGTACCCATGGCCAGACCCGCACCGTTGACCATGCAGCCGATGTTGCCATCCAGCGCCACGTAGTTCAGCTCCCATTGGGCGGCGTGCGCTTCGCGGGGGTCATCCTGGGAGGGATCATGCATCTCGCGCAGCTTGGGCTGGCGATAGAGGGCGTTGGCGTCGATGTTGATCTTGCCGTCCAGGCAGTGCAGGTTGCCCTTGTCGGTGATGACGAGGGGGTTGATTTCCAGCAATGCGAAGTCGCAATCCAGGAACATCTGGCCCAGGCCCATGAAGATCTTGGTGAACTGCTTGATCTGATCGCCCACCAGACCCAGCTTGAAGGCCAGCTCGCGAGCCTGGTAAGGCTGTGGGCCCACCAGGGGATCCAGCGTCGCCTTGTGAATGAGCTCCGGGGTTTCGTGGGCGACTTTCTCAATCTCCACGCCACCCTCGGTCGAGGCCATGAAGACCACACGGCGGGTGCCACGGTCGACCACGGCGCCCAGATAGAGCTCTTTGGCGATGTCGGTGCAGGACTCGACCAGGATCTTGGTGACCGGCTGACCGTTGGCGTCGGTCTGGTAGGTCACCAGGTTCTTGCCAAGCCACTGCTGGGCGAAGGCACGGATCTCGTCCTTGCTCTTGGCCAGCTTGACGCCACCAGCCTTGCCACGGCCACCGGCGTGGACCTGGCATTTGACGACCCAGGTATTGCCGCCAATCTTGTCGGCAGCCTCGGCGGCTTCTTGCGGGGTAGCGCAGGCGTAGCCTTCGGAGACCGGCAGGCCATATTCGGCAAACAGCTGTTTTGCCTGATACTCATGCAGATTCATAGATGCTCTATCCGTATTTGTAGGTATTTCCGTATGGGGTGTTTCTCAATCCCCGTGAAGGGGGCCTTGGCGGCCCCTCATTATCGTTGTGCTCACACGTCCAGCAGCAGGCGGGTCGGATCTTCCAGCAGCTCCTTGATGGAGACCAGGAAGCCGACCGACTCGCGACCGTCGATGAGACGGTGATCGTAGGAGAGGGCCAGGTACATCATCGGCAGGATTTCCACCTTGCCGTCGACGGCCATGGGCCTGTCCTGGATCTTGTGCATGCCCAGGATGGCGCTCTGGGGCGGGTTGATGATGGGGGTCGACATCAGAGAGCCAAACACGCCGCCGTTGGTGATGGTGAAGTTGCCACCGGTCAGCTCCTCGACGGTCAACTTGCCGTCGCGGCCCTTGCCCGCCAGCTCCTTGATGGCCTTCTCGATGTCGGCCAGGCTCAGCACGTCGGCATCGCGCAGCACCGGAGTCACCAGTCCACGGGGGGTGGAGACGGCGATGCTCACGTCGAAGTAGTTGTGGTAGACGATATCGTCCCCGTCGATGGAGGCATTCACCTCGGGATAGCGCTTGAGCGCTTCCACCACGGCCTTGACGTAGAAGGACATGAAGCCGAGCTTGATGCCATGGCGCTTCTCGAAGATCTCGCCATACTGCTTGCGCAGCTCCATGATGGGTTTCATGTTGACCTCGTTGAAGGTGGTCAGCATGGCCGTGGTGTTCTTGGCCTCGAGCAGGCGCTCGGCAATACGCTTGCGCAGACGGGTCATGGGCACGCGCTTCTGACTGCGGCCGGCCAGGGGGGCAACCGTCGCGGTCGCGGCCGCGACCGGCGCGGGGGCCGCTGCCGGCTTGTCACCACCCTTGATGAAGGCTTCCACGTCTTCCTTGGTGATACGACCGCCCTTGCCGCTGCCACTCACCTTGCTCACATCGATGCCGTGCTCGGCCACCAGACGACGGACCGAAGGGCTCAGGGCCTCATCGCTCTCGACCGGCTCGGCCGGTTTGGCCTTGGTCTCTTCCCCTGCCACGGCGGCCGGGTTGATCTTGGCGATCAGCTGGCGGGCCAGCACGGTAGCTCCCTCCCCTTCGAGGATCTCGGCCAGCACACCGGAGTCCGGCGCCGGCACTTCCAGTACCACCTTGTCAGTTTCGATGTCCACCAGGACCTCGTCACGGGTCACCATGTCACCGGGCTTCTTGTGCCAGGTGGCGATGGTGGCATCGGCCACAGATTCCGGCAGGTCGGGCACCTTGATATCGATAGTCATCTTGCTTGATTCCTTTTACTTCTTCCTGTGGCTTAGGCCAGGGTCAGGGCGTCATCTACCAACGCCTTCTGCTGTTTCATATGAACCGAGATATAACCCACCGCCGGTGAGGCGGAGGCGGGACGGCCAGCATAGTTAAGAGTGGCACCAGCGGGCAGCACGCCGTCGTAGTGGTGACGGGTGCTATACCAGGCGCCCTGGTTTTGCGGCTCTTCCTGACACCATACGAAATCGGTGACGTGGGCATAGTCGGCCAGGATGGCGCGCACTTCCGCCTCCGGGAAGGGGTAGAGCTGCTCAATCCGCACCAGGGCCACATCCTTCTGCTCGGCCTTGCGACGGGCTTCGAGCAGGTCGTAGTAGACCTTGCCAGAGCAGAACACCACCCGCTTGACCGCTTTCGGATCCAGAGGATCGACCTCGCCGATGGCATTTTGGAAGGTGCCTTCGGCCAGCTCGTCGAGCTTGCTCACCGCCAGGGGGTGGCGCAGCAGAGACTTGGGCGACATCACGATGAGCGGACGGCGCATCGGACGCACGACCTGACGACGCAGCATATGGAACACCTGTGCCGGGGTCGAGGGCACCACCACCTGCATGTTGTGCTGGGCACACATCTGCAGATAGCGCTCGAGACGGGCGGAGGAGTGCTCGGGACCCTGGCCCTCATAACCGTGGGGCAGCAGCATGGTCAGGCCGCACATACGCCCCCACTTCTGCTCACCGGAGGAGAGGAACTGATCCACGACCACCTGGGCACAGTTGGCGAAGTCACCAAACTGGGCCTCCCAAATGGTGAGACCAGCCGGCTCGGCGCTGGCGTAACCGTATTCGAACGCGAGTACCGCATTCTCGGTCAGCACAGAGTCATAGACTTCGAACGGCCCCTGCTTCTCGTGAATGTTGCAAAGCGGGGTATAGGTGCTGCCGTCACTCTGGCTATGCAGCACGGCGTGACGGTGGAAGAAGGTGCCACGACCCGAGTCTTCCCCGGTAAAGCGAATACGGGATCCCTTGTCCACCAGGGTGGCGTAAGCCAGGGTCTCGGCGAAGCCCCAGTCGACCAGCTTCTCACCGGCGGCCATCAGGCGGCGGTCTTCATAGATCTTTTCGACCTGGCGCTGCAGCACATGCGAGGCAGGATACTGGGTCACCCGCTCGCCGAGGCGCTTGAGGGTCTCCATGGGGACCTTATGGTCGTAGGCCATATCCCAGCTGTGACCGAGATAAGGGGTCCAGTCGACCGAGTGCTGCTCCATGGGGCGCCACTCGTTGACCACACGCTCACCCCGATCCAGGGCGTCGCGGTAGTCGTTGACCATGGCGGTGGCTGCCTCCTGGTTCAGGGCCCCCTCAGCCACCAGCTGATCGGCGTAGATCTTGCGCGGCGTCGGGTGCTGCTTGATCTTCTGATACATCAAGGGCTGGGTGGCGTTGGGTTCGTCGGCCTCGTTGTGGCCGTGACGGCGATAGCAGACCAACTCGATCACCACGTCACGCTTGAAGGTGTTGCGGTAATCCAGGGCAATCTGGGTTACCAGTACCACGGCCTCCGGGTCATCCCCGTTGACGTGCAGCACCGGCGCCTGCACCGCCTTGGCGATGTCGGTACAGTATTCGGTGGAGCGCAGATCCTTGTGGTAGGAGGTGGTGAAACCTACCTGGTTGTTGATGACGATGCGCACTGTCCCGCCGACGCCATAGGCACGGGTGAGGGACATGTTGAAGGTCTCGGCCACCACCCCCTGACCCGCGATGGCGGAGTCACCGTGGATGGTGATGGGCAACACACTGGAGCCATCCTTGTCACCGCGACGATCCATACGGGCACGGACCGAGCCGATGACCACAGGGTTGACGATTTCGAGATGAGAGGGGTTGAACGCCAGCGCCAGGTGGACGTTGCCACCCGGGGTGGCGAAGTCGGAGGAGAAGCCCATGTGGTACTTCACGTCCCCCGTGCCCCAGGACTCACCGTGCTTGCCGGCAAATTCATCAAACAGCTCCTGGGCGCGTTTGCCCAGCACGTTGATGAGCACGTTGAGGCGGCCACGGTGGGCCATACCGATCACGGCCTCTTTGCAACCCTGCTCACCGGCGCGGCGAATCAGTTCTTTGAGCATGGGCACCATGGCATCGCCCCCTTCCAGGGAGAAACGCTTGGCACCGGGGAACTTGGCCCCCAGATATTTTTCCAGCCCTTCGGCGGCGGTCAGGCTCTCGAGGAAACGGGTCTTCTCCTCGAGGGTGTAGCTCCCCTTCCCTTCGATAGACTCGAGCCTCTGCTGCAACCAGCGCTTCTCCTCGGTCGAGGTGATGTGCATGTAGTCGGCGCCTATGCTGCCGCAGTAGGTCTTCTTGAGGGAGGAGACGATATCGGAGAGCACCATGGTCTCACGGCCAATGGCGTAGGAGCCCACGTTGAAGGTGGCGTCGAGATCGGCCCCCTGCAGGTTGTGGAACGCCGGATCCAGCTCGGCAACGGTGTCACGCTGCCAGAGACCAAGCGGATCCAGGTTGGCATTCTGGTGACCACGGAAGCGGTAGGCATTGATGAGTTGCAGGACGCGAACCTGCTTGGCATCCACCTCGGGGTCAGAGACGGGCGCACTGAAGCGGGAGGTATCCTTGGCGAGGCGACGGAAGTAATCCTTGACGCGGGAGTGGGGTTGTTCGACTGCATGGCCATTGACCTGAGGGAGCCCCGCAAACAGGGTGCGCCACTCGTCGGCAACGGAGTCGGGATTTTCGAGGAAGGATTCGTACAAATCCTCAATGTAGCTTGCATTCGCACCAGCCAGGTGAGATGACTCCAACCAGGCCTTCATCACGCCGTTATGCATTTCGATCCCTTGTACTTCTTCTCTGTCTAGCAGCTTGTAGGGTGTAACAGATAGCCATCCTACACGGCGGATGGCTATCCGGAGGTTGGGCCAGAGCCCGTTGGGCTTACACGGCCCGATTCAGGAGCATCGACTTGATATGGCCGATGGCCTTGGTCGGGTTAAGGCCCTTGGGACAGACGTTCACGCAGTTCATGATGCCGTGGCAGCGGAAGACGCTGAAGGCGTCGTCCAGATTGCCCAGACGCTCGGCAGTGGCGCTGTCGCGGCTGTCGGCGAGCCAGCGATAGGCGGCCAGGAGGCCGGCAGGACCGATGAACTTGTCCGGATTCCACCAGAAGGAGGGGCAAGAGGTGGAGCAGCAGGCACAGAGTATGCACTCGTACAGACCGTCCAGCTTGGCGCGCTCTTCGGGGGATTGCAGGTGCTCACGCACGGGCGGTTGTTTATCGTTGTTGATGAGGAAGGGCTTGACCTTCTCCCACTGGGTATAGAACTGGGTCATGTCGATGACCAGATCCCGGATGACCGGCAGGCCTGGCAGCGGCCGGATCACCACCTTCTCCCCCTTGCCGAGCAGATCGGAGAGCGGGGTGATACAGGCCAGGCCATTCTTGCCGTTCATGTTGATACCGTCGGAACCACAGACCCCTTCACGGCAGGAGCGCCGGAAGGCGATGGTGGGATCCTGCTCCTTGAGCAGGATCAGGGCATCGAGCACCATCATGTCGGAACCTTCAGGAATATCAAGATGATAATCCTTCATGTGCGGTGCGTTATCAATATCCGGGTTGTAGCGATAGACCGAGAATGTGACTTTCATTTGGGGCTGCTCCGCAATCAGTAGGTCCGGACCTTGGGCGGGAACGCCTCACGGGTCTTGGGCGTCATGTTGACGCTGCGCGTGGTCATGGACTCGGTGTCCGGATGATAGAGGCTGTGGCACAGCCAGTTGGCATCATCACGGTCCGGATAGTCGAAGCGGCAGTGGGCCCCACGGCTCTCGGTGCGGAAGTTGGCTGCCACGGCGGTCGCAAACGCGGTCTCCATCAGGTTATCCAGCTCCAGGCACTCGATGCGCTGGGTGTTGAACTCCCTGGAGGTGTCGTCCAGGCGGGCAGACTTGAGGCGCTCGCGGATGACCTTAAGCTCTTCGAGCCCCTCGGCCATCGCCTTGCCTTCCCGGAACACGGAGAAGTTGTTCTGCATGCAGCGCTGCAGGTCTTTGCGGATCTGCACCGGATCTTCGCCACTGCGGGTGTTCTCCCAGCGGTTGAAGCGGGCCAGGGCGGCATCCAGATCAGACTCGGAGGCCTCGCGGCCATGCTCCATCTCGCCCAGGGTATTGACCAGGTGCATGCCGGCGGCACGACCGAAGACCACCAGATCCAGCAGCGAGTTGCCGCCCAGACGGTTGGCGCCGTGCACCGACACACAGGCGATCTCGCCCACTGCAAACAGGCCGACCACGGGGACGTCGTTGCCGTCCTTGTCCTGGGTCAGGCACTGGCCGTTCACGTTGGTCGGCACGCCGCCCATCATGTAGTGGCAGGTCGGGATGATGGGGATGGGCTCCTTGACCGGATCCACGTGGGCAAAGGTACGGGATAGCTCGCAGATGCCCGGCAGGCGGGATTCGAGCACGTCCTTACCCAGGTGATCGAGCTTGAGCTTGATGTGCGGGCCCCAGGGACCGTCGCAGCCGCGCCCTTCGCGGATCTCGATCATGATGGAGCGGGCGACTACGTCGCGGCCGGCCAGATCCTTGGCATTCGGCGCATAACGCTCCATGAAGCGCTCGCCGTCCTTGTTGAGCAGATAGCCGCCTTCACCACGGCACCCTTCGGTCACCAGTACCCCTGCCCCGGCGATGCCGGTCGGGTGGAACTGCCACATCTCCATGTCTTGTACACCGACACCGGCACGCAGGGCCATGCCGACGCCGTCACCGGTATTGATGTGGGCGTTGGTGGTGGACTGGTAGATACGACCGGCGCCGCCGGTGGCCAGCACGGTGGCCTTGGCCTTGAAGTAGACGACCTCACCGCTCTCCATGTCGATGGCGGTGCAGCCGACCACGTGCCCATCCTGGTTCTTTACCAGATCCAGGGCATACCACTCGGAGAAGACGGTGGTCTGGTTCTTGACGTTCTGCTGGTACAAGGTGTGCAGCAGGGCGTGACCGGTCCGGTCGGCAGCGGCTGCGGTACGGGCCGCCTGCTCACCACCGAAGTTCTTGGACTGGCCGCCAAACGGGCGCTGATAGACGCGACCGTTATCGAAACGGGAGAAGGGCAGCCCCATGTTCTCGAGCTCGAGAATGGCGGCCGGGCCCGTCTTGCACATGTATTCGATAGCGTCCTGATCCCCGATGTAGTCGGAGCCCTTGACGGTATCGTACATGTGCCACTCCCAGTTATCGTCGTGGGCGTTGCCCAAGGCGACCGTAATACCACCCTGGGCGGACACGGTATGGGAGCGGGTCGGGAAAACCTTGGAAAGCAGTGCACAGCTCTTGCCGGACTGGGCGATCTGCAGGGCGGCGCGCATACCGGCGCCGCCGGCGCCGATCACGACGGCGTCAAACTCACGAACAGGAATCATCATACCCCCCACAACACGACGAAGCCGGTCATCAGATAGGCCAGCAGAACCACTACCACCACAAATTGCAGGGCACCGCGCAGACCAACCGGCTTGATGTAGTCAGTCAGCACCTGCCACAGGCCGATCCAGGCGTGGATCAGCACGCTCAGCAGAGCCAACAGGGTGAACACCCGGGTAAAGGTGGAGGCGAAGAACTCACCCCACACCTCATAGGTGATGTCGTTAAAGGCGATGAAACCCACCAGATAGAGGGTATAGAAGGTCATGATGAGGGCGGTGGCGCGGATCAGGATGAAATCGTGAACGCCGCTGCGCCCGAAGGTTGCAGAATTGGTTACCATACCAGCACTCCCGCCAGCACAGCCAGAACAGCGGTAATCACAAAGGCCACACGGGCACTCTGGTTGCCGGATTCCAGCTCTTCACAATAGCCAAGATCCATGATCAGGTGACGGATACCACCGACGATGTGGTAAGCCAGCGCGGTCAGGATCCCCCAGACCACCAGCTTGACCAGGAAGTTGTCCAGAATGGACATCACCTGCTCGAAGCCTTCCGGCGAGGAGAGTGAAGTACCAAGCATCCACAGCAGGATGGAGAGGGCCACGAAGGTGATGACCCCAGACACCCGATGCAGGATGGATGCGATGGCAGTGACAGGAAAGCTGATCGTTTGCAGGTCGAGGTTGACCGGTCTCTCTTTCTTTTTCACGGCTTTGCCCACTCAGCTCCATTGAGCACGTTAGTTATTGTTTTGACAATCGCTGATGGGCGTTGGGCGGGTTTGTAAGGCTTTTGTAACTAAACTGCGTCATAAAGCCAAAATCCAGCAGATTGGGTGTATCCCAGAGTTTCCGAAAGCGTTTCAAACACCGACGTCCATCACCCACGAGCGGCAGTATATCGGCGCTGTTAACCAATGACAATCAAATGCCTACACACTTTTACAAAAACCGCAAACCAGATCCCATAACCGATTTCACACTTCATTAACCAACAATCAGCAAAATTGACAATGAAGGGGGGTTCTGGTTCAAATAGGGCACTCCAAACCGCCCGGTTGCCCTGGCAGGGTGTTTCACCCTTTGCCAGTATCCCTTCTCTCGGGATAGAGTGGGGCTTGGACACAAAATATAAATAAAGAGCAAAGGAGACGTGCTATGGCTGATAAGATAGCCACCCTGCATCTACCCGGTCAGGATCCGGTTGAACTACCCATCCTTTCCGGATCCATCGGACCCGACGTGATCGACGTGCGCAAGCTCGGCGCCCACGGTTACTTCACGTTCGACCCCGGCTTTATGGCCACCGGCTCCTGCAAGTCGGCTATCACCTATATCGACGGTGATCAAGGGGTTCTGCTGCATCGCGGCTACCCCATCGCCGAGCTGGCCAAGGAGTCGAGCTACCTCGAAGTCTGCTACATCCTGCTTTACGGTGAGGCCCCCACCAAGGCCCAGTTTGCCGAATTCCAGCGCACCGTGACCCGTCATACCATGGTGCACGAGCAGATCGCCTTCTTCTTCCGCGGCTTCCGTCGTGACTCCCACCCCATGGCCATCATGTGCGGTGTGGTCGGCGCCCTCTCCGCCTTCTACCACGATGCCCTCGACATCAACAACGAACAGCATCGCGAGATCTGCGCCTTCCGCCTGCTCTCCAAGATGCCGACCCTGGCGGCCATGTGTTACAAGTATTCCATCGGCCAGCCCTTCATGTATCCGCGCAACAACCTCTCCTACGCCGGTAACTTCCTGCACATGATGTTCGGTGTGCCGACCGAGGAGTACAAGGTCAACCCCGTGGTTGAACGCGCCATGGATCGCATCTTTACCCTGCATGCGGATCACGAGCAAAATGCCTCGACCTCAACGGTGCGTCTGGCCGGCTCTTCTGGCGCCAACCCGTTTGCCTGTATCGCCGCAGGGATCGCCTCCCTGTGGGGCCCGGCTCACGGTGGTGCCAACGAGGCCTGCCTGCGCATGCTCGAAGAGATCGGCTCTGTGGATCGCATCCCCGAGTACATCGCCCGGGCCAAGGACAAGAACGACTCGTTCCGTCTGATGGGCTTCGGTCACCGGGTCTACAAGAACTACGACCCCCGTGCCCAGGTGATGCGCGAGACCTGCCACGAAGTGCTGCAGGAGCTTCAGATCAAGGATCCGCTGCTGGATGTGGCCATGGAGCTGGAGCGTATCGCCCTCTCCGACCCCTACTTTGTCGAGAAGAAGCTCTACCCGAACGTGGATTTCTACTCCGGCATCATCATGAAGGCGATCGGCATCCCGATGAACATGTTCACCGTGCTCTTCGCCATCGCCCGTACCATCGGCTGGATTGCCCACTGGAACGAGTTCCACTCCGATCCGGACAGCAAGATCGGTCGTCCGCGCCAGCTCTATATCGGCGAGCCCCAGCGCGAATTCGTCCCCATCGATCAACGCTGATCACAGCGACAAGCCGGGGGCAGTCATTGACTGCCCCCTTTTTTTCGCGCTCTAATGACCCCCTTTCTCTCAGAAGGAGTCTTCATGAAATCCTCTCTGCTACTGGGTGCCCTGCTACTGGCAGGCTGTGCCCAAGGTCCCGCCAACAAGGTGATGGAAGTCAACAGTCAACTGGCCCACTGCGTCGGGGTCGCCCCCATGAAGTGCATGCAGGTGCGCGAGCAAGACGATGCGCCCTGGCAGCTCTTCTATCAGAAGATCGACGGCTTCGAGTTTGAGCCAGGCTACCGTTATCGACTCGAGGTGGCGGTCAGTCAGGTAGACAACCCGCCGGCCGACGGCTCCTCACTGCACTATCAACTGGTGCGAGTCATCGATAAACAACCGGTGCGCTAAGCACCCGGAGAGCCCCTTCATGCGTTGCATTCTCATCGACAAACCCGAAGGACACTATCAGGCCAACCTGAGCCAGGTGGACGAGCACGCCCTGCCCGAAGGCAATGTCACCGTCGCGGTGCACAGCTCAACCCTCAACTACAAGGATGCCCTGGCCATCACGGGGCGCGGCCCCGTGGTGCGCAGCTTTCCCATGGTGCCGGGGATCGATCTCGCCGGTGTGGTGACCCACAGCGATCACCCCGCCTACCGGGTGGGTGATAGGGTTCTGCTCAACGGCTGGGGGGTGGGCGAGAAGCACTGGGGAGCCCTGGCCGAGCAGTGTCGACTAAACGGAGACTGGCTGATCCCGCTGCCAGAGGAGCTCACCGCCCACGACGCCATGGCCATCGGCACCGCCGGCTACACCGCCATGCTCTGCGTCATGGCCCTGCAAGAAGCCGGCATTCGCCCCCAGGCAGGTCCTGTGCTGGTCACTGGCGCCAGCGGCGGCGTCGGCAGCTTTGCGGTGGCCCTGCTCGCGCGCAAGGGGTATGAGGTGGTGGCCTCCACCGGCAAGCAGGAGGAGGCGGAATATCTCAAGGCGCTGGGGGCGAGCGAGGTGATCGATCGCAAGGCGCTGAGCGAGCCGGGCAAGCCGCTGGCCCGCGAGTGCTGGGCGGCCGCCATCGACACGGTCGGCAGCCATACCCTGGCCAACGTCTGCGCCGGCTTGCACTACGGTGGCGCCGTGGCCGCCTGCGGCATGGCCCAGGGGCTCGACCTGCCCGCCTCGGTCGCCCCCTTTATTCTGCGTGGGGTACGCCTCATCGGGGTCGACAGCGTCATGTGCCCGCGGGATCGCCGCATCCTGGCCTGGGAGAAGCTCTCACGCCTGGTAGACGGTGAACTCCTTGGCCTCATCGCCCGGGATATCACCCTGGATCAGGTGATAGAGACAGCCCACGCCCTGATGGCGGGCAAGCTCAGAGGTCGCGTCGTGGTCAATATCGCCTGACTCTGTCGCACTTGACTCTCGGGCCCGCCACTGTGCGGGCCCGCTCGTTACTGCCACCAGGGCTCCTGCAGGGTCAGGGTGGCGCGATCCACATCCAGCTCGGCCTGTACGCCGATGGGCAGGGTCAGCATGGGGTGGGTATGGGCGCAGTCAAACTCCGCCAGAATGGGGAAGGTTGGCACTCCCACCACCTCGAGCAGGATATCGAGGGGCCGCTTGCCGCTGCCCTGACTGTCGAACTGCTCGTGCTTGCCCAGCACCAGCCCGCCAATTCGGTCGAACACGCCACATAGCTTGAGGTGTGCAAACGACCGCTCTACCACCTCGGCACTCTTGAGGCAATCTTCGATAAAGAGGATGTTCCCGGCCTCGATGGCCGGCATATAGGGGGAGCCCCAGAGTCCCGCCATGGTGTTGAGATTGCCACCGATAAGGCGTCCGCTCACCCTCCCCCGTCCCACGCTCACCAGTTGGTTATCCAGGCACGACTTGGGCCGGCTCTGGCTCTCCCAGTCGAGACGCTCATCGCTCCACTCGGTCGGGGTTGGCAGCACATGCGGAGCGCAGCCACTGACGCAGAGGCGCGAGAAGTAATCGAAGGTACGTCCCACCAGGGGCTCGAGCTCACCGAAGGAGGCCACCAGGGCCGGGCCGTAGAAGGTGACCAACCCGGTCTTGGCGTGGATCCCGAGCAGCAGGGCGGTCACGTCCGAATAACCGATGACTATCTTGGGATCGCGCTTTAGCGCCTCGTAATCGAGGTACGGCAGCAGGGAGTTGGAGTTGTGACCACCGATGACCGACATGATGGCCCGTACTTCGGGATCGCGGATGAGGGTATTGAGCTCTTCGGCACGCTCGGCGATAGAGCCCGAGCGCCAGTGGTCCCGCTTGCCGGTCAGAGAGCCGGCCCTTAGCCTGAACCCCTTTCCCTCGAGAAACGTACGCGCCCGCTCGAAGCGGGTCGGCGCCCAGGCCGTGGCCGCACTCGAGGGGGAAAAAAAACCGATGGTCTGCCCGGGCCTGAGCAGAGGGGGAAGAAGAAGTGGGGGCATGCACGCTCCATGAAACAGATCCATGCCCCTACCCTACCCGCATTGTGCCTGCGGGAACAAGAAGTTAGACGACGACGGCGGTGCCGCTGATGCTCACCATCAGCATACTGCCGTTTTGGCCCACCACCTCATAGTCCATATCGATGCCGACTACGGCGTTGGCCCCCAGGGCGGCGGCGCGATCTTTGAGCTCCTGGAAGGCGATCTCCCGGGCCCGGGCCAACTCTTTTTCATAGGCACCGGAGCGGCCGCCGATGATATCGCGGATCCCGGCAAACAGATCCTTGAAGACGTTGGCGCCGAGGATGGCTTCACCCACCACGATGCCGCGGTACTCGCGAATGGTCTTGCCTTCCAGGGTGGGGGTCGTTGAGAGGATCATGATGGCTCCTTGAGTGAAAACAGGTTTCAGACTACCTCAAAGCCCCTGCACGGAACACCCCGGGCCGGCGCAAGAGCGCCCAAAAGAAAGGAGAGGCACTGGCCTCTCCTTGCTGATCACCCTGCCCCCTTAGTGGAGCTTCAGGGTCGGGCGCAGTACCCGGTTGATGCGGCCCACAAGCATGATAAGGCCGGTCTTGATGTAGCCATGCAGGGCGATCTGGTGCATCCGGTAGAGGGAGATGTAGACCAGGCGGGCGATATAGCCCTCCACCATCATGGAGCCGCGCATCAGGTTGCCCATCAGGCTGCCCACGGTGGAGAAGCGGCTCAAGGATACCAGCGAGCCGTGGTCATGGTAGAGGTAGGGCTTGAGCTCGCCACCGTTCATCATGGCCAGGATGTTCTTGAACGCCTGGGTTGCCATCTGGTGGGCGGATTGGGCGCGCGGCGGCACGAACTTGCCATCCGGCTGCGGGCAGGCGGCGCAGTCACCGATAACGAAGATATGATCGTCGCGGGTGCTCTGCAGGGTCTCTTTCACCACCAGCTGGTTGATGCGGTTGGTCTCAAGCCCGGCGATATCCTTCATAAAGTCCGGCGCCTTGATACCGGCCGCCCACACCATGAGATCCGCTTCAATCAGCTCGCCATCCTTGGTGTGCAACCCCTCGGCCGTGGCCTCGGTGATCATGGTGCCGGTGCGCACGTCCACACCCAGCTTGACCAACTCCTGATGGGCGGCGCCACTGATGCGCTCCGGCAGGGCCGGCAGGATGCGGGGGCCCGCCTCCACCAGGGTCACCTTGAGGCTGTCGGTGGTCAGGTTTTTAAAGCCATAGGCATAGAGCTGCTCCACGGCATTATAGAGCTCGGCAGAGAGCTCGACGCCGGTGGCACCGCCGCCCACGATGGCGATCTTGACCGTGTCACCGGGCTTGTACTCGGTGGCGAACTGCAAGAAGCGGTTCATCATCTTGTTGTGGAAGCGGTGAGCCTGGGAGGGGCTGTCGAGGAAGATGCAGTGATCCTTGATCCCCTTGGTGTTGAAGTCATTGGAGACTGAGCCGATGGCCATCACCAGATAGTCATAGGGGAGCTCGCGCTCGTGGACCACCACCTCACCCTTGTCATCGACGATGGGCGCCAGCACGATGCGCTTCTCGTCACGCCTGATGTCGGTCAGGGTGCCGAGTTGGAAGTCGAAACCGTGGTTCTTGGCGTGAGACTGATAGCTCAGGGCATCGATGCCCGCATCCATGGAGCCGGTGGCCACCTCGTGCAGCAGGGGCTTCCAGAGGTGGGTGCGGTTGCGATCGACCAGGGTTACCTTGGCCTTGTTCTTCTTGCCCAGCTTGCGGCCCAGACTGGTCGCGAGCTCGAGACCGCCGGCACCACCACCTACGACGACGATATTAATCATGTTGTTTTTCCTAACGTTTCTCTAAATGCAAAAAGGGGAGCCCGAGGCTCCCCAAAGTCGAATCGTGCGTGATATGGGATCAGGCCTCCTTGAAGGCCTTCATCCGCTGCAGATGATGCGAGATGTTCTTGAACTTGTGAGTCTCTCGCTCATCCCAGACGATGTCGTAATAGTTCTTCAGTTCACGTTCAGTGTCCCGATTATCTCGCACTTCGTCCTGGACTGAAAGGATGCACAGGCAGTTTCCTGAATTTTTATTACGAAATTCAGTTACACACTTGGTGGCGATGTCCACATACTCCTCGGGACGCTCGATCTTCCCCTGCATGTTCTCCTCCGGATGGAGGTTGGGGTTGAAGATCACCTGACGAATGCCGCACAGAAAACCGATCCGCTCGCTCCAGTAGCCGCCGAGGCCAACCCCGCAGATGAGGGGCTTGGGATCGGAACTCATGTCGAGCTGTTTTTTCACCTCCTTGAGGAGGTGGCTCATGTCGTGACGGGGATGCACTGTGCTGTAGTGCACGAAGCGCACATCGTCGTCGATATACTGCAGCTGCAGTACCTTCTCATGGTTGCCCGGGCTGGTTGCGTCAAACCCATGCAGATAGATGATCATCGCTTGCTTCCTTACTTCTGGCAGTGCATCCGTCGACCCTACCCCAGGGACGACGACTCCTGCCACTGCCGATTGATACTTTCTTGCTTTGGATCACCAAAAGCCGGGCACAAACGGGCCATCTCGGCGACCAGTCGGACCACTTCCCCCAGGCTTTGGCGCCAGAAGCCGGGGCCATCGAGACTCACATCCAGATGGCGTCTGGCCAAGGTTTCGACACTCATCACGCCACTGTCGCGCAGCAGGGCGCGATAACGGGGGACAAAAGACGCCCCCCACTGTTCGCGCCTGGCCAGCAACCCCAGACTAAACAGGTAGCCAAACAGATAGGGGTAGTTGTAAAAACCCAGGGCCGGATTGGCAAAGTGTCCCTTGCTGGCCCACAGCCGGGTATCAGCCCCCCGGGTCGTCCCCTGGTACCAGCGTTGCCAACTCGATGTCATCAGGCGGTCAAGCTCGGCGGCATCGAGTGACCCACGGCGACGCCCGGCCACCAGGGCACACTCAAACTCGAAGCGCACCGGAATATTGAGCAAGAAGGTGACGGCGCTCCGGGAGGCCTGCCACAGGATGGCGAGGCGTTCATCATCGCCGTCACAACGAGCCAGCAGCGCCTCGCGCACCAGGGTTTCGCCCATGATGGAGGCACTCTCGGCCAGGGTCATGGGATAGGCACGCTGACACAGCGGAAGGTCGCGCACCAGCCAGTTGTGCCAGGCGTGGCCGAGCTCATGGGCCAGGGTCAGGACGCTGGCAGGGGTGCCACTGAAGTTGACAAAGACCCTCGGCTCGGCGGGCCGGGCAAACTTGGTGCAATAGGCACCGCTGCTGCGTCCGGCGCCCGGTCCGATGTCGATCCATCCCCGCTCGGCCGCCATCCGGGCAAACGCCCCCATCTCGGGGTCGAGCCTGGCAAACGCGTCGGCGATAAGCCCTATCGCCTCGGCAAAGGTATGGTGCATCCGGCTTGGTACAGGGGGGGGAGCCTGGAGATCGGCCATGGGCATGCGCTCATGACCGAGCCTGCGGGCCATCAGGGTGAGCAACTGCTGCCCCAGGCCACGGTACTCGTAGGCTGTGGCCATCAGGGTATCGAGGGTGGTGCGCGCTATGTGCCCCTGATGGCAGGCGAGATCCAGGGGCTCGAGCCGCCTGACGGCCCCCCGCTGACGCAGCAGCTCGAGGCGCCACCCCTGAATGGCGCACAAGATAGCGGCCACCGTCTCTGCCTCACGGCCCCAGGCCTGAGCGATCCCCTGCCAGGCCTCCCGGCGGCGATCAGGGTCCTGACTCTCGAGCTCGGACATCGCCTCGGCCAGCCCCAGGGACTGGCCGGACAACGCCACCCTGAGCCGGGCCGCCAGGTCACGATAGAGGGCTCCCCAGGGGTGTGCCCCGTCGAGCCCCGTCACCAGTTGCTCTCCTTGCAGCGGGAGCCGCTGATCCGCGAGCGCCCGCAACCGCTCCAGGCGAAAACACTCCTCCCCAAGCAGGGGCTCTGCCATCAGTCGTTCGAACGACGCCTGTGGCAACGACAACCAGAACGCCTCTACCGGCGCCAGGGTCTTGAAAAGATCCACGTTGAGGGCACGGGCGCGACTGGCAAGGTGCTGCGCCTTCCCATTCCCCCCCTCTTGGCTTAAGGCGCAGGCGGCGCGCACCGAAAGATTCCACCCCAGCTCACGGATCCCGGTCGCACGATGGCGGATCTGACTCAACAACTCGGCAAGGCGGTAAAGGGGCTGCGCCTTGCGCAGCTCATCCACCGCTTCGGCGAGGGGGACAAGCTCCCCCCGGGCCGCCGCCAGATCGGCCTGCGGCTGCTCATCGTCGAGGGAGGGGTAGAATCGGGAGAAGTCCCAACTGCCGACAGCGTGCGTCATGGGGTTACCGTTTAAGCAAATAAGTGGGGCGGCCATGCCGCCCCGGGATCACAAGAGCGACTCGAAGCGCTCGATCTGCCCCGCAACCAGGGAGAGGCTGGCACGCCAGAAGTCGGGGTGACCAATATCGGCCCCCAGGTGTTTTTGCACCAGGGCCTCGGCGCTCATGGCGCCGGTA
Source organism: Aeromonas sp. R6-2 (assembly GCF_040908155.1). NCBI lineage: Bacteria > Pseudomonadati > Pseudomonadota > Gammaproteobacteria > Aeromonadales > Aeromonadaceae > Aeromonas > Aeromonas sp. R6-2. Next base: position 27,676 of record NZ_JBFODE010000006.1, on the reverse strand, counting down.
TCTTCCAGCAAGGCCCGATAACGGGCGGCAAAATCGCTGCCAAGGCGCGCGCGCTGGGCATAGACACCCAGGCTGAAGAGGTAACCAAACAGATAGGGGTAGTTGTAAAAGCCGAGTTCGGCGATAGAGAAGTGCCCCTTGCTGGCCCAGAAGAGATCATTGTGACGGCAGAGGGTATCCCCATACCAGCACTCCATCGCCCCTTGCATCAGCTCACGAAGCCGCTCGGCCCCCACGTGCCCCTGATGGCGGGCCGCGACCAGACGACACTCGAAGTCATAGCGGGACGGGATATCCACCAACATGGCGGCGGCGCTGTCGGCCTCCATCCAGGCGATGGCGCGGCGCTCCTCACGGCTCTGGGCCTGCCCCATCAGGGCCTCACGCACCAGGGTTTCGGCAAAAATGGAGGCGGTCTCGGCCAGGGTCATGGGGTAGTTGCGCAGCTCACGGCATTGATCGCGCAGCAGCCAGCTATGCCAGGCGTGCCCCAGCTCATGAGCCAGGGTGATGACGTTGTCCATGGTCCCTTCGAAGGTGATAAAGACCCGAGGCTCGGCGGGATCGGCATACTCGGTGCAGTAAGCACCGGTGCGGCGCCCCTCGGTGGGGTCGGCATCGATCCACCCCTTCTCGGCCATCATGCGGGCAAAGGCCCCCATCTCGGGATCGAAGCCGCCAAAGGCCTCGGCCACCAGCTCGATGGCCTCATCGAAGCCATAGTGGCGGGATTGTTCGGCCGGGGCCGGGGCATAGAGATCCCAGGGGCCAAAGTCGCTCACCCCATGCACCCTTGCCATGGCACGCAGGGCGCGCCGCCCCAGCTCCTTGTGCTCAAACGCCTGGGCCATCAGGGTATCCAGGGTCTCACGCTCGATGTGGGACTGATGGCAGGAGATCTCGAGGGCATCGAGCTGGCGCGCAGTGCCGCGCTGACGAGCCAGTTCGATGCGCCAGCCGTTGATGGCATTGAGAATGGCCGCCACCGTCTCCTGCTCAGAGCCCCAGGCCTGATAGATGCCGTGCCAGGCGTCGTAGCGGCGGGCACGCTCGGGGTGTGACAGTAGGTTGGCCGCCTGGGCCAGCCCCGTGGTCTCGTCACCGACCTGTACCTGCAGCTTGGCCACCAGGGTATCGTAGAGATTGCCCCAGGCCTGCAGCCCGTCGACCCCCAGCCCCTCGACCAGTTGCTCGCTCTCGAGGGAGAGCAGCTGATCCGAGAGGAGCCGCTGATGGGAAACGCGGTAAGCGAGGGTATGCAGGGCCGGATGAGCCAGCAGCTTGTCGACCAGGACCTGATCGGCCCGGGCCCAAAACAGCTCAACGGGTTTTTCGGCCATGGCAAGCTCGGCGTCAAGCTGCATGGCACGCGACAGCAGCTCGCGGGATGCGCTCTCTTTACCGTTGCGGCTCAGACGGTTATAGGCGTAGGTACCCAGGTTGGCGATGGCGTGGTGAAGGGAATCCCCCTGCTCACGCAGGGCGACAAGCCGCTCGGCCAGCATGGCCTCATCAGCGGCGACGAGTCCCTTGGCCGCCTCGGCCAGGGTGGCGATGCCTTCCCGGCAGTGGGCCAGAGTCCGGGCTACCTCGGGGGCGTCCGGGGCGGTGAAGATGTGCTCGTCACGCCAGATGGTCTGATAGGTCATGGGTTCTTCCTTGTTATGGTGTTTGCTTCCTGCGCCCGGGGTGGGCGGGTTGGTCAGTATGACGGGAGTGGCCAGCCTCTGCCACTCCCGAATGGCACTCTCCAGTACCGCTGAGGGTTAGCCGCGCAGGCGCCCGATGGCACTCATGGCCGCGACCAGCACCAGGCCGGCGACGACCCCGAAGAGGGCCGACAAGAGGCTCGGCACCAGGGCCGCGAGCAGGCCCGAGAGCGGCGCCAGGCTCTGGGCCACCCCTTCGATGAGATGGTGCAGGGGCGCCAGGCCGTGTACCAGTATGCCGCCCCCCACCATGAACATGGCGATGGTGCCCACCAGCGCCAGCAGATGCATCAGCTTGGGCGCCACCACCACCAGGGCGCGGCCCAGTGCCAGACGCGGCGCAGCCAGGGTTCCCCCCTCCCCCTTGTTGACCAGGTGCAGACCGATGTCGTCGAGCTTGACGATGAGCCCCACCAGGCCGTAGACCCCAATGGTCATCAGCACTGCGATCCCCGCCACCACGCTCACCTGTACCGGGAAGCTGCTTCCCTGGACCGTGCCCAGGGCGATGACGATGATCTCGGCCGAGAGGATAAAGTCGGTGCGAATGGCCCCCTTGACCTTCTCCTTCTCGTAGGCAACCAGATCGTCGGGAATGGGGTCGGCCGCGTGCTCATCCTGCGTCTCATGGCCAATAAACTTGTGAGCCAGCTTCTCGGCCCCCTCGAAGCAGAGGTAGGCGCCCCCCAGCATCAGCAGAGGCGTGATAAGCCAGGGAACCAGGGCGCTGATCAGCAGGGCGGCCGGCACCAGGATCAGCTTGTTGCGAAAGGAGCCCTTTGCCACCGCCCACACCACGGGCAGCTCACGCTCGGCGCGCACGCCGCTCACCTGCTCGGCATTGAGGGCGAGATCATCCCCCAGCACACCCGCCGTCTTCTTGGCGGCCACCTTGGTCATCAGGGCAACATCATCGAGCACGGCGGCGATATCATCGAGCAGTGCCAGCAAACTGGTTCCGGCCATCCGGATCACTCCAACTGTAAAAAAGAGGCAATAGTCTACCCCATGTGACCCGCACGGCAACCGCCATACACAGCATGGGGGGGCAAATGCTACCCTAGTGGGAAGTTCAACGGCTAAAAGGAGCCACCGATGGATCCATGGAATCCCCTGTTAGACACCTGGTTTGGTGAGCCGGCCGATGCCGCCACCCTGGCCCGGCGCCAGGCTGCACTCTGGTGGAGTAAGGATGAAGCGGTAGACAGGCAGCTCGCTGAGCGGTTTGGAGCGCTGCAGAGGCAAGCCGCAGAGGGGGAGCTGGACGACTGGTGCTGGCAACCGAGAAGCTGCCTCGCTTTGTTACTGCTGCTCGATCAGCTGCCGCGCAACACCTGCCGGGGGGAGCCTGCTGCGTTCGCCCAGGATGGCCGCGCCCAGCAGCTCTGCCTGGAGGGATTGGCCCACGGCCATGACACCCACCTCCTTCCCATTGAGCGCCTCTTTTTCTATCTGCCACTGGAGCATGCGGAGAGTCTGGAGCTGCAGGATCTCAGTGTCGCCCTGTTTGAACGCCTCTTTGAGCACCACCCCCACGCTCCGTTTGGGGATTACCTCGACTTTGCTCGCCGTCACCGGGATATCATCGCCCGTTTCGGCCGATTCCCTCATCGTAACGCCATCCTCGGCCGCGAAAGCAGCGAGAGCGAGCTGGCCTTTCTCGAAGAGCCGGGCTCCTCATTCTGACGGCGACGGGCAGAGGGTTTCCCCTCTGCCCGACCGGCCATCAGGCCCCCTCCGGGAGCACCATCTCCTTCTGATAAGCGGCAGGACTCAAGCCCAGCAGCTCCTGAACAGGGGTAGCGATGGTGATGGAGGAGAGAGTTCCGGTCAACACCCCTGCAAACAGGGTAAAGGCAAAGCCGTGCAGCGCCTCTCCGCCGAGCAGTAGCAGAGCCCCTACGGTAAACAGGGTGGTACCCGATGTGATCAGGGTGCGGCTGAAGGTCGCCACCACGGCCCGGTCGGTACACTCATGGATCGAGGGGGGCTGACGCGAGCAGAGGATATCCCGCAGCCTGTCCGAGATGACGATGCTGTCGTTGAGCGAATAGCCGATCACCGCCATCAGCCCGGCGATCACGTTGAGATCAAACTCGATCCCCAACATGGCGATCAGCCCCAGCGCCACCAGGGCATCGTGGGCTACCGAGGCGAGTACCCCCAGCGCCTGGCGCCACTCGAAGCGAAAGGCGAGATAGGCGCTGATAGCCAGCGACGCGGCCAGCAGGGCCAACATCCCCTGCTCCAGCAGCTCGGCCCCCACCTGGGGACCCACCTGGGTGGTGCGCAGCAATTCGACTGGCAGACCAAGCTGCTCGCCCAACATAACCCCGAGCTCCTGAGGGCTCCAGGCCAGGGCGTGCTCGGGCAACTTGATGAGCCACTCCCCCGGTGCGCCGGCCGAATGGAGCTCGATGGCCCCCTTTAACGGCGGCGTCAGCAAGGCATTGAGATCCTGAGCCGAGCGCAGGGTGTCGATGCGAAACTCCAGCAGGGAGCCGCCGGTGAAATCAAGCCCCATTTGTAGCCCGTGATGAGCCAGCAACCAGACACAGTAACCGGTGAGCAGCACAGAGATAAAGAGCCCCAGATAGCGCAGGCGCGTCAGATTGGCGATCAGACGGTTGATCATGACTTATACCCTCGAAAGCGTCAGGGAACTCTGTCCCCACAGTGGGTTGATGATGGCGCGCGTCCCCCAGATCCCGGTGATCATGCTGGAGAGAAGGCCGAGGATCAGGGTGATGGAGAAACCCTGCAGCGGACCCGAGCCCACCGAGTAGAGGATCACCGCGCTGATGAGCGTGGTGATATTGGCATCAAAAATCGTGCGAAACGCGCTGCGATAGCCAAAATCGATGGCATTGGCCAGGCTTCCCCCCTCCCGCAACCTGTCCTTGATACGCTCGAAGATAAGCACATGGGTATCCACCGCCATGCCCACCGTCAACACCAGACCGGCGATGCCGGGAAGGGTCAACACGGCGCCGGGAAGCAGCGCCAGCATGCCCACCTGCATCAGCAGGTTGGCCACCAGAGCCGTGATGGCCACCCAGCCAAACTTGCGATACCAGAGGATCATAAAGAGGGCCATGCCGGCCATGCCAAAGGCCAGGGCGCTAAAGCCCGCCTCGATGTTTTGCATCCCCAGGGTCGGCCCTATCGAGCGCTCCTCGAGGATCTTGAGCGGGGCGGTCAGGGCGCCGGCACGCAGCAACATGGCGAGATCTTGCGCCTCGCTCATGCTGGCAAGCCCCGTGATACGAAACTGACTGCCCAGCGCCGTCTGAATAGTGGCGACGTTGATCACCTCGCTGTGGGCCTTGAGCTTGCCCTCCCCATTGCTCTTGTACTCGGTAAAGAGCGAGGCCATGGGCTTGCCCACGTGCTGACGGCTAAAACGGCTCATCACGCTGCCACCGGCCCCATCGAGCACAATGCCCACCTGGGGCTGGCCACTCTCCCCCATGCTGGCACGGGCATCGACGATGTGCTCACCGGTCAGCACCGGCTTTCGGGCGAGCGCGATGGGGCGACCACTGCGATCGGCCACCTTGAAGCTTCCCTCGGGCACCACCTCGTAGAAGGCAAGGGAGGCGGTAGCCCCCAGTACCTCCTTGGCCTGCTTGGGATTGTGCACCCCGGGCAGCTCGATACGGATGGCGCCTTGGCCCTGACGCTGGACCGCCGCCTCGACGATGCCAAGTTCATTGATCCGTTTTTGCAAGATCTTCTGGTTTTGGCTCACCGCATTGTTGATGAGCTCGCTGCGCTCCTTGGCAGAGAGCGTCAAGATGAGCCGCCCGTCGCCTCGCGTCAGCTGCCACTGACCCTGGCCGAGCTCGTGACGTACCACAGCGAGATAGGATGCGGCCGGCTCCCCGGCCGGCAGGGTCACCACCACCTGGTCTAGCCCGTCACGCTGCACCTGAGCCCCGCGCAGGCGGGCCTCCCGCAGGGCCGCGCGCAGCGAATCGACCAGATTACTGCTCTGGCGCTCCAGCACGAAGTCGGTATCGACGGCGATCAGCAGCTGAGAGCCCCCGCGCAAGTCCAGCCCCAGCTTGATGGGGGCCGCGCCCAGGGCCTTGAGCCAGGCCGGGGCATTGGCGTGAAACTCCAGGGTGGTGCTGGCCCCGAGGGCGTCGAGCACCTGCTTGGCACCTTGCTGCTCATCCTGGCTGGCGAACACCAGCTCGAGTCGATCGGCATCGGCGATAACAAGCCTGGGGGCTATGTGGCGTTCGGCCAGTGCACGCGCCTGGGCATCGCTCAGGGCCGTCTGGCCATGCAGCCCAATAGAGGGTTGCTCACCGAAGAAGGTGGGCAGGGAGTAGAAGGTAAAGGTGACCAGCATGAGCAGCAGCAGGGCATAGCTCCAGCGGCTCATGCGGTTCATTACGCCATGCTTGGCACGGCGGCGGGTATGGTTGGTCATGACAGAACCCCAATAGAGAAAACGGCAGCTTCACCGGGGTGAAGCCCACTTTACGGAAGGTTGGGCCTGTCTGCGCGAGTGCGCGTCAGGCCGTCAGCGGCAAGGCGCGACGGCGCTGGAGGAAGCGGTAGAGAAGATGGGGGCGGACTCGTCTTCGCCGATCATCGCGGCTGAAGCGATCGCGAAACGAGAACCTGAGATAGGCCATGCCGGGGAAAAACAGCAGGCCACAGAGCAGCAACAGGATCTCGCCCTGCGACCACTCGACGAGCAGGAACCGAATATCGTCGGCCGGCTCGTCATCGCTGCGCAGCCCCTGCTCGAGCCGCAGCAGGTGGCTCTGGTGGGTCAGAGCCCCCTCGAGGTTATCCTGCAGTGGCTGGCTGACACTGACAACCGAGGCTCCGCTCTGATGGGCGGATACCCCCATCCCGGCCCCCAGGGAGGAGCACAGAACAAGGGAGAGCACACTCCCCAGAAGCAGGGTTTTCAGCCAGGAAAAGCGCAAGGGTCGTCTCATGGGCGGTAAAGAGGGGCAAACCATACCATGGCCCCTCCCCCCTCACAAGGCAGGTCACGCCTTAACGGCGCGCCATCCCCATAAAATCATCGGCATAGCCCTTGAGCAAGCCATAGAGATGGGCCCGCTGGGAGAGATCGAGACTCGTGCTCAAGTCCGACAGCCACTGCACGGTTCGCTGGCGAGATTGGGCCGTGTACCCGGTGTAGCGTCCCCCCATCAGGTTATCGCCGCTGGCGAGCAGACGCTCGAGAGCCGGCGCAAACTCAGGGGTGCCCTTGAGCCTTAACACCTGCTCGAGCTCATCCCACCAGTGCAGTTGATAGTCGAGCCAGGGGCCGTAGAGCTCGTATTGCCACTCTACCCAGCGGGCGACCAGGGGCGCCTGGGCCGGCTTGACCTCACCAATCCAGAACAACAGGCGCTTGTTCATCTTCTCGGTGAAGTCGCTGAGCTCCTTATCCCGAGGGCTGCGGCGAAATTCCTCCCGCTTTTGGGCCAGCTTTTGTCGCCGCTCCTTGAGGAAACGCTCGAATTGGGCATCGCTCAGGATCTCTCCCAGACGCACGGCCCTCGGCAAGGCATCACCAATCAGGCGGTCCAGATCCCCCTCCAGGGCGGCCAGGTGCTTGTCGACCTGGGCGGTGGTCATGGGGCTCGCCACTGCTTCGCTCAGGGCCTTGAGCTGGGCGCCGTAGGCGGGGATCTCCGACTTGCGATGCCACGCCATCAGGCCACGCACCTCTCGATCAAGGGCATTGCGCTGATCCCGGGTCAGGGAGAAGTAATCATCCAGTTGCCAGACAATGGCCCAATCGAGCCAGTAGTAGATGAGACGGGTCGAGCAGCCGACCAGCAGAAAGCAGAGCAGACCAAGTAGCCAGGCCCGGGTTCGCGTCATGGGATCACTCCAGTCGTTGACGATAGCTATCAATCCAGTGGCTCATGGCCTCCCCCTGCTGCTGACGCACCAGAGCCCAGAGCAGGGCGATGTAGTCCACCCAGGGCAAGAAGGGGCGAAACCTGAGCTCAGAACATGACCCGCCGGCGGCCAGATAGCAAGCCTCCAGCTCGTCGCCCCGCTCCTCGCTCCAGCCATGGGTGCGCAAGATGGAGGCGAGTTCGAAGCCCGGATGGCCCGCGGCGCCATACTCCCAGTCCACCACCCAGGGACGCGGCCCAAGCAGATTGGCCGGGTTGAGATCGTGATGACAGGCGTAGCGGCACTCATCGGGCTCGTGGCAGGCCAATAGTGGCCGCTCCAGGGCCAGTAACCAGTCGGGTATCCGAAGCAGTTGATGGCGATAGCGTTCGGCGTGGGGACGCACGGCCATATGCACCTTCGGCCGAGGCAGGCGATGCAGCCGCACCAGCAGTTGAGCCAGGGCAGCGGTTGCCTCTGCCTGCTGCGGGGAGCACTCGGCCCAGCTCGGCTCGTCACACCACTCGAGCAAGAGGATTCCCCTCCCGGGTTCGGCAAACAGGCAAGGTGGCGCCAATCCCGCCTGGGCTGCCTGCCGATAGAGGCGCCACTCTTGGTGGCGATCTATGCCAAGGTTCGCCGCCGAGGGGTGACCGATGCGCAAGAAGGCGCGGCGGCCATCGGCGGCCTGCAGGCACAGGTTACGGTTGGTCAACCCGCCGCCAAGGGGGGCGGCGCTGGCCTTATCCCAGGGGGCTGGCAGTCCGGCCGGCAAAGAGTCAGCGGCTGGCGGCACGACTGCCATTCCAGAGCAGCTCCCCACTTCGCAGATCCATCAGGCTCATGGTGAGGCGATAGTGCCCTGCGTCACGGGCCAGGTCCCCGTAGAGCATGAAGCCGGCACCGGTCTGACGCCCGAGACGCACCAGAGAGGCCGGATTCATCCCCCCCTGCTGATACTCAAGCTGACCCGTGATGGCCGCCACCTGCCCCGGATCGACGAAGCGAAAAGCGGTGCGGCTGGCGATCCGTTTTCTCATGGTGTCGGCCATCAGTCGGGTATCGACCGCCTCACCGGTACCGTTTTGGGGCGGCGTAAGCAGCAAGAGAGGGGCGGTCGGTGCCAGCTGCTGCACCTCGGGGGCCTGCACAAAGCTGTCGGCCATGGCCAGTGCCAGAGCCGTCGGTGCCTGCGCGGGCTTGCTCACCTCGGGCTTTTGAACGGGGGGTTGCGGCTTGCCGGGCAGTGGCTTGACCGGGGCCGGTGGCTGACTCTCGCTGCCGGGCCAGCTGTAGGGGTTGACGCTACAGCCCCCCAGCAGAAGGACCGTCAGCAGCATCAGGGGACGCATCTTCATTTGCCTACTCTCCTGGTAAAAAACAGATGGCGGAGCCACTGCCCCGCCATGAGTGCTTATGCTAGGGCAAAAGCCGGCACAGGATCGACCGCCTGCCAGAGGCGGGGCGACAGGAGCTGCCTTAGCAGCTCACCAGGGCTCCCAGGGACTTGCCCCCCAGCAGGTGCATATGGATGTGATAGACCTCTTGCCCGCCATGACGGTTGCAGTTCATGACCAGGCGATAGCCATCCTCGGCAATGCCAGCCTCGGCGGCCAGCTTGCGGGCGACGGTAAAGAGACGGCCGAGGGCGGCCTCATGCTCGGGCTCCACATCATTGACGGTGGGGATGAGGACATTGGGCACGATCAGGATATGGGTCGGTGCCTTGGGGCTGATGTCACGAAAGGCGGTGACCAGATCGTCCTGATAGAGGATCTGGGCGGGGATCTCCTTGCGGATGATCTTGCTGAAAATGGTTTCCTCGGCCATGGATAGACTCCTTGAAAACAAAGGGTTGGCAGTGCAGTGAGGGTAAAGGAAAGCGCCTTGTGACGCCACCTTTTCGGGCAAGTGTGACCTGGCCCCCCTTTCTGCGACAAGCCTTGTCACTTCTGCTCGATTTACTGTTAAAAATGCCGATAGTCGCAACGACAACCCTGACAGGGACACAGTGACAGCGGGACAACACAATAATGAAACTGAATAATCTTTCTATCTTGCAACGCATCTATCTGGGCTTTGCCATCCTCATCCTGGTGATGATCGGCGCCTCATCGCTCACCTTCTTCAGCCAGGGGCAGCTCAAGGGCGCCCTGACCCGGGTCACGGATCAATCCATGCCCCTGGTGCAGGCCAGCGCTCGCACCCAGATCGTGCTGCTCGAGGCCCATCGCTGGCTGAGCGATACCCTTTCCGAATCGGATCCCAAGGTGCTTGAGGAGGAGATAAGCCGGCTCACCCGGGAGCGCGAGGCCACCCAGGCAGCTCTGGCCGAGCTTAAACAGGCCGCCGCCAGCCATCCCCAACTGGGCGCCCCCCTGGCGACCCTTGCCAATCAGCTGGAGCAGTACCTGAGCCAGACCGCCCCCTTGCCAGAGAAACGCCGCAGCATGCTGGAGCGCCTGACCAAGGTGAACCGGGCCAAGGGACAGTTTCAGGTCACCCTGCCCCAGTTCAAGAAGAACCTGGCCGACATGATGATCACTATCGACGACAGCTTCATCAAGATGTTGGCCGAGAAGCTCACCACCCAGCTTTCGACCATCGAACTCTCCACCATGGATGCCCTCAACCAGAGCGCCACCGGCGCCATCGAGGCCGCCCTCAAGCGTAACAAGATGCAGATCCAGGGGTTTAACGCCACGGTCAAGGATCTGGAAAACGAGCTGCCCGACTTCGACAACGATCTGGGTCACCAGGTGCGCGCCTTCGTGCGTGACACCACGGCCGAGGAGGGGCTGCTGGTGCAATACCTCGCCCTGATGCGCGAGCAGGCGGCCATGCAGGCCCAACGCAGCGCCGCCGGGGAGCAGGTGGTCGCCGTCCAGCAGACCCTGGCCAGCGTCGACAGAGAGAGCCGCCAGATCATGGATCAGAGTATCGCCGCCGCCGATGGGGTTCTCAGCCAGAGCCGGATCACCCAGGGGATGGCCATCGCCGCCGCCATTGTGCTGGCCCTGCTGGTCGCCTGGGGCCTTGGCAAGGCCATACGCCGCCCGCTTCAAGAGCTGCTAAGCGTCCTGGGTGCCGTCACCCAGGGGGAGATGACAGCCCGGGTCCACTTCCAGAGCCATAACGAGTTTGGCCAGTTGGCCCGCCAGGTGAACCTGCTGATAAGCCAGATGGGTGATGTGCTGGGACAGCTGGCGAGCGCCGCAACCCAGCTCACCGACACCGCCCACAGTAACCGCCACACCGCCGAGAAGGTGCGCGGCGAGCTCGAGCGCCAGCGCGCCGAGACCGCCTCGGTGGCCACCGCCATGACCCAGATGGAAGCCTCGGTGCGCGAGGTGGCCATGGCGGCGCACCAGAGCCTGGAGCAGGTGCAGGAGGTCGAGCGCGCCTCGCGCATCGGGCGTCAGGTGATGGCCGGCAACATCTCCACCACTCACCAGCTGGCCCTGAAGCTTCAGCATGCGGGCCAGGTGATCGCCGAGGTGAGCACCATGAGCAACAAGATTGGCAACATCCTCGAGGTGATCCGGGGTATCGCCGAGCAGACCAACCTGCTGGCCCTCAACGCCGCCATCGAGGCCGCCCGGGCCGGTGAGCAGGGTCGTGGCTTCGCGGTGGTGGCCGACGAGGTGCGCAACCTGGCCTCGCGCACCAGCGACTCGACCAGCGAGATCAACGCCATGATCGAGGGGCTGCAACAGGCGGTCTCCCGCGCCGTCAAGGAGATGGAAGAGTGCTCCGGCGAGATGGAGGCGAGTGTGCAGCAGAGCTCCGATGCCAACGGCGCCATGGAGGAGATCCAGGGGATCGTCACCCAGATCAACGACATGGCGAGTCAGATTGCGGCCGCTGCCGAGCAGCAGCAGGCCACCAGCGCCGAGATAGCGACCAATCTCAACCACATCTCGGATATCTCGGATCTCAACTACCGGGGCATCGATCAGGTGGCCGGAACCAGTCAGCAGCTCGATCAGCTGGCCGAGCGGCAGCAGGAGCTGGTCAGCCGCTTCAGGCTCATTGCCTGACAAACCCGGGGGGAGGAAGCAGACGGGAGGCCAAGGCCTCCCGTTTCATTCGTCGTAGACAATCTCGAAGCAGGTATCGACGATGACCGGTGTGGCCCGGGGATTCTCCTTGGCCGCCTGATAGTGGCGCTTGGAGAGCATGCTCAGGGCCACCCACTCCAGGCGCTTGTCCGATGAGTCGATAAACTCGGGGTTATAGGCCACCCCTTTGGAGTCGATGAGATGACGGATCACCACGTAGTTGCCGGCCGGTCGCTGCCCCGCCCCATCGAGCAGGGGGCGAATGATCACCCTGCCGCTCGTCATTATCTTCTCTTTGGGAAACATCTTGGTCGGGATAGTGAAGACATCGGGCGTCTGACCCAGCCAGTAGCGGGCGAGCTCGCTCTCCTCGATGACCACAGGCTCCCCGTTGAGGGTGGGGGGGGGGCTGACGTAGCGCTGATCGGGCGAGCTACAGGCGGCCAGCAACAGGGCCGCGAGGGGGTAGAGCAGTAAACGGTGCATGTGGCTTCCTTATGGATTCTTACCCGCCATCCTGCGGGTATTGCCCATGGTAACAAACCCCACTCCCCCCCTCTCCCCCCGATGGGATGCTTGATTCAAACGGAAATGGCCTGTAATGAAACCTACTCCATCACCTCGAGACGCACCCGCAGCAGCCCGTCCGCCGGGTTGCCGATGGCAGAGAAGGCCGAGCGGGAGAGATCGATGACACGCCCCTCGGGGAAGGCCCCGCGGTCGTTGATGCGCACCAGCACACTCTTGCCATTGGCCAGATTTGTCACCTTCACCCGGCTGCCGAAGGGCAATACCAGATGGGCCGCCGTGCTGCGCTCCTTGCGGTAGGGCTCACCGCTGGCGGTGCGCCGGTTGTGGTAGCGATCGGCGTAATACGATGCCAGCCCGGTCTCGCTATAACCGCGCCAGCTGCCGCCGTGGGCCTCGTCGTAGCTGCTGCTACAGGCCGCCAGCAGCGTACACAGGCCCAGCAATAGCCAGGCTCTCGCGTCTCTCATCCTCTCCTCCTCGTTGCGCTACCCAAACGCTGCGGGAGGCCAAGGCCCCCCGCATCATTTCACTTCCCGTCAGGCGCTGAGCCTGGCGGCCTCGTCGGTGAAACCAAACCCGCGCAGCCCCACCACGTGCACGTGCTCGTGCTTGCCCTGTACCTTGCGGATGAGCTTGTAGGTGGTGCCCTTCTCGGGGCTGATGTTCTCGGGCGCCGCGATAAGCAGCTGCATGTCCTGGCGCTCGCACAACTCGAACAGGGTGGCGATGGACTTGGCATCCAGGCGCGCCGCCTCGTCGAGGAACAGGAGGCGACAGGGGGCGATGTCCTTGGCACGCAGGCGGCGGGACTCCTCCTCCCAGCTGATGAGCACCATCAGCAAAATGGCCTGACCGGTCCCGATCGCCTCGCCGGTGGAGAGGGCGCCGCTCTCGGCGCGCAGCCAGCCGTCGGCGCCGCGCAGCACCTCGATCTCCAGCTCCAGGTAGTTGCGGTAATCGAGCAGCACATCCCCCATCACCTGGTAGTTGCGCTCCCCCTGCTCCACCTGCGGGTTGAGGCGCTGGAACAGCTTGGCCATCGCCTCGGAGAAGGTGAGCTCCTTGTCGGCGAACAGATCGTTGTGCATGGCGCTCTGATCGGCGAGTGCCGTCAGCAACCGGGTGTGAGCCTCACGCACGTTGACGTTGAGGCGCACCCCGCGCACCAGACCGAAGGCGATGTTCTGCAGCCCCTGGTTGAGCACCCGGATGCGGTTCTGCTCGCGGCGGATGATGTTGGTGATCTTGGCCGCCACCTCATGGGAGGAGAGCGACAGGTGGTTCTCCCGCTGCTTGAGTTCGTCGGCCAGGCGCGCCAGCTCGATCTCCATCTCCTCGATGGCCTCCACCGGATCGTCCGAGCGGATGATGTCGTTGCGGATGCGATCCTTGAGATAGCGGTAGACCTGCACGTAGAAGGCGACCTTCTGCTCGGTGCTGCGGTTGCCCTCGGAGCGGCGCAGGGCGTCGCGCAAGTCCTCGTCGTGCGCCACCGCCACCCGCAGGGCGCCGAGGGCCTTGTCCGACATGGAGCGCAGGTCGTCGGCATCGAGATAGGCCAGCTCGCGGCGATTGAGGCGCTTCTCCACGTCGGTCTCGCGGGCCAGGCGCACCACGCGCGACCAGCTCGCCTTGTGGCCGACCAGGGCCTTGCGGGCACCGAAGTAGTCCTTGCCCTCCACCTTGAGGCGACCGCCGAGGGATTCGATCTCGCGCTTGGTCACCTGCAGCTGGGCCTCGGCACTGGTGCGACGGGAGCGGGTGCGAATGAGCAACTCCTCGACCTCCTTCTTGTGGCTGCGGGCCTTCTCTTCCATGTCATCCGACAGGGTCAGCCCCATGGCGCCGAGCTCCTGCTCGAACTCGCGCAGGGTCTCGCCCTTGGCCTCGACGCTGGAATTGAGGGCCGTGCGCACCTGCAGCGCCTCGGTGTGCTGGGCACTGATTTGCTTGTGCTGCTCAGCGGCGGCGCGGGCATCCACCTCGGCGGTCTTGAGCTTGGCCTTGAGATGCTCGCTCATCTCGGAGGCCTTGCCGAGCAGGTCCTGGGCATCCTGATAGGCCAGGTGCGGCAGGCGGGCCACCACCTGATCGAGCAGGTAGCAGCGGCGTTTCTGCTCGGAGAGCGCCCCGTGCTCCCGATCGAAGATGGCCTGCAGCTCGGCGAGCCCCTGGGGATCCTGGCGCAGGGCCTGGCTCAGGGCCTCGAGTTTTTCGAGGGTAACCCCGTGGCGGGCCACGAAGTCGCGGGCGGCGTCGAGACGGTCTATCTGGGCGCGCGCCTGCTCGAGCTTCTCACCCACCGGCTCGCCAAACAGGTGGGCCAGCGGCAGCATGGCCTGGGCCAACTGCAGCTGACGGGCGACCTGGGCCTGGGCCCCCTTGAGGGATTGCAGCTCGCGCTCGCTCTCCCCCACGACCCCTTGCAGCTGGCGTAGGGCGGCTTGCTTTTGCTCGATCTCGAGCTCGGGATCGTCTTGGAAGGCGATGCCGAGGTGCGCGCCGACAAAGTCGCTGAAGTGTTGATAGAGACGGTGAAATTTCTGCTGCTCGAAGGCCGCCTTGGCGTAGGCCTCGATCAGGGCGTCGCGCTCGACCTCCAGCTGCTCGATGCGCTTCTCCCGCGCCGCACGGCCAAACAGGGGCAGTTCGGGGTAGCGGGAGTAGCGCACCTGGCGCTTGCTGGTGCGCACCAGCACGGCGTTGCCGAGCTCGTCGGCCTCGACCAGATCCTCATCGAATGAGTCGGGATTGCCCTGGATGAGGTAGATATCCTCGGGGCAGTCGTCGAGGGCCTTGAGACGCTCGATGGCGCCCTCCAGATCCAGCACCACCAGGGCGCAGCGGGCCGGGCCATAGAGGGCGGAGTAGTAGGGTGCGTCGTCGATGGAGATGTCGTCGTAGACATCGGAGAGCAGCACGCCCCCCACCTGCTCGGCGATGCGCGACAGGCGCGAATCCGCCTCGCCGGCCCCCAGTTGCAGGTTTTTGACCTGCCGCTCGATGGCCTGCTTGCGCCCCTGTATGTCGCGACTCTCCTGCTCGAAGCGGCGCTCGTCGGCCAGCACCTGGCTCATGCCAAGGGAGATCTCCTCGGCACAGGCAAGAGGCAGACCGCTCTGCTCGCGCAGCTGTTCGAGCTTGTCGCTCGCCTGCAGCCAGCGCGGGGCCAGGGCGGTGAGGGCCTTGATATCGCGCTCGAGCTGCTCGCTCTGGTGGCGGCGCTCGGAGCGGCGCTGGGCGATCCCCTCGGCCTCGTCGTCGAGCTCCTCACGGCGGGCGCGCAGCCCCTCGAGCAGCAGCGCCAGCTCGTCGCCATCCTCCACCCGGGCACCGCTCTCGGCCAGCTGGGCCACCAGCTTGCCGAGCTGCCCGGCGCCGGCCACTTCCTTCTCGAGACGGGCAAAGGCGGCGCGCAGCCCCTCCCCTTGCGCCAGCAGGGCACGCTCCTCGATAAGGCGACGGCCAAGCTGCTGGGCCACGGCGTAGGCGTCGCCCCGCTCGGTATCCGGTGCCACGCCAAGGAGCAGCTCCAGGGCCTGCTCGTAGTCGCTGGCGGCCGTCTTGGCCAGGGTCAGCTGCTGCTCGGCATCGAGCACGGCGCGGGTAAGCTGGCTCTCGCGCTCGCGCAGGGCGGCCAGCTGCTGATGGGCGTTGCCGGCGTCGAGATCGGCCAGCTCGCACTGCTCGCGGGCGGTCTCCATCGCCTGCACCGCCTGGCGGTACTGGATGGCGCGGGTCTGCTGGATATCCAACGCCTGCTGGTAGTCCGCCAACTGGGTCTTGAGGCTGTCCACCTCGGCCAGGGCGCGCTCGCGGCGCTCCTCGGCATCGAGCAGTCGGGCCTGGATCTCCTCGACCACGGCGCTTTGCTGTTCGAGTTTGTCGACCAGCTCCTGCAGATCGGTGCGGTAGAGCTCAATCTTCTTCTTGAGCGCCACGGCGGCCATCACCTTGCCCAGGTGCTCGGCGGCGGTCTCGAGCTCGTCGGTCAGGAGCTTCTCGCGGTTGGTGAGCTGATCCACCTCGTCGGCCAGATAGATGGCGCGCTGCTTCTCTTCGGCCAGCAGACGGCGCTTGTCCGAGAGTTCGGATCTCGCCTTGAGGGCCAGCTCGGAGAGACGGGCCTTCTCGGCGGCGTTGCGCACATAGTCGGCGGCCACATAGTGGGTGGTCTCGGTGATGAGGTTCTTGAACAGATCCCGCTGCCCCTGGGTCTCCTTGATCGCCTCCAGGGTGCGGCGGTTCTCGTAGATGGCCGCCTCCATGTCCTGAAACGCCTTGCGCACGCCGGAGTTCTCCGGCAGCAGGTATTCACGCAAGGATCGGCTGATCGACGACGAGATGCCGCCGTAGAGGGAGGCCTCGATGAGGCGATAGAACTTGCTGCGATCCTTCTGGTCACGCAGTTTTTTCGGGGTGATACCGAACTCGAACATGAAGTTGTGATAATCGGTCACCGAATTGAACTTGGCCACCTTGAGGGAGCCCAGCTGCACCGCAGCCCCTTTCAGATCGGCAAAGGCACGCACCCGCCCCTTGCCGTCCTCGAGCTTTTCCAGCAGCAGATCGGTCGGGGCCAGCCCTTCAGGCACATCCACCAGGGCGAACGGGGTGATATTGACCTTGTTGTCCCGGTTGGCCACCTGCTCGAGGTGCACGCCAACCCAGATACGCTGCTCGCGGCTGTTTCTCACCTCGAGCAGGGAGTAGCAGTGGCCGCGCTGCAGCTTGCCGTAGAGTCCCTTGTCGCGAGAGGCGCTGCTGGAGCCGGCTTCCGTGGTGTTACGGAAGTGAAGCAGGGTCTGGTCCGGGATGAGGGCCGTGATAAAGGCCGCCATGGTGGTGGACTTGCCCGCCCCGTTACCGCCGGAGAGGGTGGTGACCAGCTGGTCGAGATCGAAGGTTCGGGCGAAGAAGCCGTTCCAGTTGACCATGGTCAGGGATTTGAACTTACCGCGCACGACTTATACCTCCAGATCCAGTTGCTCTTCGTCGAGATCCGCCTCGACATCCTCAAACAGACTCTCGCTGCTGGGCAGCTCGTCGTCGTGGAAGATGGCCTCCCCCTCCTGGATCATGCGCAGTTGCACGGCGCGCGGATCCTCGTCGCTGCGCACATCGGCGGCGAAGCGGAACACCGACTCGTTAACCTTGAACTTGTCGCCGTTGCCAAGGGCGGTGACCATGCCCAGACGACGCAGACGACGCAGGGAGGTGCGGATCTTCTCGAGTAGCTTCTTCTTGTCGAGATCGGTGCCGCCGGTGCGGCTGCTCACCATGCGCAGCAGCTGCTTCTCGTCACTGAGGGTCAGGATCTCCTCCTGCAGCTCGGCCATGGCAAAGACCCCCTCGGAGGCGAGCCGCTCGGGACTCAAGTAGAGGTAACAGAGCACCTTGCCCACCAGCATGTCGAGCTCGGAGAGAACCGTGGTGCCGATGTCGGCGCTCGGGCGCGGGCGCAGGTAGAAGAAGCCCTCGGGAGCCTTGATGAGCTCGACCTGGTAGCGGCCATAGAAGAGCTCGAACTCCAGGTGATAGTCGATCAATACGCTGTGCTGCTCAAACTCGTCGGCACTGATATGGCGGCCCGAGCGCAGGGCGGTGTCGATACGCGGAAACAAGGGGTTGGCGATCGCCTCTGCCAGTCGCAGCGGCAAGGGAAAATCAATATTGGTCGATGACATAGGCCTGAACCTTGGATCCATGTTGGTTAACGGGTTTCCAGCCCGGCTGGGCATGGGGGGTGAGCTCGCTGCTGTGACCGAGGCGCACCGCCTGATCCACCAGCAGGCGGGTCACATCGAAGTGGGCGTGAGCCGGGAACTCCTCCAGGTATTCGCGCAGCACCTCGGCCAGATCGAGGGGCAGCCCCGACGCCTTGTAGCGCACCAGATGGCGCCCGATACGCTCGGCCAGCTCGGCGCTGATGTCGACCACCTCCTGAAACTCCAGCTCGGCAGGCACCTCGCCGGTCACCTCCTCGTCGTGGATGGCGATGGTCTCGTCGCGCAGCTCCAGCAGGCGCGGCTCCTCGGCGATGCGCAGCAGCCAGTTGTGCTGCTCAAACTGGCGGATGGATTCCCGCAGCCGCTGGCTGAAGGCGCGGTTCTTGTCCATGTCGATGGCGGTGCGGATAAACTTGTGCACGTGGCGGTCATAGCGGGACCAGAGCTCGATACACTGCTGGCCCCAGCTGGTGATGACGTCCAAACGCCCCTGCAGGGCGTGGGTCAGCTCCTCCACATGGAACAGATCGTCGCGCCCCTGGGCCGCCTCCTGGATATTGAGCAGCCCCTCTTGCAGCCGGTGGCCGGCGGCGTCCAGGGTGTCTTGCAGCTCGCGCAGGGTCTGGCCGGTCTCACGCAGCAACTTCTCGCAGCTGTGGATGGCGTCCATCCAGTCCTGGGTCAACAGGGCGGCGATCTCCTCCTTGACCTTGCTTTGCTGCTCATCCATGGCGCGCTGGGTGAGATCGATGCGCTCCATGGTCTCCTCGAGCGAGAAGGTCAGGCGCGGCAACACCTCGGCCTCCCACTGCTCCCGGGTGTTGGTCTCGAGCGCTGCGGTGCGCGCCTTGTCGAGCTCGGCGGCCAGGTGCTCGAGCAAGATAGAGAGCTTGATGGAGTCCACCTGGCGGCTCTCCAGGAAGAAGTCGACGATGGCGACCCCAAGGCGTGAGAGGCGATAGAGGCTCTCGCCCGCCACCGGATCCGTGGTGAAGCGCGACAGCAGTTGCTGGCGAATGAGATCGTTGATGGCATTGTTGGCCCGGGACGAGAGGGTCTCGTCCATCTGGCCGAAGGCACTGCTTACATAGCCGAAGGCGTCGTGCAGGGCCGCTTCACCGAGATCGGACTCCTCCTCGGCGAGGGTCTTGATGGCGACGAGGAAGGCCAGTCGGTCGGTCGGCAGCTGCAGCGCAAGCCCCTCCTGGCGCACCCAGCCGACCGTGTCGGGCAGGGAGCGACCGGCGTAAGCCGGCTCGGCCGAAAGGCGGGTGGTACTGGTCATGAGGTCATCTCGTGTTGTTATCTTGCCAATGCGCACTCACAGGGGCTTTTGGGCCATCACATGGATGTAGCGGCCGAGGGAGACGAAAGGCTCCTGCCGGCAGTAGTGCTGCTCCATGGCCAGCAGGTCCTCGAACTTGCCGGTCTGATCTTCCTTGTGACGCATGTAATCGTGAATGACGCGCACCCCGGTCTTGCC
This sequence comes from Aeromonas sp. R6-2, assembly GCF_040908155.1. Lineage (NCBI taxonomy): Bacteria > Pseudomonadati > Pseudomonadota > Gammaproteobacteria > Aeromonadales > Aeromonadaceae > Aeromonas > Aeromonas sp. R6-2. Next base: position 8,280 of record NZ_JBFODE010000006.1, on the reverse strand, counting down.
GATGATCTTCAAGCCTCCGCGCCCGACCCAGTCATAGACCTGCTCGGGGATTTGCGGATTGGTGGGCGTCAGGGCGGTCTGGCGCTTCTTGCTAAGCCCCGCCTTCACGTAGTCGAAATTCCCCACCACCAGGCTCTGAAACAAGAGACCGTGGCGGTTGTAAAAAAGCAGCGACAGTATGCCCCCGGGCGCCAGGAATGGAAACAGGCCGAGCAGGGTCTGGCGCGGCTCGGCCAGCCACTCGAGCACGGCGTGGCAGAGCACCAGATCGAAGGGGCCGGTCACCTGGCTCTTGAGATCCTGAATGGGGCAGTGAATGAGACGAATCCTGTCGGTCAGCCCCTCCTCCTCGATGGCGACGCGGGCCATAGCCAGCATCTCGGCGGAGAGATCGCACAGGGTCACCTGATGACCCAGGGCGGCCAGACGGCGGGCAAAGAAACCAAAGCCACCGCCCGCATCGAGGATGCGCAGGGGGCGGTCCCCAAGGCGAGCGAGACAGGCCTCCAGATCGCTCCACACCACTGTGGTGCGAATGCGTCCCTTGCTGGAGTCGTAGATATTGCGGGCGAACTTGTCGGCGCGCCCGTCGAAACTCTGATCGTGCTTCAAGAAACTGACTCGAAAACGGGCCCGGTCGGGCCAATTCCAAAAGTCCGCTATTCTGGCATACTCGTGCGGTTCGTCAAAACCCGAGGACTCCACCCCGTGTTCGTCATCAAAAAATGGATAGGTCATCTGTTGATGCCGCTTCCCTTTGGCCTCTCCCTGTTGCTGCTGGCCCTGCTGCTGCTCTGGTTCACCCGCTTTCAAAAGAGCGGCAAGCTGCTGGCGACCCTCTCACTGGTGGTGATCGCCACCTTTGGCCTGCGCCCGGTCAGTGTCGAGCTGGCCCGCCCCCTTGAGCAGGCCAACCCTCCCTTCGCGGTGGCCGAACATCCCCGCATCGATGCCATCGTGGTGCTTGGCAACGGCCATGTCTCGGATCCGGCCATTCCCCTCACCAGCTGGCAGAACAATATCGCCCTGGCGCGCACCCTGGAGGGGGTGCGTCTGGCCAAGGCTTACCCCGAGGCAACCCTCATCTTCTCGGGTTATGCGGCAGGGGATCCCCTCTCCAACGCCGAGGTCAATGCCCGTATGGCGGAGAGTCTGGGGATACCCCGCACTCGAATGCAGTTGTTTGAAAACAACAAAGACACCCACGACGAGGCGGTCTCCATCGCCCGCGCCCTGACCGGTCAGCAGGTGGCACTGGTCACCTCAGCGACCCATATGCCCCGAGCCCTGGCCCTCTATCGGGCCGAGGGGATGACCCCCATCCCCGCCCCCACCGACTTCACCGCCAAGGAGAGCCAGGCGCCACTTCCCCTCTATAGTTACCTCCCCAAGGGGCGCTATCTGATGTACTCGGAGGCGGCCCTGCACGAGTGGATCGGTCAGCTCTGGAGCCGCCTGCGCGGACAGAGCAACGAGTGAACAATCAAGGGGTTGGAAACTGACCTGGATCAGGTAAAACGAAAAAAAATTACGTCAATTGCCGTCGACGCGGCTATCTTGGTTCCGGTTCACTTCTTATAATGGCCCGCAGTCAAACATCTCAGAAGGAAGAAGAAATGAGACAGCATCTGGTAATGGGTAACTGGAAACTGAATGGCACCAAGGCTTCTGTAGAAGCCCTGATCAAGGGTCTGGCCCCGGCCGCCGCCGCCCACCCCTCCGTTCAGGTCGCCGTCTGCCCCCCGGTTATCTTCCTGGGCCAGGTCGAGCAACTGACCGCCGGCACCAAGATCGCCTACGGCGCCCAGAATGCCGACGTTCACGAAGCCGGCGCCTTCACCGGTGAGAACTCCCCGGTCATGCTCAAAGCGTTTGGCTGCGCCTACTCCCTGGTTGGCCACAGCGAGCGCCGCACCCTGCACGCCGAGAGCGATGCCGTGGTCGCCGCCAAGTACGAAGCCATCCAGAAAGCGGGCCTGGTTCCGGTACTCTGCATCGGTGAGACCCTGGAGCAATTCGAAGCCGGTGTGACCAACACCGTCGTCGAGACCCAGCTCAAGGCCGTCATCGATCGCTGCGGCATCGCCTCCTTCGCCAACGCCGTCATCGCCTATGAGCCGGTATGGGCCATCGGCACCGGCAAGACCGCGACCCCCGAGATCGCCCAGTCCGTGCACGCCCACATCCGTCAATACCTGGCCGGTTTCGACGCCGACATCGCCGCCAAGGTGCAGATCCTCTACGGTGGCTCCGTAACCGGTGCAACCGCCGCCGACCTGTTTGGTCAGCCGGACATCGACGGTGGCCTGGTGGGTGGCGCTTCCCTGAAGGTGGAAGACTTCTCCCAGATCATCGCCGGCGCTGCCAAGTAAGCGTCTATAAAAGAGGGGGCCTGTGCCCCCTCTTGCCGGCTTCCCCATGGGCCTCCCCCACTGACCCATGGGAAAGCCGAAGCCAATAAAAACAGGCTATCCTGATTCGTAAACTCAGATCCAGAGGCAGACAATGACCAAACAGATCAAGCGTATTGGTGTACTGACCAGCGGTGGCGACGCCCCGGGTATGAACGCAGCCATCCGCGCCGTGGTGCGCGCCGCCCTGCATCACGGGCTCGAGGTCTATGGTATCCAGGACGGATATCTGGGCCTGCACCAGGACCGCATCGTCAAGCTCGAGCGCCACAGCGTCTCCGACGTGGTGAACCGTGGCGGCACCTTCCTCGGCTCCGCCCGCTTCCCCGCCTTCAAGGAGGAGAAAGTGCGCGCCGAGGCGATCGAAAACCTGAAAAAACACGGTATCGACGCCCTGGTGGTGATCGGCGGTGACGGCTCCTACATGGGGGCCAAGAAGCTGACCGAGATGGGTTACCCCTGCATCGGTCTGCCCGGCACCATCGACAACGACATCGCCGGTACCGACTTCACCATCGGCTTTGACACCGCCCTGAACGTGGTGGTGGATGCCATCGACCGTCTGCGTGACACCTGCAGCTCCCACCATCGCATCTCCGTGGTCGAGATCATGGGTCGCCACTGCGGCGATCTGGCCATGTCTGCCGCCGTCGCCGGTGGCGCCGAGTATGTGATCGTGCCGGAAGTGGCCTTCGACAAGGAGCAGCTGCTCGAGCAGATCCGCGCCGGTGAAGCCAAAGGTAAAAAGCACGCCATCATCACCATCTGCGAGCACGTCACCGATGTGAACGCCCTGGCCAAGGATATCGAGGCCATGACCGGCCGCGAGACCCGCGCTACCATCCTGGGCCACATCCAGCGTGGCGGAGCCCCGACTGCCCGCGATCGCATCATGTCCAGCCGTATGGGCGCCTATGCCGTCGAGCTGCTGATAGAGGGCCAGGGTGGCCGCTGCATCGGGATCCAGAAAAACGAGCTGGTGCACCACGACATCATCGACTGCATCGAGAACATGAAGCGCCCCTTCGATCAGGAGCTCTACAACCTCTCCACCACCCTGTTCTAAGCAAGGTGATGTGAACCCTCATAAACCACCGCTTCGGCGGTGGTTTTCTTTTTGGCCGGAGCGCAATTTTGTGCAAGCCCGGCCCCCTCTGTGCTGATAGAGTGGTGATTTTCGAATCAGCCACGACTCCCATGCACCATCAGGATCTCTCGCCCATCGAGCACGCCCACTATCGGGTTACCGACGAACTCGGTGGCCTGCCCCTGCTCGACGCCAGTTTTGCGACCCAGTGCTTCTCGCGCCATGTGCATGAGGAGTACACCATCAGCGTGGTGGAGCGAGGCACCCAGCGCTTCTTTCGCAGCGGCGCCGATCACCTGGCACCGACAGGGCACATCATATTGGTCAACGCCGACGATGTGCACACCGGGGATGCGGCGAGCGAAGGGGGCTGGTCATACCGTGCCATGTACCCCCTGCCCGAGCAATTTGCCGCCATCGGCCGGGACCTGGGACTCGGCAATGGCATGCCCCCCTACTTTCGTGAACCCGTGGTGCACGATCCGGCCCTGGCCACCCAACTGACCCTGGTATTTGACACCCTGGCCGGTGAGGGCCAGCCCCTGCTGCTGCGCGAGAGCCTTGTCTATGGCTTTCTGGTCAATCTGGTGTGTCGCCACGGCCGGGCCCGGCCCTCCCCCCAGAGCGAGGCCCAGCGCCAGATCCGTCTGGTGCGCGACTATCTGGATGCCCACCCGGCCGAGGAGATCGCCCTGCAGCGCCTCGCCGAGCTGGCGGGGCTCAGCCCCTACCACCTGGTGCGCAGCTTTGGCAAGCAGGTGGGGTTGCCGCCTCACGCCTATCAGACCCAGGTGCGATTGCGCCGAGCCCGCGGCTTGCTGCGCGCCGGTCTGCCCATCGCCGATACCGCTCAGGCATGCGGTTTTCACGATCAGAGCCACCTGCACCGGCATTTCAAGAAGGCCATGGGGATCACCCCGGGCCAATATGTGGCCCAGCACGGGCTGCGGGGGGCGCCGATCCACACCAGCAATAAGGTACAAGGCAGGGGACTCAGCGGTTGAGAGGATGGTGAGGTTATCAAGGAGATCCATCATGACCCACCCCACCATCCGCTTGCGCCAGGGCACCCTGGCCATGCTCCCCCTCTCGGTCGCCGTGCTCCCCTGGGGGATCCTCGCCGGCTCGTTTGCCATCGAGTGTGGCCTCACCCCCTGGGAGGGCCAGGCCATGTCGGCCATCCTGTTTGCCGGCGCCGCCCAGCTCGCCGCCATGGGCCTTATCAAGGGAGGGGCCGGGATCGCCACCCTGCTGCTCACTACCCTCTTTATTACCTCACGCCACCTGCTCTACAGCCTGGCCATGCGCGAGGCTATAAGCCCCCTGCCCCTGCGCTGGCGCCTGCCGCTCGGCTTTCTGCTCACCGATGAGCTGTTCGCCCTGTGCGGTCACCATGGGCCCAAGCGTTTCGATCGCTGGTATGCCCTCGGTGCCGGCCTCTCTTTCTACCTCATCTGGAACCTGGCTACCCTGCTCGGCATGGTGGCGGGCAGCCAGCTGCCCTGGATGAAGGATCTCGGTCTGGAATTTGTGGTCGCCGCCACCTTTATTGCCATCACGGTCCCCGCCATCAGGCATCGGGGAGTGCTGCTGTGTATGCTCACCGCCCTGGTACTCTCGGTGCTGCTCAGCGTCTGGCAAGTGGAGGGGGCCATGATGCTGGCGAGCGCCGCCGCCATGGTAGTGGGTTATCTCACCGAGCCCGGGGAGGCACGTCCATGATCCTGCTGGCCATCCTCGCCATGACCGCCCTGGTGTTTGCCAGCCGCTACCTGTTTCTCTCCCCAACCCTGCCGGTGCGCCTCGGAGCCCGCTCACGTCGGTTGCTCGGCTACGCCATGCCGGCGGTACTCACCGCCCTGTGGGGCCCGATCGTGTTTGTGCCCGAGGGAGAGCTGGCCATAAGCCCGGCCAGTCCCTATCTCCTGGGCGCCCTGTGTGCGGCACTGCTCGCCTGGCGAACCCGCCATGTGCTACTGGCGACCCTGGCGAGCCTCTCTCTATTCCTGCTGCTGCACGTTGCCCTCTAGCGGCCCGGAAAAAAACCGGCCAAGGCCGCAACGTTGTTCAGTTAAGGGAAGTTGAGTGCCAGCCCACGTTGCATCAGGGCTAAAAAACGAGGGAGGCATGATGCCTCCCTCTTGCTATTACAAGCCACCCCTATAAGGACTGGAAGACGCTGGGCTTAGCACAGCCTTTCTCCCCGACTCAGGTAGCCTTTATGAATAATCAGTCAAATAGTGCTTATCTAAATGACGTTGCGGCCAACGCCTGGGCCAGCGTTGAATAATCCGGGTCACGCCCAGGCGATGGCCCCCTTGCCGACCCCCTCGTAGGCGACCACCTTGAGAAACTTCTCCCCCACCTCTTTTTTCACCTCACGGGCGATGTAGTGGGCGAGCAACTCGACCGTGGTGTCGGTGTCAATCATCTCCACCTCGGCATGGGGCATGGCCAACTCGAAACGGCCCTGGGGCGCCTCATAGGCAAAACCGATGTGGCTCTCGGGCGTCACGACGGCAGCATGAGGGCTCAGGGTCAGGCTCTCGAGGGCCACCCGGTCCTCGTCGGTGCCCAGATAGATGTCGCTCCAGCGCTCGGCGAAGGCGGCCTCCAGTTCGGGGGCGCGCTCACCGTCCACGTGCAGTTCGATGGGAGAGCGGTGGCCATGAGCGATGCGCTGGCAGTTGCCGTCGTGCTTTTTAAGCCCGTGGCTGTAGTGGTAGAAGGCGCCGTCGATCTTCTCATGACGCAGAGTCAGAGTGAGATCCTTGATGTTACCCGGCAACTCTCGCGCCAGGATCTGCATCAGGTAGGCCGTCAGGCTCTCTCTGTCGACCTGATCACCCGGGATGAAGGCAAAGGCCTGCTCGGGACAACGCAGGTGGATAGAGCGCCCCGGTCGCAGCCAGTCGACGGTCAGCTCGCCCGGGGCACCCTCGGCGCGGCGCAGCAGGTCATTGTCTGAAGGAACCAGCAACTTGTGATCCACCTCCCGATCGATGATCGCCTTGATCAGCTTTTTGACCCGGCCAAAGTCGAGCAGCATGCTCATCTCGTTGAGTTCACCGCCGAGCTCTATATCCACCAGCCAGCTCTCGCCTACCATGCCACGACGCTCGCACAGGTAGCTGGAGTCAATCACGGTGAGGTCTCTTACGAATAATTTCATCACTATCTCTTGCCTACAGCAGTAAACGGGTTTCGGGTATTATGACGCGCGATCTTCTGCAAAGGAACTGGACCCCCCATGAACAAGCTGCTTATCTCCCAGGCCACTTTGGTCAATGAAGGAAAGATCTACGCCGCCGACGTCCTGATCGAAGGGGAGCGCATCGTCCGTATCGCCCCCCATATCGAGACCCCCGCCGACGCCGTGGTGATCGACGCCAAGGGCAAGCACCTCATCCCCGGCATGATCGATGATCAGGTTCACTTCCGTGAGCCGGGCCTGACCCACAAGGGCACCATTCGAAGCGAATCCCGCGCCGCCGTCGCCGGTGGCACCACCAGCTTCATGGAGATGCCCAACGTCAATCCCCAGACCACCACCATCGAGGCGCTCGAGGCCAAGTACGCCATCGCCGAGCACTCCTCCGTGGCCAACTACAGCTTCTATCTGGGCGCCACCAACGATAACCTCGAGGAGATCAAGCGCCTCGATCCCAAGCGCAACTGTGGCGTGAAGATCTTTATGGGCTCCTCTACCGGCAACATGCTGGTCGACAATCAGGAGACCCTGGCCGCCATCTTCCGCGAGAGCCCGGTGCTGCTGGTGACTCACTGTGAAGACACGCCCACCATCGCCGCCAACGAGCAGGCCGCTCGCGAGCGCTGGGGCGAGCAGGTGCCGATGCGCGAGCACGCCCATATTCGCAGTGACGAGGCCTGCTATCGCTCCTCGTCGCTGGCGGTGGCGCTGGCCAAGGAGCACGGGGCCAAGCTGCATGTGTTGCACCTGACCTCTGCCAAGGAGCTGTCCCTGTTCACCCCGAGCCACGACGTCAAAGAGCTGCGCAGCAAGCAGATCACCGCCGAGGTGTGTGTTCATCACCTCTTCTTCAACGAGGAGGACTACGAGACCCTGGGCAGCCAGATCAAGTGCAATCCCTCGGTCAAGATGGTGGCCGATCAGCGCGCCCTGCTCGACGCGGTGCGCGATGATCTGCTCGACATCATCGCCACCGATCACGCCCCCCACACCTGGGAGGAGAAGCAGCAGAGCTACTTCAAGGCCCCCTCGGGAGTGCCGCTGGTACAGCACTCCCTGCTGGCCCTGCTCGAGCTCTACCACAACGGGGTCTTCACCCTGGAGAAGATCGTGCAAAAGACCTCCCATGCGGTGGCCGAGCGCTATGAAATCGAGGACCGCGGCTACATCCGCGAGGGCTACTATGCCGATCTGGTGCTGCTCGATCTGGGCAAGCCCTATGTGGTGAACGATGACAACATCCTCTATCACTGCGCCTGGACCCCGTTCAACGGTTATCGCTTCCACAGCAGCATCGACACCACCCTGGTCAACGGCCAGATCGCCTATCAGGGCGGCCAGGTAAACGATGCACTTTTGGGCAAGCGATTAACCTTTGATCGCCAATAGATCACAAAGCAGGCAAACGAACCGAGGGGGCAGATTTCGTGTTGACAGGCAGAGGCCATCCCCATAGACTCTGCCCCCGTCAGCCAAGCTGACCACGTCGGCGTGTAGCGCAGCCAGGTAGCGCACTGTCATGGGGTGTCAGGGGTCGGAGGTTCAAATCCTCTCACGCCGACCATCATTCC